>DAORDK010000017.1:0-39926 GCA_035345935.1 Rhodocyclaceae bacterium | reverse complement strand
ACGCATCAGACGATGTTTGCGATGGGCGAGGCAATCGCCCATCTCAATCATCTGGAAATCGCCGGACGGCTGTCGCGCACCCTTGGGGGCGATGGCGTCATCCGTTTCGCCAGGGCCGCACAGGCCCGCTTGGAAAACTGACAGAGGGAGTTTCACATGTCGCAGCAAACCGAGGATAAGGCAGCCAACCTGCCCAACCCGGCCGAAATGGCCCAGACCTACGCCGAAGTCGCCCAGCGCGCTTCCCGCATCCTCACCCAGTTCATGGAAAAGAAGGCCAAGGAGGGCGTCGATGCCCCGTCCGACGAACTGGGCGTGGCCAAGGCCTTCATGGACCTTTCCGCCCACCTGCTGGCGAATCCGGTCAAATTGGCGCAGACCCAGATGAACATGATGTGGGATTACTTTTCCCTCTGGCAAAGCAGCATGATGAAGATGGTCGGCATGCCGGTCTCCGGCCCCGTCGCCGCCCCCAAGAAGGGCGACAACCGTTTCCGGGACGAAGACTGGGAGCAGCATTTCCTTTTCGACTTCATCAAACAGTCCTACCTCATCACGGCCCGCCATCTGCACGACACCGTGAGCGGTGCCGAAGGGCTCGACGAGCACACCCAGCAGAAGGTCAATTTCTTCACCCGCCAGTACATTGACGCCCTGTCGCCCTCCAACTTTGCGATGACCAATCCCGAGGTCTTCCGGGAGACGGTCAAGAGCCACGGTCAGAACCTGATCAAGGGTTTCAACAACCTGCTGCACGACGTCGAGCAGGGGGACGGCCAGCTGCGTATCCGGATGACCGACACGTCGGCCTTCGAGATGGGCAAGAACGTCGCCACCACCCCGGGCAAGGTCATTTTCCAGAATGAGCTTTTCCAGCTCATCCAATACGATCCGACCACCAAGGATCAGTACAAGAAACCCTTCCTCATCGTTCCGCCGTGGATCAACAAGTACTACATCCTCGATCTGCGGGAAAAGAACTCCTTGGTCAAGTGGGCCACCGACCAGGGACATACCACCTTCATCATGTCCTGGGTCAATCCGGACGAGAAGCTGGCCCAGAAGAGTTTCGAGAACTACCTACTACAGGGTTCCGTGGAAGCCCTCAACCAGGTCTGCGCCCACACCGGCGAGGACAGCGTCAACATGGCCGGCTACTGCCTGGGCGGCACGCTGCTCATGACCACCCTGGCCTACCTGACCGGAAAGAAAGACAAGCGGGTCAATTCCGCCACCTTCTTTACCACCATGCTCAACTTCTCCGAGCCCGGCGAACTCGGCGTTTTCCTGGACGAGAACGCAGTGGCCGGCCTGGAAAAGAAAATGAACGAGCGCGGCTATCTGGAAGGTACCGAGATGGCCGGCACGTTCAACATGTTGCGGGCCAACGACCTCATCTGGTCCTTTGTGGTCAATAACTACCTGATGGGCAAGGATCCCTTCCCCTTCGATCTGCTGTACTGGAACTCCGACTCCACCCGCATGCCGGCGGCGATGCACAGCTTCTACCTGCGCAATATGTACCTGGAGAACAAGCTGAAGGATCCCGGCGGTATTACCCTGGACGGCGTCAAGATCGACCTCACCAAGGTCAAGACGCCCTGCTACTTCATTTCCACCATCGAAGACCACATCGCCCCCTGGAAAAGCACCTACATGGGAGCCTGCCTTCCTTCAGGAAAGACGAAGTTCGTCCTTGGCGGCTCCGGCCACATTGCCGGCATCGTCAATCCGCCGGTGGCCAACAAGTACGGCTACTGGGTAAACGATGCCTCCGACGGCAACCTGCCGGAGAGCCCCGACGATTTCCTGGCGGGTGCCACCCAGAACGCGGGTTCCTGGTGGACCCATTGGCATGCCTGGGTCACCGGCCTGCCGGGCGGCAGCGCCCAGGTTCCCGCCCGCGTTCCGGGCAAGGGCAAACTCAAGGTCATCGAGGAAGCCCCGGGCAGCTACGTCAAATTCCGTCTGGATTCCCAGAAGAAGGCCAAATAGGCCGATTGACAGAATAAAAAGCCCGCAACCGTGAGGTTGCGGGCTTTTTGTTGCGCCACGAGTCGAAACTCAAGTGGTATTGGGGGCCCCCAATGCCTGCACTACTGGACGCGAATCTCCACCCGGCGTCCCTCCTCGGGGCTGCCGGTGCCAACGGTACTTTCCGGCCGGCGCATCTTGACGCGGTCAGCCGCGATTCCTCCCGCCACCAAGGCCTCCTTCACGGCTAGTGCCCGGCTCTTGGCGAGTTCCGCATTTTGCGCCGCATCGCCTGAGGGATCGTGGAACCCGGAGAGCAGGACGATGGCATCGGGCTTGGCCGCCAAAGCTTCCGTCGTCTTGGTCACCACGTCGCGATCTTTGGCGTCGAGATCGGATTTGCCCAAGGCGAAGTACACCTTGGCCAGGGCTTCGCCGAGGGGGGCGATTTCAGCCTCCGCCGTGACGGCGGGGGGCGCCACTTGCAGCTTGCCTGCACTTGCTCCATAGATCGCGGCGGTCGCTGCCAGCATGATGCCGGCAAGGGCGCCTACAAAAACGGCTGTGGTTTCGTCGTCGTCGTTTGCTGCCATGAGGGAACTCCTGGGGATGTTGATCGCGACGGCATTCTAGCTCGAATTCCACGGCCGGCCCACGGCGTGACAACTCTTTGGCGGCCCGCGACGCGGGCTCCGGCAAGTGGGTGTGAACCCTCCAGCAGTTTGCGGGTCCAACCGGCATCTGCGAAGCGTGCGTGCGCCTCGGAGCACGCCAAAGGAGGTCCGCCATGATCGATTCCCCCGTGGTCAGTGTTCATATCCCCCGTGCTCTGCGCTGCCATACCGGCGGTGCGGAAGAAGTCACCGTCAGCGGAGATACCGTGGCGGAGGCGTTTTCCGCCCTTGAGCATCATCATCCCGGTCTGCGCGGCTGTCTGCAGGAGCCCGGCAAGGGCATCCCCCGCAAGGAAATCAAGATATTCCTGGGTGGCCAGGACATCATGCTGCTCGGAGGGCTGGAGACGCCCATCGGGGCTGAGGAGGTCTTGAGCATCGTCGCTCTTTTCCCGGAGAAGAGTTTCCCTGTGCGCTAAGATGGGCTTCAGCCGACGCATAGGTCCGATCGATTTGGACGTCCTTGAGCGGCGACAATAACTACGGGAAGAAAGCCTTGCTGAGCGAGGAGACGGGTTCCGATCGGAAGCGAATCCTTGTCGTTGACGACGATCGCTTTTTCCGCGTATTCCTGGAGCAAGCCCTGCGGGAAAGGTTTGCCGTTTCGTCCGCCGCTTCGGGTTTGGAAGCGCTGGAGGGCTTCGCCGCTGAGCCCCCCGACCTCATCGTCCTCGACGTCGAGATGGCGGAAATGGATGGGTTTTCGGTTTGCCGAAAGATCCGCGAAGTCAGCCGGGTCCCGGTCATTTTTGTCACTGCCCACGATTCCCTCGAGTACCAGCTGGAGGCCTTTGACGCCGGGGGAAACGACATCGTCAGCAAACCGGTGTCGCCGCAGATTCTGATCAAGAAGGCGGAACTTGCCATCCAAATCCATGCCGACTATTGTCGGTTTGACGAAGAAAAGCGGCAGTTGCAGTCGATGGCGATGAATTTCCTGTCGACCGTCGGGCAGAACGGGGTGCTCATGAATTTCGTACGATCGAGCATCCAGTGCCGGGACTACGAGACGCTTTCCCAAAAGCTGGTCGAGGCCATCCGGGAACTCGGGCTGCAGTCTTTTGGGGTCATACGGCCGGCTGACGGTCAGGTGACCTTTCGCACGGAAGGAGAGCCCACCCGGCTGGAAGCGGACATCCTCGACAAGCTTGCCCAGATGGGACGCATCTTTCAGTTCAAGCGACAACTGGTGGTCAATTACGATCGGGTTTCGATTGCCATTACCAATCTCCCGGAGGAGTCCGCCGAGCGGGCCGGCAATATCCGCGACCACGTGGCCGTCCTGGCCGAGACGTCAGAGGCGCTCTGCGACAATGTCGCGATGCGCCGGGAATCGATGGAGCGGGCCGAGCAACTTCAGATGGCGCTGTTCAGCGCGACTTCGGCCGTCGAATCGCTGCGGGACAAACACCGGGCGATGCTGGCGGATACGCGGGTCCTCCTTCAGGAACTTGTGGATGTGATCGAAAAGGCCTATTCCTGGCTGGGAACGACCCTCGACCAGGAGGAGAAAATCAGCGCAATGATGGATGGTTCGGTACAGCGCATTCTGAATCTGCTCTCCACCCGGGGTCAGTACGACGAAGAGTTCGCCCAGGTGCTTCAGGCCCTGCGCGGGGGCCAGAATACGGGCAGTACGGAGCTCTGGTAGGGCGGTTCCCGTGCTTTCCAAACCGACTCCCTTGCCTGGCGTTAAGCCGCGGCGAATACCCGGCCTCAGCGGTATCGACCCGCCATAGACGTTCTGGTAGGACGTCCGGTGCAACGGAGCGATGCAAGGTTCGCAGTCACGATTTCCTGGCGAAAGGAAGGACAAGCTGCGGCCACTCGACGGCGTCGAGCATGTTCTTTACGGTGAGTCCCAGTTCGGTATCGCCGGTGATTTCGAGTTCCCGATTGAAGAATAGGGTGTCCGGGTCTTCCTGGCGGGCGAGGAGTTGAAGGTAGGCGGAAAGCTTGGCTGCGAAGCAAAGGTCGGGTTCTCTCTGCGGCCGCAAGACTGGGTGGAACAGGGCGCCACGGCAGGTGAAGGTTGCCGTTCCGCCGGTATCGAGGACGCGAACCCGAAACAACTTGTCCTCCAACATCGAGAGATCGGCCCCGGTGAGCAGGCGTAGGCGGACCGCCGTGTTGAGCCCGGCGACCAGGGCCAGCGTGTGGGGCCATTGCGGCAAATGTTGGCCGATGGTCGCGATGAAAGGGGGAAGACTAAATCTCGGAATGGAGATGCTTGGGCTCATGGGCAGACTCCGGGAATTGCGGCGGGGCGGTGGCGGGCGATTCCCGCATCGCCGAACCAGTAACCATCGACCAGGCCGAGAGGGTTCCAGGCCGGGTCAGCCGCTGCAGGTTTTCCGCGGCGGGCGGCGTCGAAGGCGGCCAGGACCGAAGGGGTGTGCTCCGGCTGAGGACTGATACGCAAGAGATCGATCCCAAGGGCCGTCAGGTCGGGCACTTGGTCGAGCAGATTGTAGGACTGGGCGGAAAGGGTCTGGATTCCGTTGACGGTAAGGAAGTCCTGTCCGTCGCGGGTCCGCAGGGTCAGTCCCTCCGGGTGGTCCAGGCATTTGAACTGGCAGTCGTCCTTGTTGAGGTTGTAGTGGCGGGCGGTGAAGCAGCGGGCAGAGAAGGCCAGCGGCAGCCGACCGAAGGCGAAGACCTCGGTTTCGACGCCGGCGGGGCGTTTCTGATGCAGCGTCGCCACCAGATGGCGGTCCGCCTCCAGGGGGGGCACCCAGCGCCTCATCCCGAAACGGGCGTAGGTCTCCAGAGTGGCTTCGTTGTAGATGTTGAGGTGCGGCCCGGCAACAAAGGGCCGGCCGCCGAGCACATTGACCGCTCCCAGGTCGTTCGCTTCGATCACGCAGCCGGCTTCGTCCACCATGCGGCGCAGGGCCTTGAGATCGCTTTCCGACTCGAGAAGCGCCTGGGCGGAAACGACGACTTCCTTGCCCGCATCGGTGAGATCGCGGGCCAGTCCGATCCAGTCGGCGACGCGCAATTGCTGCCGGCGCGAACAGACCACTTCGCCTACATAGAGGGTTTCCAGGACTTGGTTCTCGGCCATTTCCGCATAAAACTCGAGGACCTGATTTTTGGGCCAGAAGAAGAGTAGAGGACCGAGAGCGAGCTTCATGGGCGGGAACGACGGAAAGAGGTGGGGGGCTTAACGCCAGGGTCGATTGTAGGCGCCGAGGGTGGCTTGATTGCCCTCGGAAACCTTGGCCAGCTGGGCCTGCCAGTCGGGGCGGACTTGGTAACGCGCGCCGTCGGCCGAGAGGCTGTCGAGGGCTGCGCGCAGGGTTCGGGTGACTTGCGCGACATAGGCCGGGCTGCGTTGGCGACCCTCGACCTTGATGGCCCGGACGCCGGCCTTGACGATTTCCGGAAGAATGCCCAGAACGTTGAGGCTGGTCGGTTCTTCCAGGGCGTAATAGGTCTCGCCCTGGACCTCGAAGCGGCCCTTGCACAGAGTGGGGTAGCCGGCCGGTTCATTGTCGGCAAAGCGATCGATGAGAATGCCGTTGAGGCGGGTGTCCATACGGTTTGCGCTCTTTTCCCACTTGACGTACTTGGCCGGAGAGCAAGCCCCGACGGTGTTGGGGGATTCCCCGCAGGCGTAGGACGAGAGCCAACAGCGCCCTTCATTCATGACGCAGAGGCTGCCGAATCCGAATACCTCGATTTCCACCATGGTGTTGCGGATGACGTGTTCGACCTGGGCCAGGGTCAGCACCCGAGGCAGGACGGCGCGGCGGACACCGAACTCGCGCTGGGCAAAGTTAATCGCTTCGTAGTTGGTGGCCGAACCCTGGACCGAGAGATGCAAACGTTGCCGGGGGTGGCGGCGGCAAGCATAATCGAGCAATCCGACGTCAGCCAGGATGATGGCGTCCACCTCCAGATCGGCGGCGGCATCGACCGCGCTGCGCCAGTCGGCGATCCGGCCTGGCTGAGGAAAGGTATTGATGGCGACGAGCACTTCACAAGCCTTGCCGCGGGCGTAGCCGAGTCCTTCAGCCATGGTCCTGGCGTCGAAGTTCAGGCCTGAAAAATTGCGGGCGTTGGTGCCGTTCTTGAAGCCCAGGTAGACGGCGTCGGCGCCATGGTCGACGGCCGCCTTGAGGGCGGGTAGGCTGCCGGCAGGGCAGACGAGGTCGGGAAGTGCAGCAGTCATAGTGCCTGGGGCTATTGCGAATTGGGCAAGTATAGTGACGGACGGCCCGCGACCCTTGATCCCGGTCAATACCCCGGAGCACGCGGGCTTCGGGTAATATGAGGCACTATAAAAAAGAGCGCATGGGCCTGCCGGCCACGGAGGAGACAGTCACGATGACGAAGGAACGCGTGCTGGTCGTCGACGATGAGCAGATGAATCTGTTCATCATCGAGGAATTCCTCGCCGACGAGGGGTTGACCCTCGACCTCTTCAGCGATCCGGTGGCCGCTTGGGACCGGTTCCAGCTGAACGGGAGTGACTACGACCTGGTGGTTCTCGACCGGATGATGCCCGGGCTCGACGGCATGGAATTCCTGCGCCGCTTGAAGACCGAGACCCCGTTCGCCGACATCCCGGTGATCATGCAGACGGCAGCTTCCGCGCCGGAGCAGATCCGCCAGGGCCTGGACGCGGGGGCCTACTACTATCTGACCAAGCCTTACGAACCCGAGGCTCTGGTGCAGATCGTCCGTTCCGCCCTCGACGATCTCCGCCACCGCGAGGCGGTTCAGCGTCAGGCGGCGCATCCGGAAACCGGCGCCCAGATCGGCCTCGGGGTCGAGGAGCGCTTCGTGAATCTGGACGATGTCGCTCGGCTCGTCCCGCTGCTTGCAGCCCTCTGCCCGCAACCGGAAGCGGTGGCGCCGGGGCTTGCCGACCTGATGGTCAATGCCGTAGAACATGGCAACCTGGGCGTGACCTACAAGGAGAAGGCGCTGCTCAAGTGGGAAGGCCAGTGGGAAGCGGAAATCGCCCGTCGGCTGGCCCTGCCGCAGTTCCGGGATCGTTTTGCGTCGGTGTGCTGCGAGCGCTTTCCGGACCGCATCGTATTCACGATCACCGACCAGGGCGAGGGGTTCGATTGGAAGAAATACCTCGATTTCGACCCGGAGCGGGCGTTCGATCCCAACGGCCGCGGCATTGCCATGGCCAAGATGATGAGTTTCACCGAGGTCGAGTATCGCGGCCGCGGCAACGTGGTAGTCGCGACGGTCCGCCTTACGGTCGGATGACGAAGGTCGGACGGTAGCCCAGGGCTAGGCGGATGCGTTCGGCGATCTTCTCCGCGTCGGCCCGGTTGGCGTAGGGGCCGAGCTGGAGACGGTGGACGTTCTTGCCGGCAACAATGCGCATCGGGTCGGTGAGCCAGTCGAGCTCCCGGCTCAGATGATTTTTGAGGGTCTCGGCATTGTCGGCATTGCCGAAGGCACCCAACTGGAGGTAGACCCCGCGTAATGCGCTTTCCGTGGCGACGGTCTGGGTCGAGGCTTCCTCCCGTGCCAATCGGCGCGTGAATTCCTCGATCTCGTCCCGTTCCGGGCTAGGGAGCGGCCGTGGGGCGGATTCTCCGGGCAGGAGCGCTTCCACCTCCACCAGACCGCTACCGCCTTGGACCAGACCGAGTTTGTACGCGGCGGTGTAAGAGAGGTCGATGATGCGGTCGGCATGGAAAGGGCCGCGGTCGATGACCCGAACGACGACTGCCTTCCCGCTTTGTACGTGCGTTACTCTTACGTAGGAGGGTAGAGCCAGGGTGGGGTGGGCGGCGGTCATGGCGAACATGTCGTAGGGTTCGCCGATGGAAGTTTTCTGCCCGTGGAACTTCTTGCCATACCAGCTGGCGATACCCCGGGCCTTGTACGGGCGGACTGCGGTATTCGGAACATACTCCCTGCCGAGGACGACATAGGGACGCTGCGCCGGCTTGTGCAGAGGTTCCCAACGCGGTTCTGCATCGGGAACTTCGTCGAGGCCGTCGGGAATTTCCTCGCCGGGGCCGTCATCCTTGTAGAAACCGCCTCCTCGCTTTAAAACGACCTGCGGTTTTCGCGTTGCGCTCGGCGTGCGGACGGCCGTGCTCGGCACGGACGCACCGCCGGAAGCTTCCGAAGGCGGCGGAGCGTTGGACGGCAGGTTGCCGCAGGCGGCGAGGGTAGCGGTTCCGGTCGCCAACACCATGCGCGCCAGCTTTCCGAGGGCGGGTTGAGAAGCGACCCGGGAGTTCATTTTTGAACCAACATGCGGTGGGTGTGGATGGACATGAGCACGCCGAGTCCCACAAAAAGAGTGACCAGGGCGGTACCGCCATAGCTCATGAAGGGAAGGGGGACGCCTACCACCGGCAGGATCCCGCTCACCATACCCATATTGATGAAGGCGTAGGTGAAGAAACCCAGGGTGATGGCTCCGGCGAGCAGGCGCGAGAAGAGCGTGGGTGCGGCAGAGGCGATCATGAGGCCGCGACCGATGAGCAGGGTATAGAGAATCAATAGCGCTACATTCCCAATCAGGCCCCATTCTTCCGAAAAGACGGCGAATATGAAGTCGGTGTGGCGCTCCGGGATGAACTCAAGGTGAGTCTGGGTGCCGTTGAGGTAGCCCTTGCCCGTTGGCCCTCCTGATCCGATGGCAATGGTTGCCTGGATGATGTGGTAGCCCGCCCCCAGCGGATCGGTGGTCGGGTCGATCAGGGTGAGGATGCGCTTGCGCTGGTAGTCGTGCATCAGATTCCAGAGAAACGGCGCAGCGGAAGCCCCCGCGGCAATCAAGCCGATGATCACTTTCCAGGGCAGGCCCGCCAGGAAAATGACGTAGAATCCGGCGGCCCCGACCAGGATGGCGGTGCCCAGATCGGGTTGCTTGGCGATCAAGGCGAAGGGAAGGAAGAGCAGGAGTGCCGCACCGAGATAGTGGCGCAGGCGCAAGGCGCCTTCAAATTTATGGAAATACCAGGCGAGCATCAGCGGCATGGCGATCTTCATGACCTCGGAGGGCTGTATGCGGGTAAATCCTAGCGGAAGCCAACGGCGAGCCCCATTGACCTTGACGCCAAACAGGAAGACGCCGACCAGCAGGATCACGCCCAGGATGTAGAGCGGGACCGCGAAGCGCATCATCTTCTGGGGAGGGACGCGAGCGATCACCCACATCAGCGTGAGGGCGAACAAGAGATGGAGCCCCTGGGAAGCTCCCCTTTCGACTCCGTCGTAAGTGGCGGAGTGGATGGTCGAGATGCCCACGGCCATGATGGCCAAGGCGATCGCCAGCAGGGGACCGTCGATCGGATTGGCCAATTCGGTCCAGCCGCGCCGGAGCCAGTTGCGCAGATCGATCATCCCCGCCTATTCCTCGTCGTTGTCGTTTTCGACCGCCGCTGCGTCTTCGCCGGCTGCGCCTGCCGGGACCTTGCCCAGAAGATAGTAATCGAAAACCATGCGGGCGATGGGCGCCGCCGACTGGGCGCCGAAACCGCCGTTTTCGACGAGGATGGCGAGCGCGATGCGCGGATTTTCCACTGGCGCGAAGGCAATGAACAAGGCGTGGTCGCGCAATTCCTTTTTGACGCCCCCCTCGCGATACTGGGCTCCCTTAAGGGAGAATACCTGGGCGGTTCCGGTTTTGCCGGCCGCTTCGTACGATGCGCCGGCGAATGCCCGGGCACCGGTCCCTTCCTTGTTCACGCCCACCAAGGCCCGCTTGATGGTCTCGATGTTCTGCGGCTTCCAATCCAGGGTACGGATGGGTTGCGGCTCGATTGGACGCCTGGCGCCCGTCCGGGCATCAGTGATATGGCTCACCAAGTGGGGCCGGAACATTACGCCGTTATTGGCCACGGTGGCGGTGGCCTGGGCCAGTTGGATGGGGGTGTAGGCGTTGTACCCCTGGCCAATTCCAATGGAGATCGTCTCTCCGGCATACCACTTCTGCTGCTCGGGGCGCTTGAAGCGCTGCCGCTTCCATTCCGGAGAGGGAAGAACGCCTTTCGATTCGCCGGAGTCGTCTTTGCCAAGGTCGACTCCGGTGCGCTGACCCAGGCCTATGGATCCCATGAAGCGGGCGATACCGTCGATCCCCAAATCGTTGGCCAGCATGTAATAGTAGGTGTCGCAGGAATGGACGATGGACTTGTACATGTCGACCGCTCCATGGCCCCCTTTCTTGTCGTCCCGGAAGGTGTGATTGCCGAAAGTGAAGAAACCCGGGTCGTTGATGACTTGAGCGGGAGTGCGCTTCCCGGCCTCCAGGGCGGCGAGCGCCATGAAAGGCTTGAAAGTGGACCCCGGCGGGTAGGCGCCGTTGATCGCCCGATTGACCATGGGTTTCTTCGGATCGTCGTTCAAGTCCTTCCAGTTTTCAGGCGTGATTCCGTCGACGAAAAGATTGGGATCGAAAGTGGGACTGGAGACAAGCGCCAGCACCCCTCCCGTTGCGGGTTCGATGGCGACCAGGGAACCCTTGCGGTCGCCGAAGGCTTTTTCGGCCATTTCCTGCAACTTGGCGTCCAGCGTCAGCGCCAGATTGTTGCCCGAAACGGGGGGGGTCCGCCTGAGGCTGCGGATGGCGCGTCCCCCCGCGTCAATTTCGACTTGCTCGTAACCGGTTTCCCCGTGCAGCTCGAATTCGTAATGCTGTTCGAGGCCGGTCTTGCCCACGTGATCGGTGCCCTTATAGTTCGCTTCCTGGCCTCGCTCGCCTATCCATTCCAGATCCCGATCGGTGACCCGCCCCATGTAGCCGAGGGCGTGGGAAGCGACCGTACCCAAAGGATATTGCCGGAAGAGGCGGGCTTTGACTTCGACGCCGGGGAAGCGGTAACGGTGGGCGGCGAAGCGGGCGACTTCTTCGTCGGACAGGCGGGTCCGGATGGGGATGGATTCGAAATTCTTCGCTTCGTCCAACAGGCGCTTGAAGCGCTTGCGATCCTTGGACTGGATTTCGATGATCTCCGCCAGCCCGTCTATGGTCTGGTCCAGGACCGCGACCCGGGATGGCGTGATTTCCAGGGTGAAGGCTGAATAATTCCGCGCGAGGACGATCCCGTTGCGGTCGGTGATCACGCCCCGATTGGGGACGATGGGAAGCAGGGCGATGCGGTTGTCCTCGGCCCGCGTGCGGTAGTACTCGTGCTGGACGATCTGGAGATAGACGAAACGGCCGAACAGGATGCAGAAAGCGATCAGGACCGCAAGACCGGCAATTCCCACGCGCAGGCGGAAGCGCTCCAGATCTCCATCCGGGTTGTGAAAATCTGCCACGGGCCGATTCCTTGCGGGTCCCGGCTAGATCGGCCGATTGTCGTCCCGTTCCACGGGCTGGAACTGGGGCAACAGGAGGACGAAGGTGGCCGGGATCCACAGCAGGGTGGCGAAGAGGGGGCCTATGAAGTAGCCCCATCCTGGGAAATCGGCCCCGGCCGCAAGCCGAATTCCGGCCTGGACAACTTGGGCCATGAGCAACAAGGGCAGAATCTGCAGCGCCTGTTGGGCCAGAGGAAACCACAGGATGCGGCGGGACAGCGCGGAGGCGGCAAAGGCGAGCAGGACGTAGGCGAGACTATGTTGGCCGAGGACGGCACCATCGGCGACGTCCATCAGGATGCCGAGTACGAACGCCCAGCCCATCCCCACCCGGCGGAATTCCCTCACTGACCAGAAACAGAGCACCAGCGCGAGCCAATCGGGTACTCCCGGCCAGTGGGCGGTCGGCACCGTATTGAGCATCATGGCGATGGTCAGCGTGAGGGCGATGAACCAAGGGCGAACCGGCAACAGAATGCGGGACGAATTGAATGTCGGTTGCATCAATGGCCTCCCTTTGCAGCAGCGCGCTTTTTCGGACGCAAGCTTCCCTTCTCTCCGTCACCTTCGGCAGCCGGCCGCGCCTCGTCGGCGGGTTGCGGCGGCAGATTTTCCCGTCGGTCGAGCACCATGACTTCACCGAAATTCTCCACGCCGGCCACCGGTTCGCAATAGATGCGGGCGAAGGAATAGGCGCTGTCCCGTTCGACGTTGACCACTTTGGCGACGGGAAAACCGGGCAGGTAGATGCCGTCCAGACCCGAGGTGACCAAGGTGTCTCCCGGTTGAACGTCGGCGTTGGCCGGCATGTACTTCATCTCGAGCTGACCGTTGCCAAGACCGAAGGCGACCGAGCGCAAACCGCTACGGACGACCTGGACCGGGATTGCCTGATTCTTGTCGGTAATCAGGGTCACCTCGGCCGAGAAAGGGAAAACCCGCGTGACTTGGCCGACGACGCCGTTCTCGTCGATCGCCGGCTGGCCCGCGACGATCGCCGCCTGCTGTCCCTTGTCGATGACGATACGGCGGGAAAAGGGATCGCGGGCGGTGTAGAGGATTTGCGCCACTTGGCCGCGCGCCTTCTCCCTGTCCCGCACTGCAAGTAGGCGGCGCAGGCGCTCGTTTTCCGCTTCGAGATGGGCAAGTCGCTCAAGATCGGGGGCGGTGGTCAGCTTGGCGTGCTTCAGCTGAGCATTTTCCTCGCGCAGATCGCCGATCCCTTCGAGGTAGGAGTGCGCGATATCCACCAGGCTTCCCGGGGTCTGAGCGACCCGCTGTACCGGGTCGATCACCAGGGCAACGCTCTGACGCAGCAGGTCGAGGCTCTTGAAGCGCAAGTCGACCACAAACAAGGCGATCGATGCGGCGACGTAAAAAATCAGGAGGGCCAGCGGTGCTGGCCCTCGCTTGAAGAACGGCGGTGGTGCGTGGTCGATGCCGGCCACTGGGGGTGTGGGTGCTTATTCCGAAGCGAAGATCGACCCGAGCTTGTCCATCTTCTCGAGGGCCAGCCCGGAACCGCGGGCCACGCAGGTGAGGGGCTCGTCGGCCACGATCACCGGCAACCCGGTCTCTTCCATGAGCAGGCGGTCGAGGTCGCGCAGAAGCGCGCCGCCGCCAGTCAGCACCATGCCTTTTTCGGCGATGTCGGCGCCCAATTCGGGCGGAGTCTTCTCCAACGCGGACTTGACCGCCGAGACGATCTGGTTGAGCGGATCGGTCAAGGCTTCAAGGATTTCGTTGGAGGAAATGGTGAATTTCCGCGGAATGCCTTCGGCCTTGTTGATGCCGGAGACTTCCATCTCCTTCACTTCGGCTCCCGGAAAGGCGGAGCCGATCGACTTCTTGATGTTTTCCGCGGTGTTCTCGCCGATCATCATGCCGTAGTTGCGGCTGATGTAATTCATGATCGCTTCGTCGAGCTTGTCGCCACCGACGCGGACCGAGCCGGCATAGACCATGCCGCCCAGGGAGATGACGCCGACCTCGGTGGTTCCGCCGCCGATATCGACCACCATGGAACCCGTCGGCTCGGCGACGGGCAGTCCGGCACCGATGGCGGCAGCCATGGGTTCCTCGATCAGATAGACCTGGCTGGCTCCGGCCCCGATGGCCGACTCGCGGATTGCCCGACGCTCCACCTGCGTCGATCCGGAGGGCACGCAGATGATGATCCGCGGGCTGGGGGAGAAGAGCTTGGAATCGTGCACCTTCTTGATGAATTGCTTGAGCATCTGCTCGGTGACGGTGAAATCGGCAATCACGCCATCCTTCATGGGGCGGATCACGGTAATGCTGCCTGGCGCCTTGCCGAGCATTTCCTTGGCTTCTTTGCCGACGGCCTGGATGGTCTTGCGGGCGTTCGGGCCGCCTTCGAGGCGGATGGCCACCACGGAAGGTTCGTCGAGGACGATGCCGCGGGCGCGGACGTAGATCAGGGTATTGGCCGTGCCAAGGTCGATGGCGAGGTCGTTGGAGAAGTACTTGTTGAGAAAACCGAACATCTTGAAAGCGTCGCCTGGGGTGCGGTAAGGAAAACTTTTATGATACCTTATAACGCTTCGCGAAATAAGACTGCTGCCCGTTTTTTACGCAAAGGCACCCCCGGTAGAACTCCGAGACGACCCCATGTCCCTATCCCTGGAACAGGTCCAGCGCATCGCCCACCTCGCCCGCATCGAGGTCAGCGCCGCCGAAGCCGAAGCCACTTTGAGCCGCCTGAACGGCATTTTCCAACTGATTGAAGCCATGCAGGCGGTGGATACCCGGGGTGTCGAACCCATGGCCCATGCGCAGGACCTCAGTCAGCGCCTGCGGGAAGACGCGGTCAGCGAACCCGACCGGCGGGTGGCCTTCCAGGCGGTGGCTCCCGAGACCGAGGCCGGCCTCTACCTTGTCCCCAAGGTGATCGAATAGTGAGGAGTGTAGGGTGAGGGAGGCCAGCGCCCGCTCACGCTAAGCAAAGCATGATTGAACGTTCTCTCAAGGATCTCGCGGCTGCTCTTGCGGCCCGGGAAATCTCCAGCGTCGAGCTGACCGGCCTCTATCTCGAGCGCATCGCCCGACTGAATCCGGACATCAACGCCTTCGTCACCGTCGATCCGGAAAAGAGCCTCGCTGCTGCTCGGGCGGCGGATTCCCGTATCGCCGCCGGAGCGGCCGGGCCGCTCACCGGGATTCCGATCGCCCAGAAGGATATTTTCTGCGCCGAGGGCTGGCTGACCACCTGCGGGTCGAAGATCCTCTCCAATTTCGTCTCGCCCTACGATGCGACGGTGATCCGCAAGATGCACGCCGAAGCCGGGCTGGTGCCGCTGGGCAAGACCAATATGGACGAATTCGCCATGGGATCGTCCAATGAGACTTCCTACTACGGGCCGGTCAGAAATCCCTGGGACCGCCAGCGGGTGCCCGGCGGTTCCTCCGGGGGCTCCGCTGCGGCCGTGGCGGCTCGCCTGGCTCCGGCGGCCACCGGCACCGACACCGGCGGTTCTATCCGTCAACCCGCCGCCCTGTGCAATCTGACCGGACTCAAACCGACCTATGGCGTGGTTTCCCGTTACGGCATGATCGCCTTTGCCTCTTCCCTCGATCAGGCTGGTCCCATGGCCCGGAGCGCCGAGGACTGCGCCTTGCTGCTCAATGTCATGGCAGGGTTTGACGAAAGGGATTCAACCTCTCTCGAACGACCGACCGAAGACTATTTCGCTGGTCTCGAAAAGCCCCTGGATGGCTTGCGTATCGGCCTGCCCAAGGAGTTCTTCGGCGAGGGATGTGATCCGGCGGTCATGGCGGGCGTCCGCGCCGCCATCGCCGAATACGAAAAACTGGGCGCGCAGACGGTGGAGATTTCGCTCCCCAACTCCCATCTCTCGGTTCCCGCTTACTATGTCATCGCTCCGGCGGAAGCGAGCTCGAACCTCTCCCGCTTCGACGGCGTGCGCTACGGTTATCGGGCGCCGGAATACGGCGACCTCAACGACCTCTATGCCAAGACCCGCGCCCAGGGCTTTGGCGCCGAAGTGAAACGTCGCATCCTGATCGGTACCTACGTCCTCTCCCATGGCTACTACGACGCCTACTATCTCCAGGCCCAGCGCATCCGGCGGCTGATTGCCGACGATTTCGTCGCGGCGTTCAAGGTCTGCGACGTGATCCTCGGCCCTACCTCGCCCTCGCCCGCCTTCCGGCTCGGGGAAAAGGCCGCCGATCCCGTTCAGATGTACCTATCCGACATTTACACCATTGCGGTCAATCTGGCCGGGCTTCCGGCCATTTCGATTCCCTGCGGTTTTGTGGCCGAACAAGGAAGTCAGTTGCCGATAGGCTTGCAATTGATCGGCGATTACTTCTCCGAGGGGCGCCTGCTGAACGTTGCCCACCGTTACCAACAGGCCACCGACTGGCATCGACGGGCGCCGGAGGCGATTTGATGCGGGCTGGCTGGCTCTTTCTGCCTGCCGGTCTCCTGGTCGCTTGCGCCGAGACGCCTCCCGCTCCCGCCCCGGATTCCGCACCGGCGCATACGACGGCTCCGGAACCTGCCGTCGAACGCGAGGAACCGATCAAGTCGCAGCCGCTTCGCCATCTGGCCGGACGCAATCTGAAGCCCATGCCTGTCCGGCCCCTCAACGTGAAGTCCCAATGCTCGCATCGCGATGCGGTCGGGACCCAGACGCGCCTCAATCTGCTGGTCAAGGAAGCCCAGGTCAAGACTTTCTCGGCCCAGGTGATCATTCCGAAGCGCGGGGTCTGTCGTTTCGATCTCAAGAACTTCCAGCAGACGGCAACCCTGCCTCAGGCGCTACTCAAAGCCAAAGATGGCTCCAATTGCTCCGTCCGTCTGTGGGAGCAGGGCAGGGAAGTCACCATTGCCTTCAACAGCTGCTCCAAAGCCTGCGAGGGAGAAGCTTTCAACTATCTCTGGCCGATCCTGGTGGATGCCAAGACCGGTCGGTGCACGTGAGAAAATCGTCATGACCCAATGGGAAGTCGTCATCGGCATCGAGACCCACGCACAGCTCGCTACCCGCTCCAAGATCTTTTCCGGCGCTTCGACGGCTTTCGGGGCCGAACCCAATTCCCAGGCCTGCGCGGTGGACCTTGCCCTGCCCGGGGTGTTGCCGGTGCTCAACAAGGCTGCCGTCGAGTGTGCCATCCGCTTCGGTCTGGCGATCGGTGCCCGCGTCGCGCCCAGGTCCGTCTTCGCCCGCAAGAACTATTTCTACCCCGACCTCCCCAAGGGATACCAGATCAGCCAGTTCGAGTTGCCGGTCGTTCAGGGCGGGACGGTGGCCATTCAGGTGGGGCAGGGCGACAGAGCCTACGAGAAGGTCGTCAGCCTGACCCGCGCCCACCTCGAGGAAGATGCCGGAAAATCCCTGCACGAGGATTTCAGCGGCAAATCCGGCATCGACCTCAACCGGGCCGGAACGCCCTTGCTCGAAATTGTTTCTGAACCCGACATGCGCTCATCCGACGAAGCCGTGGCCTACGCCAAGGCGCTGCACGGCCTTGTGCGCTGGATAGGCATCTGCGACGGCAATATGCAGGAAGGTTCCTTCCGTTGCGACGCCAACGTCTCGGTGCGTCCGAAGGGTCAGACCGAATTCGGTACCCGGCGGGAGATCAAGAATCTCAATTCCTTCCGTTTCCTCAAGGAAGCGATCGACTACGAAGTCCAGTGGCAGATCAACGAAATCGAGGAAGGGCGCAAGATCCAGCAGGCCACCGTGCTGTTCGACCCGGATACCGGCGAGACCCGCACGATGCGTACCAAGGAAGACGCCCACGACTACCGCTATTTTCCCGATCCCGATCTTCTGCCCCTGGTCATCGATCGCGAATGGATCGCCAGGGTGGAAGGCGAATTGCCCGAATTGCCCCGCCAGAAGCGCGAACGCTTGGTCGCCGAACTGGGGCTCTCCAACTACGACGCCACGACGCTGACCGCGAACCAGGAAACCGCCGATTATTTCGAAGCCGTCGTGGCCATTGCCGGCAAGGCCAACGCCAAGCCTTGCGCCAACTGGGTGATGGTCGATCTCGCCGCCCGTTTGAACAAGGAAGGCAAGGAACTCGCCGATACGCCGGTTTCCGCCTCGCAATTGGGCGGATTGATTCTCCGTATCGCCGACGGCACGGTTTCGAACGCCATCGCGAAGAAGGTATTCGAGGCCCTCTGGAATGGGGAAGGTGCCAGCGCAGACGCCATCATCGAACGGCAAGGCTTGAAACAGATCACCGACACCGGCGCCATCGAGGCCCTGGTGGACGAGGTTCTGGCGGCCAATGCGGCCAACGTGGCCGAATTCAAGGCGGGCAAGGAGAAAGCCTTCAACGCACTGGTCGGCCAGGTGATGAAGGCTGCCAAGGGGAAGGCCAATCCGCAGCAGGTGAACGATCTGCTCCGGAAAAAACTCCTAGGCTAGTCCCGCCGCGACGCCTTTGGCGTCTAGCGGGTCTCGGGGGCGGGCGCGGAAGTCGTCGCTGATCCGCGCCGGGTCGACCCGAGAATCTCGAGGTAGCGGCGACGGTCTTCGTCATATTTCTGGCGCACCAGTTCGAGATCCTTCTTCTTGGCGTCCAGGAGCTCGGTTTGGGCCTTGATTTCAAAATCGGCGTTGCGCAAGCCGGACTCCACATCTGCGGGCAGGGTCTTGCGACGATAGAACTCCGCCTCGTCGGCCCACCGCTTGCGCTCCTTCTGGGCCACGGCAATGCGGGATTCCGTCTGGGCGATGGCTTCCTGGACCTCCGCCTCGGCCCGCAGCCTTGCAACGTCGATGTCCTGGAGGCTGCCGTAGGTTTCGAGCAGCGCCTGATCCTTGCGGCGCTGCAGGCGGGCAACTTCGTCCAATTCCTTCTGCCGTTTGGCTTCCGCAGCCCGGGCAGCCTTCTGTTCGGCAGTGAGGGGGGCGTCCACTTCCTTGATGACGTTGCCCGCCGAATCGAGAATGCGATACGGTCGTCCGCGGCATTGCTCCGGAACCGAGTCGGCACAGACCCGACGGGAAGTGGCCGGGTCGTGGCAGCAATAGAGGTTGGCCGCTGCAGCCGGCAGGCTGGCTGCGACCAGAAGGGCCATCGAAAGTGACTTAAGCGGCGACGCCATAGGTCTGCCGGTAGAGACTGACGGCTTGGCGATGCTCGGCAAAAACGGGCTGCTCTTCGAGAAACGCCAGAAGGTCTGTGAGAGTCGCGACTGCGATGACGGGGATGCCATAGTCGCGTTCCACCTCCTGGACCGCCGAGAGTTCGCCCTGCCCTTTCTCCATACGGTCGAGGGCGATCAGAACTCCAGCCGGCGTGGCGCCGGCGTCCCGAATCAGTTCGACGGATTCGCGAACCGAAGTGCCGGCGGAAATGACGTCGTCGACGATGAGGACGCGTCCCTTCAAGGCAGCACCCACGATGCTTCCGCCCTCGCCGTGATCCTTGGCCTCCTTGCGATTGAAAGCAAAGGGTAGATTGCGGCCTCTTTGTGCCAGGGCGATCGCCACCGCGGCGGCGAGGGGAATGCCCTTGTAGGCAGGACCGAAAAGCATGTCGAACGGCACCGTTGCCGCCAGCGCCGCTTCAGCGTAGTACTCCGCCAGCCGTCCCAGGGAGGCACCGTCGTTGAACAGGCCCGCATTGAAGAAATAGGGGGAAAGTCGACCCGCCTTGGTCTTGAATTGGCCGAAGCGCAGGACGTTGCAGTCGAGCGCGAAGCGGATAAACTGCCGGCGAAAATCCATCGTCTCCTCTAATTCTGTTCTTACGGCGATTCCCGCCCCAAAGCCGACATGTTACGCATCATCTCCCTCAATCTCAATGGTATACGCTCGGCATGGAGCAAGGGCGTCCTTCCCTGGATTAACGCCCAACAGGCCGATTTGGTTTGCTTCCAGGAACTCAAGGCCCAGGCGGCCGACCTGACCGCAGAAATGATTAGCCCGGACGGATTCCACACGCGCTATCACCCTGCCGAAAAGAAGGGGTACAGCGGGGTCGGCCTGTGGTCTGCGCACGTGCCGGACCGGATCGCTGAGGGTCTGGGAGTTCCGGAGTTCGACGCCGAGGGACGTTTCTTGCGCGCCGATTTCGGCCGGCTTACGGTCATCTCGCTTTACCTTCCCTCGGGGTCGGCGTCCCCGGATCGCCAGGCCGCCAAATTTCGGTTTCTGGAGGTTTTCCTTCCGCTCCTGGCGGATCTCTACCGCGAGGGGCGCGACGTGGTGATCTGCGGCGACTGGAACATCGCCCATCGGGAAATCGACCTCAAGAATTGGAAATCCAATCAGAAGAATTCCGGTTTTCTGCCCGAGGAAAGAGCCTGGATGACCCGGGTCTTCGACCAGCTCGGCTGGGTCGACGTTTACCGGCGACTTCACCCCGAGGCCACTGAAACGGCGTATACGTGGTGGTCCAACCGGGGCCAGGCCTGGGCCAAGAACGTCGGGTGGCGGATCGACTATCAGATCGCCACGCCCGGGATTGCGGCTACCGCGCGGCAGGCGGCGGTTTACAAGGAAGCGCGTTTCTCGGATCACGCCCCTCTGACCGTTGATTACGACTACACTATCTAGTCCGCATTGCTTTCCCCGGCGGGAGCCGCTACCCTTTAGATTCTCCCGTAATCACCCCGCTCATCGAGGTCAAAAATGTCTCAAGAACTCACTCCTGCCGGCAAGGACAAACTGGTTGCCGATATGAAGGTCGTCATCTCGGATGCCGAGGAAATTCTCCGGGCTACTGCCGGCGCAGCCGGGGACAAGATGGCAGGCCTGCGCGAAAAGATCGAGATTCGGCTGCGCGACGCCAAGGAGCGCTTGGCCGATGCCGAAGCGGCTATCGTCGACAAGGCCAAGGCAGCCGCCAATGCGACCGACGACTTCGTGCATGAGCAACCCTGGAAGGCCGTCGGAGTTGCCGCCGCCCTGGGCTTGGCCCTCGGCGTCCTGATCGGCCGCCGCTGATCCCCATGGCCCTCGGCGCAGGCGGCGAAGGCAGCTTCGCCGCCCTGAAGCGTCTGGCGGCGACCCTGATCGCCATCGGAAAGACCCGGCTCGAACTCTTGTCGGTCGAACTCCAGGAGGAGAAGCTTCGGGTCGTTTCTCTGCTGGTCTATGCCCTGGCTGGCATCTTCCTGGTCGGGGTCGGCCTGATCCTCGCCGTCGCCTTTTTGGCCGTGGCGTTCTGGGAGCAGCGCGTTCTCGTCTTCGGATTGGCGGCTTTCGCCTTTCTGGCCGGAGGAGCGCTATGCGCCGGCCTGGCAGCGGCGGCGCTGCGCCGCGCTTCGCCGCTGTTCGGCCAAAGCCTTGCCGAATTCGATGCGGACCTGGCCCGGTTGAAGCGGAGCGCTACCGAAACGCAATGACCGACCGGCGCCTGGAACTTGCTCAGAGGCGTGGGGAATTGCGGGCTCGGTGCGCCCGGCAGAGGGACGATCTCGCAGAAAATTTCTGGCCTCTTGAGCGTGCGCTGGTCGGTGTGGATAAGCTGGTCGCCGGGGGACGCTGGGTCAGGGATCATCCGAAACCGGTCGCCGCATTCGCAATCGGCTTGCTGCTGGCCCGCCCGCGACGCGCATGGCGATGGGCGAAGCGCGGCTTCCTTCTGTGGCGGGGCTGGCGAGCCCTGCGGCGCAAGCTGGATTGAACGCCAAGCCCCCCGATTTACCGGCTGTTATCCCCTGGTGGCGGCTGATCCTCGCGTCCCAGCGTAGGGAAATGCAGCGTGTGGTCACCCAGGTGATCGCCATGCGGGGTTTCATGCCTTTGCTCATGAAACCGCGCAATGGCGAGCACTGGAGCGAGAGCGACAAGCTTGCCCTCGTCGCCCATCTCCGCCGGCTGAGTCATCTCTCCCCCTATCTCTTGCTCTTGGTGCTGCCCGGGTCGGCGATTCTCCTGCCGGTCTACGCCTGGTGGCTGGATCGACGGCGCAAGCCGAGAAGCTAGCGGGTATCCGCTCCCTGGGGAGCATTGGGCGGGATTTCCCTCCAGGGAGCGACTTTCGCCAGGAGCAGCATGCCCGGAACCGCCAATCCCGCACACAGCAGAAAGAACTGCGTCCAGCCCAGCCCCTCAACCAACCAGCCCGCCGAGGCATTGACCACGGTGCGGGGAACCGCTGCGAGGCTGGTGAACAGCGCAAACTGGGTGGCCGTATAGGCCGGGTGGGTGGTTCGCGCGATGTAGGCGACGAAGGCGGCGGTTCCCAAGCCGACTCCGAGGGCCTCGAAGCCGATGACTCCAGCCAGGATCCAGAGCCGCTCCGGGCTGGCCGGGGCAGGCCCGAGGGCGGCGAGCCCGGCGAAGCCGAAAATCGCAACCAGTTGGACGAAACCGAAGATCCACAGGGCCCGGTTGATGCCTAGCCTTACCATCCATAAGCCGCCCAGAAGCCCGCCGATCACCGAAGGCCACAGCCCGGCATTCTTGGCGACCAGACCGATTTCGGTCTTGGTGAAGCCCATGTCCAGGTAGAACGGTGTCGCCAGGGCAGTGCACAGCGAATCGCCCAGCTTGTAAAGAAAGATGAACGACAGGACGAGCAGCGCCCCGCGGATACCGGCCCGCGACAGGAATTCCCTGAATGGCGCCCGCACGGCCTGGTCCAGGGTCTTGGGAGCTTGAACTGCGGTGGCGGGCTCGCGCACCAGCAGGGTCATCAGGGCGCCGGGGAGCATGAACAGGGCCGTGATGGCAAAGACTTCGCTCCACGGCAGGCGGTCGGCGAGCCAGAGGGAAAGAGAGCCGGGGACCAGGCCGGCGATCTTGTACGCATTGACGTGTACGGCATTGCCCAGACCCAATTCGTTTTCCAGCAGGAGCTCGCGCCGATAGGCGTCGAGGACGATGTCCTGGGTAGCGGAAAAAAGGGCGATGGCGACCGCCGCAACGGCGATGGCTCGCAGCCCTTCCTGCGGCGAAAAGACGCCGATCCCGGCGATGGCAAGCGCCAGGAGAATCTGAGTGATGAGCATCCAACCTCGGCGCCGGCCGAGGAGCGGCAAGGCATAGCGGTCCACCAGAGGCGACCAGAGGAACTTCCAGGTATAGGGAAACTGGATGAGGGCGAAGAGGCCGATTTCCCGGATGCCGATCCCCTCGGTCTTCAACCAGGCCGGCAGGAGGTTGAGCAGGAGAAAGAGAGGCAGACCCGAGGAAAAACCGGTGGCGACGCAAATGGCCATGCGCCGCGTCAGTAGCGGTGCCAGCCACCCGGGCAGGGCGGTGCCGCTCACCGGGATCGCGACAAGCGGTAGACCGCAAGACTGCCCAGGAAATTGGGCTCCTCGGTCACCAAGCGGCCCTTCTCGTCGAGAACGCGGCGCTCCCGGATGTCCAGCCCCATCTTGGCGGCCAGCGCTTCGAAATCCGGAATCGCGAAAAAGCGCAGGTTGGGCGAGTCATACCATTCATAGGGCAGATCTTCGGAAACCGGCATGCGTCCATTGAGTACCGCTTGGCGGTTCTTCCAGTAGGCGAAATTGGGAAAGGACACCACGGCTTCGCGTCCCACCCGAAGCATCTCGGCCAGGACGACCTCGGTGTGGCGCACCGTTTGCAGGGTACGGGAAAGGACCACAAGATCGAAGGCGCGGTCGGCAAAGCCGGCGAGGCCATTTTCCAGATTGCCCTGGATGATGTTGATTCCCTGGCGCATGGCAGCCAGAACGTTGGCGTCGTCGATCTCGATGCCCCAGCCGCGAACGCCCTTGGTCGCGATCAGCAGCTTCAGCAAGGAGCCGTCACCGCACCCAAGGTCGAGGATCCGGTGGCCGGGTTCGACCCAGCCGGCGATGACGGCAAAGTCGGGGCGGCTTAGGTGGTCGGTCATAGCGGGATGTGGGCGAGATAGGCGCCGACCACGCCGTGATAGTGAGGGTCGGCCATGAGAAAGGAGTCGTGCCCGAAATTGAGGTCGATTTCGGCGTAGGAAACGTCGCGGCCGCAGGCCACCAGGGCATGAACGATCTCTTTCGAACGGGCGGGCGAAAAACGCCAGTCGGTGGTGAAGGACACCACCAGGAATCCCGCCTTGCTGCGGGCCAGAGTGGCCACCAGATCGCCATTCACCTCCCGGGCCGGGTCGAAATAATCGAGGGCCTTGGTCATCAGGAGATAGGTGTTGGCGTCGAAATAGCCTGCGAACTTGTCCCCCTGGTAGCGCAGGTAGGACTCGATTTCGAATTCGACGTCGAAATCAAAGGAGAACGACCCGTGGCGGAGTTCGCGGCCGAATTTTTCCCCCATCTGGTCGTCGGAAAGATAGGTGATATGGCCCAGCATTCGGGCCAGGCGCAGCCCCCGGATGGGGCGGGTGCCGTGTTCGTAGTAGTGCCCGCCATGGAAATCCGGATCGGTGAGGATGGCCTGCCGGGCGACGTCGTTGAATGCGATATTCTGGGCCGAGAGTTTCGGGGCGGCGGCAATGACCAGGGCGTGGCGTACCCGTTCGGGGAAGGTAATGGTCCAACGCAGTGCCTGCATGCCCCCAAGGCTGCCGCCGACGACGGCCGCCCAGGTCTCGATGCCCAGCAGATCGGCCAAGCGGGCCTGGGATTTGACCCAATCGATCACCGCCACGATAGGAAAATCGGCTCCCCAAGGCTTTCCCGTGGCAGGGTTGATCGTCGAAGGTCCGGTAGAACCATGGCATCCGCCCAGGTTGTTGACCCCCACGATGAAGAAGCGGTCGGTGTCCAAAGGGCGCCCGGGGCCGACGATGTTGTCCCACCAACCGATATTTTCCGGTTGGTCGGCGTAATGGCCGGCCACATGGTGGTGGCCCGACAGGGCATGGCAGACCAGGATCGCGTTTGACCGCGCGGCGTTGAGCGTGCCGTAGGTCTCGTAGACCAGGTCGTACTCGGGAATCACTCCGCCACTGCGCAGAATCAGGGGCTCGGCGAAATGCGCGCGCTGTGCTTCGACCTGTCCGACCCCTTGTTGCTCTCCTGCCATTGCCGCTCCGGAAAAAAGAAAACCCGGTCGGCTCATTGCGGACCGGGTGGCTTTCCAACCGACCTCGCTTTAGCCGTATTTATCGGGCGCCCGCAAGCTGAAGTCAAATCGGCGCCGCCGGAAAACCGGGTCGAATCAAGATACTCACATCCCCGGGCAAAGTCAAATTGGCCCGCGACGAGGAGGCTTGTTGGCGCTCGCGCTGCTGGTAATATGACTGCTTCTCGCTCTTGCGTTCCTCTTTCCTCGAACATGCTCGATCAACGCCGCCATCAGCGCATTCGTTTCTTCGAGCCGCCACCGATTGCGATCGGTTTCGGCGGGCGCTTGGCGACGGGTGTCCTGGAAAACCTCTCCCTCGCCGGGTTTATGGTCAGAACTGATCTGGCCCTCGCCGTCGGCCGGCATTTCGGCTGTGAATTCTCGCTTTTCGGTTCACCGGTCGTGGATGTATCGGCGATCACTATCAGCCGCATCGGCGATCTTTTCGGCGCTCGCTTCGAATACGGTCCGATCAGCGAGCGGGTTCTGGAGGACGCGATCGAGGCTGCATTGGCCCAGGGAAAAGCCTCTATCCTGACCACTCATGAGATCGGCGGTCGGCGCGTGATGCGCATCTCCGGCGGATTGAACGGCGGCTTGCGCAACGATTTCATGCATGCGCTGACCCGGGTCGGGGTCGATGAAATCGATACGGCGGCGGTGACCGCGGTCGATCAGGCCGGAATCGCCCTCTGTCTCACTGCCCTTTCCCGCCATGGCGTGACCCTGGGCCAGCAGTCGGAATGCTTTGCCCGCTCCTGGAGCGAAGCGACCCGTGCCCCCGGGAAGCAGGGAGCTGCCGCTTGATCTTTCTGCCTCGGGGGGCGGCGGTCGGTTTTTGGGGACTTCTGACTTGCTGCGCTCAGGTCTTGGCAAGCGAGGAGGACCTCTACTTCGGGAGTCTGCCGGTCGTTGCGACGGTGAGCCGTTTGCCCCAGCCCCTGCGGGACGCGCCGGGATCGGTGACCGTCATCGACCGCGAGATGATCCGGGCTTCCGGGGCGCGAGGCATTTCCGACCTGCTCCGCCTTGTCCCAGGCTTCCAGGTGACGCCTCTCAATACCGAAGCACCCCGGGTGGTCTATCACGGCCTCAGCGATGAGGAGTACTCGCCCCGGGTCCAGGTCTTGATCGACGGACGCTCCCAATACTCGCCCCTGTTTCGGGGTGGTGTGAATTGGAACACCCTGCCGGTCGCCATCGAGGACATCGAGCGCATCGAAGTGGTTCGCGGGTCCAATTCCGCCGCCTTTGGATCGAACGCCTTTCTGGGCGTGATCAATATCATTACTCAGGACGCGTCGCAGGCCAGGGGGGCGAGTTTTGGCGTCAACCACGGCAATCAGGGTGTGCGCGACGAAAGAGTCCGTCTCGGCGGCCAGGTGGCTGGCGCCGACGTGAGGCTTACGGTCCGTCAGCAATCGGATTGGGGGTATCGCTTCAGGCCTGCCAATCCGGGAGACCCCGTCAACATCGCCGACGATTTCCGCCAGCGCCTGGTGGACCTGCGGGCTGATGTCCCGGTCGGAGACCGCGACGAACTCCGCTTCCACTCGGGGCACCTGGAGAACCGTCTCGACACCGGTCGCAGCGACGAGCTGCTCAACACGCCGCGTCAGATGTCCCAGTCTCACTCCTACGTGCAGTTGGGTTGGCGACATAGCATCGCGGTCGACCAGGAACTGAACGTTCGGGTATTTCATGTCGAGGAAAGAGTGGGGGATGCTTACCGCGCCAGTGCCCTGGGGTTGCCCTTTTCTCTTGACCGTGGGGGATCCTCCCGACGCGATGACATCGAATTCGAGCATACGTTGCCGTTGGCCGATCGGGGGCGTCTGGTGTGGGGGGCGGGAAGCCGCCATGATCGGGCCAGCTCCAGGGAGCTCTACTATCGACAAGGCCATGTGTCGCGGACTACCCAGAGAATTTTCGGGAATCTGGAATGGCGGTTTTCGCCGCTGGCGGTGGCCAATCTCGGTGCGACCTGGGAGAACGACAGCATCGGCGGCACCCATCTCGCACCGCGCCTCAACCTCAACCTTCATCCGCTGGCTGGGCAGACCCTGCGCGTGGGTGCGTCCCGCGCCTATCGCTCGCCGACGCTTTTCGAATCCCGCGGGGACGAGCGTCTCGTACCCGATGTTTCGCCTTTCTTCGCCCGCAATTACCTCGCCGGGCGAGGAATACGTTCCGAGCGCATCGATGCGGCGGAATTGGGTTACCTGGGGGAGTTCGCCGCCTTGCGCACGACGGTAGACCTCCGGCTGTTTCACGAACGCATCCCCAATCGCATCCTGGCGGCGCCTCGGGTCTTGCAGTCCCCCAATTGCGAATTCAATCCGACCGATTCGGACTTCCCGGCCGGGTGCGGCCATGCCGATTACGCGGTGAACGGAGAGAGCGTGACGCTACGGGGAATTGAATACCAGGTGCGCTGGCAGCCTTTCGAGCGCACCCGCATCATGCTCAACCAGGCGTTCATCGACATTGGCCAGCATTTCCGCGCTTTCGAAACCTCCGCCAGCGCTTCCAGCCTCGCGCGGGCTGCCGACCGCAGCTTGCTGTCGTCCCCTTCGCACTCGACAAGCCTCCTGTGGATGCAGGGACTTCCGGGCGGCTTTGAACTGACGGCCATCGGACACTGGATCGGCGCGATGAAATGGACGACCAATACGCGGGTTCCCGCCTACACCCGAATCGATTGGCGCATCGCGTACCCGTTCAAGCTTGCCGCAACTCGGGGGGAAATTGCCTACGTCGCCCAGTCGGCCAACGGCGAACATGCGGAATTCAAACCTACGCGCATCATTGCCGAGCGGCACTGGCTGAGCTTGCGGCTCGACCTCTAGTCCCTTCAGGCGCCGCGAATCACGGTGCCCTCGACCCAGTCGGCAAAGGATTCCACGGGGCCAGCCACACGGCCCTGGATGTAAGTAATGCCAAGTTCTTCAACCAGTTTGGCGGTGGGCAGGTCGTCTATGCCTTCGGCGATGGTCTCGATGGCCAGGTCGCGGGCAATTTCCTCCACCGCCCGCACGAGAGCTTGGGCGCTGCGATTGGTGGCGACGTCTCGGGTGAGGCTGCGACTGATCCGCACGCCGTCGGGGCGGATGCTGTGCAAGTGGCTGAAGGACGCAAAGCCGCCGCCAAAATCGCTGAGGATGACGGTGCACCCGGATTGACGGGCGGCAGCACACAGCGCGACGGTCTCCGGGCTATGGCGGACAGCGGTCTCCTCGGAAATCATCAGGCCAAGCTGGCTTCCGCCGATGCCCTCTGCGGCGAGCAATTCGACCAGGGTCGGCAGGAGTTCAGGAGAACGAACCGATGAGGCCGATAGGGGCAACAGGCAACGCATGGGCCGTTCCTGGCGGCAGGCGCGCCCGAGGGCAGCGATCGCAGCTGCGGCAATCCGCTGATCGATCTTGGTCGACAATCCATAACGCTCGGCCGCGTCGACCAGGACCGCCATGGGAACTGGAGCGCCCGAACGGTCATCGAGCCGGGCGCGGATTTCGACTACGGGGAGGGGCTCGCGCTGGCTACCCAGGCACCGCAGCGGATGGGCTTCGAAGGCGAGGACGTCGTCGGCCAGGGCCGTGCGGATGCGCTCTTGCCAGGAGAGGTCGGGATGGCGACGGTTGCCAGGCGTGCCGGAAGAATACGTATGGACCCGATTGCGTCCTTGCTCCTTGGCCGAATAGCAGGCCGCATCGCTCGTGGTCAGCGCCTCGGCCACGCTGCGGGTGAGGCGGGTTATCGAGGCCAATCCGATGCTGGCACCGATGGTGAAGATCTTGTCATGCCAGATGAAGCGATAGGCGGCTGCCATGGCACAGAAATCCTCCGCCACCTGGAGCGCGCGTGAACTGCTGCAATTGTTGAGCAGAACGCCGAATTCGTCTCCACCGATGCGAGCCAGGGTGTCCTCCTCACGCAGACGCCCTTGGAAAAGGCGGGAGATCTGTCGTAGAAGCTCGTCTCCGGCAAGGTGGCCGCAGGTGTCGTTGACCGGCTTGAAGCGATCCAGGTCGATGTAAAGGAGAGCGCTGTCCCCGCCTCCGGCCTGGGCGGTGGCGATGGATTTTTCCAGCCGCGTTTCAAATTCTCGCCGATTAACCAGTCCTGTCAGCGGATCGTGGCGGGCCTGGAAGGCCAGTTGGGCGGTGGCCTCCTCGATGCGCTCCTGCATGGTGCGATGGACCTCCGCAATGCGTTCGGCCATGTCATTGAAACCCCGCTCCAATTCACCGAATTCCGCACCGGAATCGGCCTGGACGCGATATTCGAATTCTCCCCGGGTCATGGCGCGGACTGCCTTGACCAGACGTTCCACCGGATGGGTCAAGCTCTCCGCCATCCAGAGGGCGGCGATACAAACCAGGGACAATCCGGCCGCAACGATCAGCAAGCCTCGCTGGAGAAGCTGGTCTTGCCGGCTGGCGACTTCCTTCTTGTCGAACTCGACGAAGATTTGGCCGATTACTTCGGGACCCGCCCGCATGGCGGGGGCATCGAAGAGGACGTCGGTATCCGCCAGGGTGCGCTGGATGGGCGCTCCGAAAGCCACCCACTGCTCATTGTCGGCAATGAGGCCGGGGCCTTCGACCATACGGCGAAGCTGCTCGCTGCTCAGGGAGACCCGGCCGCTGACTGCGAGTGTTCTTCCGGAGCGGCCAATGATGAGTGTGGCCTTCACGCCGGGCTGCTGTACGGTGGTCTGGGCGAGATTCTGCAGGCTTTCGAGATTGCCTGATATCACGCCGTATTCGCTGATGGGCGCCAGATACCGAACCACAGCCAGGCCACGCTCGCGCAACTCGGCGTCCAGGGCCTTGATTCCGGAAAAAGTGAAATAGGTGACCAGCACAACCGCCAGCAGGGCACTGGGCAGGAGGCCGAGGAGTAGCAGACGGTGGCTGAGAGTAAGTCGGCTCATTCGGATTACCGATCGGCACCCAGGCGACGGCGAACGGCCGCTTCGTCCGGGAGATTCAACCCCAGGGACTGGGCGACGCTTCGGTTGATGGCGAGGGAAAAGTAGGTTGGGGATTGGGGGGCGGGCAGAGTAACGGGTTCAGCGGGGGTTTGTTTCAGAAGTTCAGCGGTCTGGCGCGCGATTTGGGCAGGCGAGGAAAAGAGGGCGGCGAGGGCGCCTGCGGTGACGAAGGCCTGGGAGAATCCGATTACCGGCTTCTGGTGGCGGAAGGATGTGAGCAAGACTGTGCGCACGTTGTCTCGACGATAGATTCCGGTATCGGGAAGGGCCAAGAGCACGTCGCTGCGATTGAAGAGTTGTCCGAGCGCGGTGACCAGACTTTCGTCCGTATCCACATCCTCGCTCTCCAGAGTCAGGCCACTCTGGCTGGCGGCCTGCCGAACCTGCGCAAGGAGATTGCGACTGTCGGCGCCGGTCAGGAGCCCCAGGCGAGTCTTTTCGGGAAGAATCGTTCGCAGAAAAGCGATCTGGCGCGTCAAGGGTTGGTCAAGGGTAATCGCCGTCAGGGGGGCTCGGGTGCGACCGAGTTCGCTTGCGATCCGCTCGAAAGCCTGCCTTGGGAGCAAGGTGGCGATGATCGGGCGTCCTTCGCCGCGTCGGACACAGACGCGGGCAGCCTCGCTGCCCACGGCGATCAGGAGGTCGGCCTGGGCGGCGGCGGGGTCTAGGGACTCAACGGCTCCCGTCCATCGGACCCGCCAGGCCGATCCCTGCAGATAGTGCTGCAGCGAGGTCGCGAATTCTCCATACACTCCGCCTGCATCGCTCAAGACCAAGGCCAAGTCCGCAGCCCGCACCTGAACCGTGGCTCCGGCCAGGAGGAAAAGGCACAGGCAAAGGCGAAAGAACTGGAGCCCGAAAAGCATCGGGGCACTATAGCTTTTCCGCCGCATTTATTGCAAAGGAATACGACTATTCGGCGGCCCTCGCGGAGGTTGGGGTCGTGCAGGCCGGGGAGAAGAATGTTTCCCGCAGCGCGCCGCTTGCGATGCGGCATTGCATCATCCATCTGCCATTGCTCCGGGTACGATTTGACAAGAATGAACAAAATCAATACACTGCAATTGTGCTGCAATGCAACATCGGCCGCGGGTGGTTACCCAGAAACATCTCTCTCTACCCCGCCCGGCCTCGAATCTAAGGACTCGCCGGTTCCGCCAATGTCGCATCCCCTGTAACCGTACGCCGGTGAGGAAACTCGTCGGTGGCAACAGTGAAGGAGAATCGCATGATCGCAACGGCTGTTTTACCGCCTACGATGCTGCGCGTCACGTCAGTCGTAATGACACTATTTCAGGCTGCCCTCATGGCTGCCGGTACCATATTGATCATCGGGGTCATCAGTCTCTACAACGGCAATGCCCGAGTGCTGGACGGGGCTCGTTCGCTGATCCCGGAGGTGCTGGCCGTCAGGTTTGGGCTGGTCGCCGACGAATCGGGTGAGGCCGAGCCCTCGCGGGAGAACCTGTCCCCGCGCATGCGCGGGGCTCTGGATTACGTCAGCCGTCGCTACCGGGTGTCGACCGAGGCCCTTGAACCGGTTTTTGCCACCGCTCAGTCGGTTGGGCGGAATCTGCGTCTCGATCCTCTGCTGATCATCGCCGTCATCGGCGTCGAATCGGGGTTCAATCCCCTGTCCCAAAGCTCAGCCGGTGCGCAGGGCCTCATGCAGGTACTTCCTCGCTACCACCGGGATAAACTGCCGGACGCCGCTGGGAGCCTGCCTTTCTTCGATCCCCATACGAACGTTTTGGTCGGTGCCCAAGTCCTCAAGGAGTCTATCCAGCGGTACGGGGACGTTGCGGAAGGTTTGCAGCAATTCGGCGGAGCCTTGAGCGACCCGGATCGCCGCTACTCGGGCAAGGTTTTGGCTGAGAAACAACGCTTGGAACAAGCGGCCCAGCGTTTGCGCGGCAACGTCTGACGTCTCTCAGCGCCCAATGGCGCGACTTGCGGCCAGGGCAACGAGCGCGAGGGCCAGAAATCCGTAGTTGCCCCAACGGACGTAGGGCGTCAGGCCTTCGTAGGGGCGTACTCGGGTTTCTAGCACGCCTAGCGTGAATGCCGGCAGGCTTGCCGCGACGCGTCCGTCGGGGTTGATGGCAGCCGTCATACCCGTGTTGGTTGCCCGCAGGATGGGCCGGCCGGTTTCCAGGGCGCGCAGGCGCGCGATCTGGAGGTGCTGCGGCTGGGCGAACGAGCGCCCATACCAAGCCGTATTCGACAGATTGACGAGCACGCCGGCTGCCGGAACGCTGCGGATGATCTCTTCGCCGAAGACGTCTTCGTAGCAGATATCCACCGCCAGCTTCAGGCCGGCGAGATCCAACGGCGCTTGATCGACCGGACCGCGGGAAAACTGCGACATGGGAATGTCGGCCCAGCGCAAGAACCAGGAAAACCCCGGAGGGATGAACTCCCCAAAGGGGACCAGATGGGATTTGCTATAGACTTGGGTGGCCGAGCGCCCCAGACTTACCGCGCTGTTCTGGTAGTGTTCCGGTTCGCCCGTCACCGTGCCGAAGAGAAGGTCGCCGTCGTTTGCCAGAGCCAATTGCTTGAATTCTGCGAGGTATTCCGGCGGGACCGCATCCAGAAACGCGGGAACCGCGGTTTCCGGCAACAGGGCGAGGCGCGCAGGATGATCGGCGACCAGTTGACGGTAGTGGGCCAGGGTGGCGAAAAAGTGTTCGGGTCGCCATTTGGTCTCCTGCGGTACATTGCCCTGGAACAAGGCTACCGTGACCGGCTCGCCGAAGGGCTTCGTCCACTCGATCTGGCCAAGCCCAAACCCTAAGGCTGCCAGTATCCCGGCGGCGAACAGACCTGCCGTTCGGTGGAGGAGCAGCGCCGAGGCGAGGGCGAGCAGAAAGCTCAAGCCATAGACGCCCAGCAAGGCAGCGTAGCCCGCCAAGGGGCTGGGCGGTACCTGGGAGTAGCCCCAAGCCAACCAGGGGAACCCGGTGCCCAGCCAGCCCCGCAACCAGTCGGTCAGGGCGATCAACGCCGCAAAGGCCAGGGCCTGCCCGATTGCGCCCGCGGGCCGCCAGCGGCGATAGGCCCAGCCGCAGAGGGCAGGGTAAAGGCCCATGGCGGCGCAGAAGAGCAAAGTCGCCGGAGCCGCAAGCCAGATCGGCATGCCGCCGAAAACCGAAAGGCTGACGTAGATCCACGAGACTCCGCCGAGAAAGAAGGCCAGGCCGAAGGCGAAGCCGTCGGCGGCCGCTCGCCCCGGCGTTGCCGCTCCTGACCACAGCAGGAAGAGAAGTGCGAGTACCCCCGGCGCCAGCCAGAACAGCCCAAAGGGCTCGAAACAGGCAACCCCGAGTCCCCCGGCCAGCATTGCCAGCGCAAGGCGGCGCCCGGGACGTTCAGGCAGTCGGAGATTCGACACTGGATTTGGGTGTCGGGCGGTCTACCAGCAGGGTATAGAGGCGGCGACTGTCCGCTCGCAGCACCTGGAATCGCGTGCCGTCGATTTCCATCACCTCGTTGCGCTTCGGAACGCGCCCCAGGTAGCGCAGGACCAGTCCGCCCACCGTGTCGCATTCTTCATCCGAGTACGCGGTGCCGAAGGCAGCATTGAAATCGACGATCTCGGTACGGGCCTTCACCCGGTAGCGGCCGGAGGCGTCCAGACGGATGTTGTCGTGGGCTTCGTCGAAGTCGTATTCGTCTTCGATGTCGCCGACGATCTGCTCGAGAACGTCTTCGATGGTGACCAAACCGGCGACGCCGCCATATTCGTTGACCACGATGGCCATGTGGTTGCGCGAAACCCGGAATTCCCGCAGCAGGACATTGAGCCGTTTCGATTCGGGAATGAAGACCGCCGGTCGCAGCCAGTCCCGCAGGTCGAAATCCTTCTCGGTGTGGAGCCGCAACAGGTCCTTGGCCAGGAGGACCCCCAGGACTTTGTCGCGATCGCCGTCGATGACCGGAAAGCGGGAATGGGCGGCGTCGATCACCACCGCAATGATGTCGTCTATGGGATCGTCCACATCGACCACGTCCATCTGGGCGCGCGGCACCATGACGTCGGTGACGCGCGTTTCGGAAGTGGCCAGCGCGCCCTCTATGATGGTCAGCGCGTCGGCATCCATCAGGTTGCGCTCGTAGGCCGAGTGCAAGAGTCGTATGAGCTGTTCGCGGTCCTCGGGCTCGCGCAGGAGCAGCGAGGAAAGCCGTTCAAGCAACCCGGGTTTTTGCAAACTAGGGGAAGGATCCATGGTCGGGTGAAGGGGGAGGCTCGGGGGGCGGGGAGTGCAGACTATCCGCCACTCCTAGCTCTCCTCGTTTCGATAGGGGTCCGGAAAACCCAGGCCGGCAAGAATCCTGATTTCCTCTGCTTCCATCTCGGCAGCGTCCGCGTCGCGATCATGGTCCCAGCCTTGAAGGTGCAGCATACCATGCACCACCAAATGGGCGTAGCAGGCCTTGGGCGGCTTGTTTTGCTCTGCTGCTTCGCGAAATACCACCTCGGGGCAGATCACCATGTCGCCGGAAATCCTGGGTTCGCGCTCATAAGGGAAGGAAAGCACGTTGGTGGCGTAATCCTTCCCCCGGTAGTCTCGATTCAAGGCGCGCCCCTCTTCGGCGTCTACGAAGCGGATGACCACCGTGCCGCCGCCCGTCAACGCCGCCCGGGCCCAGCGCCGCACATCATCCCGCAAGGGTAGTCCGGCGGTGTTGCAGGCGTATTGCACCGAAAGGTCAAGTCTTCTGGGAGTTGCCATGATGCAATTCATAGGCGGCGACGATGCGGGCTACCAAGGGGTGGCGTACGACGTCCTCTTTGAGGAATTCCGTGAAGGCCAAGCCACGCACCTCCTGCAGGACCTCGCGGGCCTCTCTCAGCCCGCTCTTCTGGCCTTTCGGCAAATCCACCTGGGTCAGGTCTCCGGTGACGACTGCCTTGGCGCCGATGCCGATGCGGGTGAGGAACATCTTCATCTGCTCGGGCGTCGTGTTCTGCGCTTCGTCAAGGATGATGAAGGCGTGGTTGAGCGTGCGGCCGCGCATGAAGGCCAGCGGTGCGATCTCGATGGCGCCTTTTTCGTAGAGTTTGCTCACCCGGTCGTAGCCCATGAGGTCGTAGAGAGCGTCGTAGAGCGGGCGCAGGTAGGGATCCACCTTCTGGGCCAGATCGCCAGGCAGGAAGCCGAGACGCTCGCCCGCTTCCACCGCCGGTCGGGTGAGGACGATGCGTTCCACCAGATCGCGCTCGAAGGCATCGACGGCGCTGGCGACGGCCAGATAAGTCTTGCCGGTGCCGGCGGGGCCGATTCCGAAGGTGATGTCGTGGGCCTGGATGGCTTTCAGGTACTCGATCTGCCGAGGCGTACGGCCGTGCAGCTCGGCCTTGCGGGTGACCAGTTGGGGGCCGTCGACCGGGCTTTCGCCGGCAGAGACCCGGCGCACCGGGGCATTGGTCAGCTCGATGAGGCCCAGTTGCACTTCGTCTACCGACAGCGGGTTGCGGGCCAGGGCGTAGAAGTGCTCGATGGTCTGGGCCGCTCGTGCCGCATTGTCGCCGCGGATCGTGAAGCGCTCGCCGCGGCGGGCGATGGCGACGTCGAAGGCGGTCTCGATCTGACGGATATTCTCATCCAGGGCGCCGCACAGATTGGCGAGCAGCGCGTTGTCCACCGGGGCCAGGGCCAGATCGACCGGCCGCGACTTCGGCGGAACATTAGCTTTCGCGGACGACAATCTCGCCTCGCAGGCTGTGGGGCAGGGCCCCGGTGATGCGAACGTCGACGAAAGTGTCGATCAAGCGGGGGTTGCCGACGAAATTCACCACCCGGTTATTGTCGGTGCGGCCCGCCAATTCATGATTGTCCTTCTTGGACAGGCCCTCCACCAGCACGCGCTGGACGCTGCCGACCATGGCGCGACTGATGACCTGGGCCTGTTCCTCGATGCGCTTTTGCAGGCGGGTCAGGCGGGCGGACTTGATTGCGGCCGGCGTGTCGTCGGCCAATTCGAGGGCGGGCGTGCCGGGTCGCGGGCTGTAGACGAAGCTGAACGAGGTATCGAAACCCACATCGTCGATGAGTTTCATGGTTCTTTCGAAATCCTCGTCGGTCTCGCCGGGGAAGCCGACGATGAAATCCGAGGAAAGTGCGATATCGGGCCGGGCGGCCCGTAGCTTGCGGACGATGGATTTGTACTCGAGAGCCGTATACCCCCGCTTCATGGCTGCCAGAACGCGGTCGGAGCCCGCCTGGACAGGCAGATGCAGGTGGGAGACCAGTTTCGGTACCCTGAGGTAGGTATCGATCAGGCGCTGCGTCATCTCCCGCGGGTGGGAGGTGGTGTAGCGAATACGCTCGATTCCCGGTATTTCGGCAATGTATTCGATCAGCAGGGCCAGATCGGCCTTCTCCTCGGCGCCGTCCATGTCCCCCCGGTAGGCATTCACATTCTGACCGAGGAGGGTGACTTCCTTGACCCCGTGGGTCGCCAGATCGGCCACCTCGGTGAGCACCTGGGCAAAGGGGCGTGACACCTCGCCCCCTCGGGTATACGGAACAATGCAGAAGGTGCAGAACTTGGAGCACCCCTCCATGATCGAGACGAAAGCGGCGGCGCCCTTCACTTCGGCCGGCGGCAGGGCGTCGAATTTCTCGATCTCGGGGAAGGAAATGTCCACCGCGGCCCTGCCCTTGGCCTTCCTCTCAGCGATGAGCTGGGGCAGGCGATGCAGGGTCTGGGGACCGAAGACCACGTCCACATAAGGCGCCCGGGCGACGATGGCGTCGCCTTCCTGGCTGGCGACGCAACCGCCGACACCGATGATCAGGTCGGGATTCTGTTGCTTGAGGTGCTTGACCCGGCCCAGATCGTGGAAGACCTTCTCCTGGGCCTTCTCCCTTACCGAACAGGTGTTGAACAGAATGATGTCGGCGTCGTCGGGACGGTCGGTCTTGACGACGCCTTCGGCGGCGGCGAGCACGTCGGCCATCTTGTCCGAATCGTACTCGTTCATCTGGCACCCGAAGGTGCGGATGAACAACTTTTTAGGCATAGGCGGAACTACTGGGAATTGGCGGCCGCCAATTCGGCGGCGGAAAGGATCCAGATCCGGAAGACGTTGCCCGTGGGGTCGAGCTGGTAACGAATCTTCTGCGCGGTCTGGACTGTATTCGGCATGACGATGAGGTTGCTTGGGCCGCGAATCTGGAGGCCCGGGGCCGCAAACAGGGTTTTTCCGCTGATTTGCAACTCCCTCTGGATGGGAGGGAGCAGCTCACCGGCTTTGGAGTCTTCGGGAAAGCTACGGGCCAGGGCAATGACTGCCGTCTGCTGCGAATTCGCCTGCGGAGGTGCGGACGGCATCTGGGTAACAGCATTCATCACGCTGTTGACGATGGCGGCGGCAATGGCGGCTGGAATAGGCATGCCGGGATTATAGCCCAGCGTCGCGCCGTTGACCCCGGTTGCGCGGCCAAACTATAATGCGCGCCCTCATTGTGTGGTGATGTAGCTCAGACGGTTAGAGCGATGGATTCATAACCCATAGGTCGGCAGTTCGATTCTGCCCATCACCACCAGAAACACCAAAGCCGCCCGACCCATCCGGTCCGGCGGCTTTTCATTTATCGCGCGGCAATGCCCATGACTATCCCGAAAGCCACTCAAGAGCGCGGCCCGCCCCTACAAAATGAAACGGCCCTCCTTGCGGAGAGCCGTCTGAATTCTGGTGGGTCGTGAGTGATTCGAACACTCGACCTACGGATTAAGAGTCCGTAAAAAATTCGATTCCGCGACGTTGATTCATTCCTGACACAAACGCTGAAAAGCCACTATAGCTCGTGTATTCGCTCTCTTCCCCTACATTGATCCGTAGATTGACATTCCTCTCTGTTGCCCTAAAATCCCTACATGGCCCCTACACGGCCCCTACATGACGAGAGGCAGCATGGCAAAAAGGGAACGTTTCACGTCGGAGCGGGTTGCTCGGTTTAGATGCGAGCCGGGAAAAAACCAAACCTTGTTCTGGGACGATGAGACGCCGGGTCTGGGGCTACGTGTCACGGCTGCCGGCAATAAGTCCTACATTTTTGAAGGATGGTTGTACGGCAGGAGCTTTCGCCTAACTATCGGTGACGTCCGCACAGTAATGCTCGGCGAGGCCAAAAAGAAGGCGACGGAGCTTAAAAGCAAAACGAACAACGGCATCGACCCCAGGGAAGAAGCACGCAAATTAGTACAGGAGGTGATGGCGAGGCGCGCTGCCGAGAAAGCGGCCGAGATGCCGGCATTTGAGGTCTGGAATGAGTACATCGCCGCCCGGACGAAAAAATGGGGTGACCGGACCCTCGCCGACCATCTCCGGTTTGTTGACGCTGGTGGCAAGCCAAAGACCAGAGGAAGAAAGAAAGGGGAGGGCGATACTACGGAACCGGGCGCACTCTACGGGTTGCTGTCCAGGCCATTGAAGGATATCGATGCTGCCCGAGTGGCAGCGTGGATGAAGGACGAGGTAGCTAAACGTCCGACCAATACCGCCCTGGCGTTCCGGTTGCTGCGCGCCTTCATCAATTGGTGTGCCGAGCATCCTGATCACAGAACTCAGACCAATGGCGACGCCTGCGCATCACGCCTAGTGCGTGATGAACTCCCAAAGAAGTCGGCTAAGGACGACTGCCTGCAACGAGAGCAATTACCGCTCTGGTTCGAGCATGTGCGGAAGCTGCATAACCCCGTTCACGCTGCGTACCTGCAGGCGCTTCTGCTGACCGGCGCAAGGCGTGAGGAACTGGCTGGCCTACGTTGGGAGGACGTAGATTTTCAGTGGAAAAGTCTAACGATACGCGACAAGGTTGAAGGAGAGCGCACCATACCCCTGACGCCCTACGTCGCCTCGCTCCTCGCGCTACTGCCCAGAAGATCGATGGAGAAGGACGGGAAGCACGTACCGAATCCTTGGGTATTCAGCAGCTCCACCGCTGCGTCAGGAAGACTCCAAGAGCCGCGAATCGGCCACGTAAAGGCACTTAATGCAGCGGGTTTGCCCGCCCTCTCCCTTCACGGCCTGCGCCGCTCCTTTGGAACGCTGGCCGAATGGGTGGAATGCCCTGCCGGCATATCGGCGCAAATCATGGGCCATAAACCGAGTGCCATTGCCGAAAAGCACTACCGCCGCCGCCCGCTGGACCTGCTTCGCCAATGGCATACCAAGATAGAGGGCTGGATTCTGGAACAGGCAGACATCAAACAACCGAAGGATGGTGCCAAGCCAGGACTGAAAGCAGTACCCGCCGCCTGAGCGTATCTGAGGCAAGCGGGCCGGGCGGTGCTGGAACCACCGACCGACCCTAACCACCACGCAACTGACAGGAGTTACGAAATGGCTACCCAAGATCCTACCATCCTCACCTTCACCGCCTCACCCGTGTATCAATTGGTTGAAGATATCGACAAGCGCGATGCCCTGCACTGGACCAACTAGACGCCCGGATTGGCCAACTATCGGCGCTGCTCCACTCGGTTATCGGCGAGGGGTAGGAAACGCACAAACTTCTGAACGATGACCTAAAACAGAATTACCTCTGGACCTGCACCAGTCTTGCCGACGAGTGCGAGGAGCTGTTGAAGGTTCTGTGATCGAGTACGCCGCCCCCTAGCTCGACGGAGCGAAAAGCCGGTCCCTTCACCGGCCTGGGGGTGGCACCTAATCCGAAGGGCACATGAAGGTGTGCAGCATGAAAAAAAACGTAGTCATTTTTTTAGAGCCAGGCGAGGTCTTGATTCCGACCGTTAAGGTTCGCTTCGCCATTGAGCGGGCGCTGGGAGTCAAGTCTTTTCCGGTGGCCGAACACCCCGTTCGTTCTATGTTTGACCTGGCGCGGGCACAGGAGACCGCCGCAGAACGGGCACTCAGAGCCATTCGCAAGAGATTCCCGGAGCTGGACTGTAGAGACCGTTTTACCAGCCCAGCACGGCGAACGTCGCCACTGTCGTGATGCCGGCCGT
>DAORDK010000016.1:0-41506 GCA_035345935.1 Rhodocyclaceae bacterium | reverse complement strand
TTTGGAGGATTCCCATGCCGATCTACGAATATCGCTGCGACGCCTGTGGTTTCCAAAAGGAACACCTGCAGAAGATGAGCGACCCGGTACTGACCTTGTGTCCGGAATGCGGCCAGGACAGCTACCACAAACTGTTGTCCGCTGCCGGCTTCCAGTTGAAGGGCAGCGGCTGGTACGCCACGGACTTCAAGGGCGGCGGGGCCGCCGCCGCAAAACCCGCGGAACCCAAGCCCGACAATCCGCCACCTTGCCAAGGCGGCACCGGAGGTTGTGCGTGCGCCGGCAGTTGATCAAGCGCTGGTTCATTACCGGACTCCTGATCTGGGTCCCCCTGGTCATCACGGCCTGGGTGCTGTCGCTCATCGTCAACACCCTAGACCAGTCGCTACGCCTGCTTCCGGCGTCATTTCATCCCGAGCAACTGGTTGGTTTTCCGATACCCGGCGCAGGCGCGCTCCTCACCCTGCTGATGATCTTTGTCACCGGCTTTCTTACCGCCAATTTCATCGGTCAGAAACTTGTCTCGTGGTGGGAAAAGCTCTTGGCCCGGATTCCTGTTGTCAATTCGGTCTATAACAGCGTCAAACAGGTTTCCGACACCTTATTCGCACCCAACGGAAATGCTTTTCGCAAGGCGCTCCTGGTCGAGTACCCGCGGTCCGGCAGTTGGACCATTGGTTTTCTCACCGGCCAACCCGGCGGCGACGTCGCCAACCACCTCAATGGGACCTACGTCAGCGTCTATGTGCCCACGACCCCAAATCCGACCTCGGGCTTTTTCCTTATGATGCCGACCGAGGACGTGATCGAACTCGACATGACCGTGGACGAAGCCCTCAAATACATTATTTCCATGGGCGTGGTCGCGCCTCCGGCGCATCACCGCCGCCCCGCCCCGCCAACCCCAAAAACGGAAAAGCTTCATGCGTAGCCATTACTGCGGACAACTCAACGCCACCCTGGACGGCCAGATCGTCACCCTTTGCGGCTGGGCCCACCGCCGCCGCGACCACGGGGGCGTGATCTTCATCGACCTCAGAGACCGCGAGGGATTGGCGCAAGTAGTCTGCGACCCTGACCGCGCCGATGCCTTCAAGGTCGCCGAATCCGTGAGGAATGAGTTCTGCCTCAAGATAACCGGCAAGGTGCGCCCTCGCCCGGCCGGAACGACCAACGCCAATCTCGCCTCCGGCGAAATCGAGGTGCTGTGCCACGAGATCGAGGTGCTCAATCCCTCGGTCACCCCACCTTTCCAGCTCGATGAGGAAAACCTTTCCGAAAACGTGCGCCTGACCCATCGCGTCATCGACCTGCGCCGCCCGCAGATGCAGAACAACCTGATGTTGCGCTACAAGACCGCCCGCGCCTTCCGCCGCTTCCTCGACGGCAACGGCTTTATCGACGTCGAGACCCCCATGCTCACCAAGAGCACCCCGGAAGGCGCCCGCGACTACCTGGTGCCCTCCCGTGTCCATCCAGGCCAATTCTTCGCATTACCCCAATCACCCCAGCTCTTCAAGCAATTGCTCATGGTGGCGGGCTACGACCGCTATTACCAGATCACCAAGTGCTTCCGCGACGAAGATCTGCGCGCCGACCGCCAGCCCGAATTCACCCAGGTCGATATCGAAACTTCCTTCATGACCGAGCAGGAGATCACCGGTCTCATTGAGGAACTGATCCGCTACGTCTTCAAGGACGCCATCGACGTCGTCCTGCCCAACCCCTTCCCCCGCATGCCGTACGCCGAAGCCATGAACCGCTTCGGTTCCGATAAGCCGGACCTGCGCGTCACCCTGGAACTCACTGAAGTCACCGATGCCGTCAAGGACGTACCCTTCAAGGTCTTCGCCGGAGTTGCCAACAGCGAGGGAGGCCGCGTCGCAGCGCTGCGCGTACCGGGCGGGGCAAGCCTGTCCCGTGGCGAGATCGACGAATACACCAAGTTCGTCGGCATCTATGGTGCCAAAGGACTGGCCTACATCAAGGTCAACGATGTCACCCAGCTCAATGAGACCGGCCTGCAGAGCCCCATCGTCAAGAACCTCCACGGGCAGGCCCTGAAGACCATCGTCGAGCGCACCGGTGCCCAATCCGGCGACCTCATCTTCTTCGGCGCCGACAAGGCCAAGGTGGTAAACGACGCCCTCGGGGCGCTGCGCGTCAAGCTCGGTCACGAAAAGGGCTACCTCAACGGGAAGGCCTGGGAACCTCTTTGGGTCGTGGATTTCCCCATGTTCGAATACGACGAGGACGACAAGCGCTGGGTGGCCTGCCACCATCCCTTCACCAGCCCCAAGGACGACCACGTGGCGCTGCTCGCCAGCGATCCCGGTAAATGCCTCGCCAAAGCCTACGATTTGGCCCTCAACGGCTGGGAAATCGGTGGCGGCTCGGTGCGTATCCACCGCGCTGACGTCCAGGAGACCGTCTTCAAGGCCCTGGCCATCGGCCCCGAGGAACAGCAGGCCAAGTTCGGCTTTCTGCTCGACGCGCTCAAGTACGGCGCTCCCCCACACGGCGGGCTCGCCTTCGGCCTGGATCGTATCGTGACGATGATGACTGGCGCCGAGTCCATCCGCGATGTCATCGCCTTCCCCAAGACCCAGCGCGCCCAGTGTCTCCTCACCGACGCCCCGAGCGGCGTAGACGAGAAGCAGTTGCGCGAGCTCCATATCCGCTTACGCCAGAAAGTGGAGACTCAGGTCGAGGTCGGCAGCGCTGCCTGATGGCGACTCGGCGTAGCCTTGCCTGCATGGGACTACGGGTATTCCTGGTGGCATGGCTGGCCCTGGCCAGTCTGGTGGGCCTGGCCCGAGAGGACCACCTGGACGTTGTCCGGCTTGGCGAGCTCCCGCCAGAAGCCCGCCAGACGCTGATGCTCATCCGGGAGGGCGGCCCCTTCCCGCACGCCAGAGATGGCGTCGTGTTCGGCAACTATGAGCGGCGCCTCCCAGCCCGACCGCGGGGCTACTACCGGGAATATACCGTCCGCACACCGGGCCGGTCCGACCGCGGCCCGCGGCGCATCGTGGCAGGGAATTCAGGAGAGTACTTCTACACCGGCGACCATTACCGCAGCTTCCGACGTATCCGCGAATAGCCTATGGATCATTACCCCTTCACCCATCCCTCGCGCAGCGGAATCTACCGGATATCTCCGGCGAGCCGTGCTGAAGTCCTCGCCGAGGCCAGGCGTAGAATGCTTTCCGTTTGCGTTGCAGAGTTAAGCGGTACCCGTGAGACGGGAGAGGTCCTGCGCAGGATCGGGCAGTCGGCCGACTTTCCTGAGTGGTATGGAGCAAGTTTCGACGGACTCGCAGACTGCCTCGGAGATGCGGAGCTGTCTTCCGGTTCGGGTCAGGCGATCGTCATTACGGGACATGCTGGGTGGAGGGATGCCAAGGCCCGGGACTACGCCGTCCTGCTAAAAGTGCTTTCCGGGGCGTGCGTAGAAAGGCGGACCTCGCGTAGCCCTCTTTGGGTTCTCATCGAGAACGGGCCGATGGACCTTCCAGAATTCACTGGCGGATGACCGCCTTCAAGCAACCGGTTTCAGTCCTCGTCGTCATTCACACGTCAAGCCTCGACGTCTTGCTCCTGGAGCGCGCAGCTCATCCCGGCTACTGGCAGAGCGTGACCGGCAGCCGCGAAGAGCAGGAGTCGCTATTGGCGACCGCCCGCCGGGAAGTCGCCGAAGAGACGGGATTTCAGGTCCGCGAATCCGATCTTGTAGACTGGAAGCTCAACCACCGTTATGAGATCTTTCCGGAATGGCGCCATCGCTATGCTCCGGGAGTGACTGAGAATATCGAGCACGTTTTTTCGCTCTGTCTGGAAGATCGGAATCCACCCAGGCTCTCTCCCGGAGAACACCGAGCATGGCGATGGCTTTCCGCCAAGGAGGCTGCGGCGATGTGTTTTTCCTGGAGCAATAGGGAAGCCATTCTCGCGCTTGAGCAGCTTACTCGCCGACTCTAGCAACAACATGGCGTGCTAGCGGGTCTACCGCGTCAACATGCCGTTCCTGACAATCCTGCCTTGCGGCCCAGCGTTACCGGACGGAAATCCGGGTTCGATTCCGCTTGCCGCAATCCCGCTCTAGAAGCGATAGAACAAGGACATGTTCAGCTTCGTATGGCCGGCAGGCGTGCCGGGAGTCGTTCCACTTCCGGAGACGCCATCGACGACCCGGGCAAGATCGGCACTCAAATCAAGCTGGTTTCGCCACTGCCAGCGCGCACCGATGCCGACGCTGGCGGCCTTCTGATGCAAGTCTCCGACGAGCGTCGTGGAGAGCGGCGCCACCAGATGGGCCTCGCCCCAGTCGTAAAACACCACGGGTCTCAGGGTATCGACGAGCGCCGGACCGATGGCTTCGAAGCTCAAGGTCACGCCCTGGTCTCCAGCAAATTCCCGGTCCCGCAGACCGCGAACTGATCCTACGCCGCCAAGGCCGAAGAGTTCGCCAGAGATGAGGGGCTTATTTGCGTACTGACCGCGGGCTTTGGCAGACAGTCCCCAGCCATTTTCGGACGCGTAGGTCGCATCAAACCCGAGATGATAGGCGTGCCAACTGGCCCGGGCCGTTCCGCTCGAACTGCTGCGGCTGTCTTCGTAATGATCGTTGTCATTCGCTTCGCCTCCGGAGAGGTTGCGGGAATACTCGACATAGCCCCCCACCGACCCCCAGGTCTTGTCGTAGCGCGCTGAGTAGCGCAAAGAAAGCGGTCGGCTGCGTACGTCGGCGATCGGCTCCACCGCCACGTCGACGATAACTCCGCTGTGGAAAAACTTATCGTCCACTGCCAACGACAAGTTTTGGATGGTTTCGCCAATTTTTGGTAGCGCGTAATTGAGCTTCAAGCCCCAGAATTTGCCTTGGCCGTTGACCGCAAAGCTCAGGGACTCCGTCCCTATGGTGCCGGTATTGATGTCCGAACGGGCATAGTAGGCCGTCAGACTGGTGTTGTAGCCATAAAAGGGAACCCAGTAGAAGAGGCCATACTGCTTGACCCGGGAAGGCTCCTCGGGAGAAGTTGTGTAGGTCGCAGTCAGGGCGTGATCGAGCCCAAAGAGGTCGGATCGCTGGTAGCCTAGGGTAAGCCGCGAGTACCCCGTGTTCTGATTGATCTGGTTGTATTCGTCTGAAGTCTGGGCGGTGAGGTTGACGAAAAACTGCTGCGGCGACTGATCGCGGGTACGGACATCGGCGTCTATGGTATCGCGCGATGCGCCTTCCTTGAACAGCAGTGACAGGCGTTTGGCAGGGTGCTCGTTGGCGAGGGTCAGTTGCCGGGACAATTCGGCCACATCGGGGGATTTCCCGATTTCCAGTTCAGGCAGAGCACGCAAAATGCTTTCGTTGGAAAAATGCTGATTTCCTGTCACTGCCACCTTACCAAGCGGGAAACTGAGGATCTGGAGTCGTACGACCCCATCGACCGGCTTTTGAGCGGGGATAATGACCCGATAAAAGGCATACCCCTGATCGCGCAATTCCTGTTCGAGGGCCGCCGAAGCCGCCTCCAGTCCTCGCAGATCGCTCTTGGCTCCCAGGTGGGGCGCCAATAACTTCTCGGTCTCGCCTGCCGAAAGCGGGTTCTGACCCACAATTTCGAAGCGTTTGACATCGAGTAAGACCGCTGCACTATCAGTTTCCTGGGCAAACGCCCCTAGGACACATGCCAAGCCCAGGCTCGCCGTGCCCACCCCCCTGATCAACCTGTAGCTCATTAGTTTCGCCCGATTACTTGCCATAAAGTTCGCATATTCCGCCACCGCCATCCCCATCGGATGACCCTCCCGGAATGATCAGTTCGATCAGGCGGAAGGTGTCTTCTGCATTCTCATCGGGAACGGGATAGATGTCGTTGAAGAGGAAGCCGGGATTCTCAGACAAGCGAAGCGGTCTTCCGCCACCGTCCGGCAGATAACCCGTCTCCCAAAGCCCTAGGTCGATGTGTCCCCCCGGGGCATCGATATCGACATGACCATGTCTGACCCCCACGTACAGGCCATTCACATACACATCGACCCGCTGCACGCCAAAGAGATTGTCGAAATCAGCGTCGACCTGATCCGGCCGGGGGGCTTCCTCATCGAGGAAGAAGCGGGGGATGCTGGCCAGCAGTTCCGGGGAACCGCGCCGAGGATTGAAGACGCCGGATTTATCCTTTTCGATCAACAAGTCATGGTTCCCGCCGTTCAGACCGACGGCACCGCTCCAGGTATAGGCGAAAGCACTGTCGGCACACGCCGAGGCAGAGGCACTCTTCTTGGCCGCCTTCTTCCCCTTTTTCCCGGGGTTTGCACCTGGCGCCGCTGCGGAACCGGCAGCCGCCATTTCGGTACAGTGACTGGCCATCCGGATATCGACCCCGGTACCGCGTATGCCGATGGTGGCGACCACGGTGCCAAACTGCACTGCATTGGGATTCCGCTTACCAAGCAATCCTGTCAGCGCCCGCAGACCGCCCCGCAGCAGCCGCACCGCAAAAGCGTCGGTTTCCGGCTGCGAGGGAACATATTTCACATTGTCCAGCTTGAGGTCCGATGAAGCGACCACGGTGATCTTCGACTGATCCCGGAAAGCCAGCACCGCCCAGGAATCGTTTCCGGTCCTGACTGTTTCTCCGTTGTAGAGTGCAGCGCCCACGCTCAGTCGACGGACATCGCCTTCCCGGCTGACCGCCATTGCTGCCCCCTTCGACTGGATGAGCCGCGCCACCGCAATCTGGGATTCGTCCGCCGCCTTGACCGGTTTGGCGTACTGCTGCTCCTTGCGACAGTCATCCCCGCAAATCCGAGCATCGAATTCGGTGCCGCGAATGCCAATGGTCGCAGTTTGGGAATTGATCCGCATTGCTTCCGAACGACTCTTGCCGATGGCACCCGAGATGGCCCGCAATCCTCCCTGGATCAGCCGCATCCACAAGCTCTCCTCACCGGGTTTTTGCGAGAATTTGTCCACCGCGAACGAAGTATTCGGGCGCAACGTCATCTTGGTTCCGTCCTGGAACCCAATGACCGCGAATCCCCGACTCCCTGTGGTGATCACATCTCCCTGGCCGAAGCCCTCGCCCTTGACCAGAAATCTCGGAGCCTCCCCCGGCTTTTGGGCCGTCGCAATCCCGACCGAGTAAATCGTCTCGCCAACCTTTTCCTGGGCGAGCGCAAATCCACAGATGACGACCAGAACCGCCGCCAGCCAAGTCTTCTTCCCCAAATTCACCTTGCACTCCCCGTCCCAGCTTGGCATTAGCGGCAAACCTCCAGGCCCCGTTCCCGATACTTACGATCCGATTCCTCGTCATCCGGTGCCGAAATATAGCCTTCCAAGAGCAGGAAAGTCGGATCGAAGGGCAGGAGATCGGTCCCCGCACCGGCTATGGGGCCGGATATGCTACCGATCGGAACGATAATCGGATTGCTGAACACCCCGGCGTCGGAAGTCAGGCTGGCAAACGGATTGGTGGTCAGATTGGGCAAAACGCAGGTTCCTCCGCCACAGGCAAAGAGGTTGATGCCTGATCCGCCTCCGGCCCCGACGATGGCATCCGCGTTCATGCCGGCGGTACCGGCAACCAGATTGATCGTTCCCGCAGCCGCAATCAATTGGCTGGCGCCCGAAGTCGTAATCTGAGCGATGGCATCGAGGGCTGATCCACCGGCCACCGTGACGTCGCCCAGCGTTACCAGGATCGTCTGGTCGCCGGTCGCCAGGATAGACGCCGTGGCAGCGGCGGCGGTTCCGGCGAGGACGTCGATCGGACCGCCCGACACGATGGTCTGAACGACGGGGTCGATGGACGCCTTGCCTCCCGCTCCCGCTTGGACATTGATGCCAGCACTGGGCGTCGCCGTCGACGCAACCAGACTGATGGTCTGGTTGCCGGCCACGTCGATCTTCGCGTCGCCGCCGGCATTTCCACCGAGTATGCTGATGAAACGCGCAAAGATATTCTGATTTCCCGCCGCGCTGATGGTTGAATTCCCTGTCGCCGTGGGATCGCCAACGGTGATGTGACCGTCGCGAGTCGCCTGGACGAATTCAGGATAATCGATCTGGAGGAGCTGATCGCCTCCGCTGCTCAGGGTCGCCGAGCCTCCGCCTACCGCGGCAACGTGCAGGCTACCGGCCGGATTGGCGGTACCGTTTGTCGTATGAACGGCCTGATCGCCGCTGGCATTGACGAGAGCCGTCCCCGTCGCAGTGGTCTTGATATCAAGATAATTCCCAATCAGGGTCTGAGTTCCGCCGGAATTCTGAATTCGCGCCGTTCCTCCCGAACCGCCGGTCACCTGGACGCGCATGCCGCTGTTGGCGCTGTTCGTTGAGAACACACCGCCGGCATCTGCGGTGCTGGCACTGCGCCCACGGATGGTCTGCGCTCCCGTCACCGCATCGATGGCCGCCAGACCATCGCCGGCCGTGACCTGAACGGTCACGGTTCCCGATGCTCCGACGATCTGATTTCCGCCTGTGGTCGCGATCTTCGCTGTGGTACCAGTTCCCGAGGACTGGACGTTCACGTTCCCGAAGGCGGTCAGCGTCTGGCTGGTCCCGGACAGGACCCCGATCGTACCCGGCGCATTGGCATTATTGATCGATACCGTACTCGCCTGGAGAGTCTGGGCTCCGCTTCCACTGTTGGTTACTCCGGCATAAAGCCCGCCCACCGTGGCCGCGGAGTTCGTTCCGGCAGTCGTTCCTATGGTCAAGTTGCCCGAGAAGAGGGTCTGGCTAGTCCCCAGATTCTGGATCACCGCTGCAGCAAAATCAGCACCGCTGTTGAGGCTGAAATTGCTGCCATCGATGGATTGAGCCCCTGCGACATTGACGATCAACGCCGAAGCATCGTTACCCGCACCGGCATTTCCTGTCCCGCCAGTCATGGTCAGGTTGCCGATGTCGATGGTCTGTCCGCTCGCCGCCTTGACCAGCGCCTGAGTGCCCGCAGCACTGCCGCCAAGCAGCGTCAGGCTACCGCCGAACAGTTCCTGCGAAGCCCCGGACTCGATGCGCGCCCTGGAGCCCACACCTGAGCCCCCCGTGAGCACGGTGTTGCCAAAGCGCAAATATTGGGCGTTTGGCGCGGTAATCTCCGCTACCGACGCCGGGCCTGCCCCGGCAGTCAATAGAGTGGTCCCCGCATCGACGAATTGGGTGTACCCCGAAGTGATCTTGGCCGACGCGACATTGACGCCAGCAGTCCCCGCACCCGTCAGGGTGAGGTTGCCCAGGTCGAGATACTGGAGGGTGTTGATGGACTGCTGGTAATAGTAGGCAACGGGGACATCGGACGCCGTGCCGGTCGCCACAATCAGCGCATCGGCTGCATCGCCCGTACCCGCGGCTAGCGTGGTATTGCCGGTCCGAATGTCCTGGCTGAGGGCCGCCACCTTGGCATAGGAGCCATTGGCCGAGCCCCCGGTCACCAACATGCTGGTATTGGCGGCAATCCGCTGCGAGCCGGCGGAGAGGATCTCGGCGAAGGCTCCCGTGCCGCTCCCCCCTTGAAGGCTGATGGTCGAGAACTGGTTGCCCGAGCAACAATCGTAGGTGAAGCTGTAACCAATCACCTGAGCGGCATTCGAAAGATGGGTTCCGCCGCTGACGGTATCCGTGGTCTGAATGCGCACGAAGGACCCGCTACCGATACCACCCGCGAGGCTCAGCGTACCGCCATTGGTCTCGACGAACTGACGACCCGTGGCAAAGAATTCCACATAAGAATTGGCACCATCGCCACCGCTTAAATTGATGCTGTCCGTAGGAAGGTCGCAGCAATAGGAGTAACCGACGCGCTGGATTCCCCCGCCGGTATTGGCCACCTTGACGAAGCCATTATCGCCCGCACCACCGGAAAAGCTCATCGCCCCATTCGCGTAGATCCATTGCTGGCCACCTCCGGAAGTCGAAACGAGGACGGACGAATCGGACTTTCCGACTCCACCACCACCGGCCATGGTGACATTGCCATAAGAGCGCATGGTTTGCGTGCCAGACCCGCTTTGGACGACATTGACCGAGGAAAACGCCCCCGTGCCCGCTGCGAAGACCATAGACCCGAAGCTCTGCAGGTACTGATTCCCGACTCCAGTCACCTGGAGGGTTACACTCGAGCTATCTCCAGCACCGCCGAGCAGGGTGATATCGCGATTGGCGTAGAGGGACTGATTGCCAGTCGCGCTGACGCTCACCGATTCGCTTCCGGTGGCGCCGCCGGCGAAGATGATATCGCGCCCGGAGTTAAAGGTCTGCGTGGCCGCTGTGGCGACGATATTGCCGCCGGAAGCGGCGAACTGGATGTCTCCGCTGCAGCAGAACGTGTTGAAAGTCTGCCCCCCGATGGATGTCAGTGTCGCCCGACCGGTGACCAGGAGATTGTTGCTGGCCTGGAAGGTCTGCGAATCGCTGACCAGCAAGAGTGCATTTCCTATTCCGTCAAGGGTCAGATTGCCGTTGGCGTAAAGGTACAAGGAAAGGGCATCGATGACGTTCGTTCCGGATCCCGCGCCGACGACCCGGATATCCCCTGAATTGACGGTCACCGCGACGCTGGCCAGCGGCGTAGTCGAATTCATCGCGCCAATATCGAGCTGCGTGCCGCTGCGCGCGAACGTGAAGGTCTGGTTGCCAGTGGTGGTGAGGCTCGTGGCGCCGGAGCCTGTCCCATAGGTGGTCAAGCTCAGATTCTGTAAATCGACGCTGTCGGTGACGGTAAATCCGTTCTGCGCTGAGAGATCCAGAGAAGTCGTTCCGGTAAGACTGGCGAAAACATCGCCGCCGAAGGTCGATTTGGATGCGAAGAGGCTCACCGATTCTGCAGCGATCGGTAGCGCATTCCCGCTGGCCCCGATATTCCCCGAAGAAGCGCTGGCGTCCACAGAACTCGCCGTCAGCGAACCCGATCCGGCTTTGGTGATGCTGCCTCCGTCGACGGTCAGACTGATAGAACTGGCTCCCGCATTCACCGCGTTGGAAACGGTGATGCCTGTTGCAGCCTGAATTAGCACCGCGCCGTCCCCAGCCGCACCCAGGGTGTTGATGGTGCCGGTATCGACGGTTCCCGACACTGACTGCAGCTTGGCAAATCCGCCGTTGGTCGTGATACCGGTGCCGAAGACGCCCGGATTGACCGAATCGGCATTGACATAGCGGAAGTTCAGCGCGCCGCTAGCCCCATTGCTCAGGCCAACGTTCACGCCACCGGTCATGGCCGAAATTGTGAGTGTCTGCGGACCTGAGACATTGCTCAATTCAACACCGAACGGGCCACCATCACTGAGGGAAAAGAATCCACCGCTCTTTCTCCGGGTGATGTCCAGATTGGTCAATTCCTTGGCCCCCGAGGCGCCACTCAGGAAAATGTCAGAGCTATCTCCGATGTCGAGAGTAATGCTGGTTGCCTCCCGCAGATCAACGACGCCGAACAACCCGTCAATGAACCCACTTGGGCCTGAGGCACTTAGGCTCACGGTTCCTGCGAGAATCCCACCGCCACTGGCCAGCGATTGCTGCTGCCAGATCCCCGCGGGAGCGCTAACGCTGATAGTTCCGTTAACACCGGCGTCGATGCGGGTGAAATTGAAGGGATTGGTCCCACTTCCCATACTGAAAGTAAGCGTGGAGCCGTTTTCCGCCGTCACTGCCCCGCCCAAAGAGATCGTGTCACCCGCCGTCACCAAGGCCGTGGAGACTGTTCCGGTGCCGACCCCGAGATTCAATACCCCGCCCAGCGTATTGTTCCCGGAAGCGCGCAGGTCAAGCGAACCGGCGCCCATGTTGATCGCACCTCCCACCGTCAAGTCACCCGAATACGCCTGGAGGTAGAGAGACTGACCGGTTCCAGCCGTGTCCAGGGTGATCGGTCCGCCGATATTGACGCTGCTCCCCCAGATCGAAACGGAACTGCCCGGGTGATTGCTGCCGACGGCACCGGTACTCACGGCCGGGTAGGTCAAACAACACTGGCCGCCAATTGTGATCGCATTGGCGTCGAGGCTGCCGGTGGTGATGGAATAGTCGCCACGAATCTCCACATTTGCAGGGGCAGGTGCAGTGGCATTGATATCGCCGGCCCGAACGACGCCATTGCGATAGTAGGCGCCCGCCTGAAGGAAGACATCAGCTGCATTGAGATCGCCAACGACGACCGACGTCGTGTCGACCGAGAAGAAACTATGTCCTGCGGACAAGGAAACGCTCAAGGCCCCGGGATTGTTGGCGTTGATCGCCAGCGGGACTTCGGTGGACCCGATGACAATATCGTGGTCCGCGGTGAAATCCACCGCTCTGGCGTCAATGGCTCCAGTCTGGATCGAACCACCTCCGTAACCATTCCCGGCGGTAAACGTGACGTCCCCGGCTGCCTGGCTGGAGGTACCGATGGTACTGGTGGTGATCCCTCCCGCGTAGGATACAAAGGTGAAATTCGCCAGTTCAAGATTGCCGGTAGTGATCCCGTGGCGGGCAGTTACCGAGAACATCCCTGTCGGAGAGGTGCCGATGAGGTTGCCTGCAGCAAAGACGTTCAGCCCGCAGGAATAGAAGGAGCCTATGTATTCGCATCCCCCGCCGGTCGAATAATTGGCGTTCATGCCGCCCGCGGTAACGTTGTCCAGAGTCACGTTGTGATCCGCCGCCAGGGTCAGGGTGCCGGTGCCCAGATTGAGAACCGACGCCGCCGTCTGGGTGATGTCCCCAGTGCCTGACTGGTTGGTGCGGACACTCAGACTGCCATTGCTGGCGGAGAAGTCGATATTGTTGAGGGTGACGTTGCCGGCGGTGGTGGTGAAGCTCAGGGTGCCACCGGCAAATTGCGCGGCGGGTGCCGTCCAGTTTGCGAGGGTGAAATTGCTCCCGTCGCTGGCGAAGCCGTAGGTAGTGCCGTTGGACGCCACCTGGGCCAGGCCGCCGGTGCCCACCCCAGTGGGACTCGCAGCCACGCCCAGGTTGATCAAGTCGACCGCGCCGGTATCGACATTGAATTTCCCGCCGGCGTTAATGGTCAGGTTGGTCGTATTGGCGATGACCGGCGCGCCGGTGTGGCCGATGGTTGAGGATGCCCCCACTCCGGTCAGGCTGACGGAATTCGCCGAGACGTCGAACGGATTGACAAAGCCGGCAGTATCGATGTTGGCGGCGTAAAGATTGGCCGCGCCGCCGGCGGTCACTTCCAGACCGGCGGTGTCGGCCGCGGCGCGAATGGCGCCCGACCCGTAATTGGTGACGGACACCGTGCCGCCCCCGGCGGTGTTGATGCCCGTACCGCCGATGACGATGTCGCCGGTACTGTAGTTGGTCAGCGATGCGGAACCGAGGGTGGTCAAGTTGCCGGTCAGCGCAATGCCCGTATCCGCAGAGGCGTTGATCGAATCGCGGCTGCCGGAGATGGCGCCAAGCGTCACGGCGCTGTCGTTGCTGAAGAAACTGGTCGTCTTGCCGTAGGTGCCGCCGGACTGACGGGTGAAGCTCGCAACGGCGAGGCTACCGCTGGCACCGACAGACACGGGCATACCCAGGATCGAAACCCCGCAGTAATAGAAGATACAGGAGGCGAAACCCACCTGATCTCCCATCGGGACTGCCATGGAAGTCACGGTCAGGTTGCCATTGGGGACATACACGGAGATGTCGGGGGTCTGGCCGTAGATGGGCGTGTTGAACCCAGAGGTGACGTTGAAATTGTTGACGGTCACCGTCGCATCGTTGGCAGAGACGTCGAGGGCGATCGCGCCGGCGCGGGTCAGGGTGCCGACATAGTTCGCCCCGGTGGGCGCCACGCCGATGGTGAGATCGACGTTGTTGGGGGCACCGCTACCTACCAGTTGCACATTGAATTCGCCATTGGGGCGGAAATCGAATGAGCGCTCGACATCCACCCGAAGCGGCGTGGCGACCGACCCGATACCGCCGCCGTAACCCTGGGACGTCCGAAGGGTCACGTTGGTGGCGGTCACCTGCGAGGTCGACCCCATGGCCAGGATGGAGCCCTGGTCGCCGTTGATGGTGACGGTTCGGTTGCGGCTCTGGTACTCAGGGGTCGGCCCGTAGAAATTGGATACGACGGCATTGGCGGTCACCGTTCCGACATTGACGCCCTTCAGGCCGTAAAGCTGAACCGTAGCGGCAGACCCGGGGTTGGTTGCCGTCGCACTCACCGAAGTGGCGTTAAGGGCCGTCGTGGCACTGGTCGAGGAGAGGGAGACAGACGATCCGAAAGGATTGCTCGCGTTGGCGGTGACCGACGCCGCTTCATTCACCGTCGCGGAAATGCTGCCGGCAGTCGCGGTAAGGCCAACATTGCCGGTAGTCGTCATGGTGCCAGTCGACACGCTCCGCCCGGACAGACTGATCGCCCCGCTCCCCGCTTGAACCGTTCCCGCGAATACTGAGGAAGAAGGCGCCACGAACGACACGGCCCCCCCCGTAGGCCCACCTCCGAGGCGGGTATCGACGTTGGACACACTTATCGACCCCGAGGCAGTATTACCGGTCAGGGCACCGCCGCCGGTACTCGCACTGGACACGAAGATCCCGTTGCTGCCCGTCAGGGAGACCGCTCCCCCGGCTGTGATCGACGAGCCCGAGATTGAGCCACCGGCCGCCGAAAGCACTTCGGCGCCCGTGGAAGTCAGCCCGGTAAACGTCAGATTGCCCGCTGCGGCACTGAGATTGATGCTGCCCGAAGAGGTGACATTTGCAAGCCGCAGCCCACCGGCAGTGGCCGTTGCGGTCACGGCACCGGTGCCAGCGGTAATCGAAATCAACGATTGGGACACTAGCGTAGGCGGCGGGGAGGTCGGCGCGATCACCTGCGCGTTGAGCGTCACCGCACCACCGCCGGTGGTGATCTGTGGCGTTCCGAACCCGATCAGGTTACGACCGGCGGTCAGCGAGACGGCGCCGCCATTGGTCGTCAGCGTACTCCCGAGTTGGAGGTCGCGGCCCGCCGTGGCGGCAAGCCCCTGGCCGGCGCCGGTGAGCGTGACTGCGCTGTTGAAGCGCATATCCCGCGACGCGTACAGGGTGACATTGCCTGAAATGGCAGCCAGGGTCGCCGGAGAGACGGTCACGGTATTGTTCGGAAAATCGGTACTCTCGTCGATGATGCCGGGGATGATTCCACCCACGGTATCGACGAAGAGATCGAGGGGATCGAGCAGCAAATTTCCCAGATTTCCTTGGGGCGCACCGAGGCGGGCGCCACCAACGAAGAGGAGGTCGCCCTTGCCGGAAACCTCCGCATTCCCCCCGTTGCCGCCATTGGGGCCGCCCTGGGCGCTCAGGGTTCCGAGGAATCGCGTATTGCCGTTGGACCAGACGACTATCTTGCCGCCATCGCCGGAATCCGTCGCATCGGCCCGGAGGGTCACATCGGAGCCTACGAAGGTCGTCGAGGCGTTGCGCACCGCGGCATTCTTGCCCTGCCAATCTCCGCCGGCCAGGAGGGTTCCGCCGCCCGCCGTCCCGGAAACGTCGATGGTCGCGTCCCCGACCAGCGAGACCCGGTCGCCGGTGATTTCGATGCGCCCGCCCGTACCGGCACTGCCGTCGGCGGAAACGTCACCGCCCACCCGAGCCGTCCCGGTGGCGGAAGCGATTTTGACCGATCCGCCCTGCCGACCATCGGCATGAACCGTGCTGCCCGCAGTCAGTTCGACATCTTGCTGGGCCGCCAGGACGACTTGCCCACCGGAATCCCGCAACAACGAGTTGGCGCGAATCTCCCCGCTGTGCTTAAGCGTCCCGGCAAAGGCGCCGACAACGCCGCCGTCGGCAATCAACTTGCCGAGATTGACCGCCGTATCCCCCGGCGCCTGGACCTCGAAGGACACGTCCGCATTGCGGATGCTGGTGACCGTCACTTTCTGGCCCGCCGCCAGGAGAATACCCCCTCCCGGGGTCTCGATCACACCGCTGTTGGAAACCTGCGGTGCGATCAGGGCCACTTCGCCACCGTAGCCGGTGCGAATCCAGCCCTGGTTGATCACGGCTCCGGAGCCGGCATCGCCTCCGAACCGCAAGTTGCCGGAGGTAAAATCGACGTCGCTCATCTGCAGCGAGGAAGCGACCAGCCCCGCCGTATCCACCACCGCTCCGGCGCCGAAGATGATGCCGTTGGGGTTGATCAGGAATACCCGTCCGTTGGAGCGCAGGGTTCCGTAGATCACGGACATGTCCTGGCCGACGACGCGGTTGAGCACGGTGCTCGAAGCGCTGGGCTGGAAGAAGCGGACCAACTCGCCCGCACCGACTGAAAACTGGTTCCAGTTGATCACCGATCGGTTGGATGCGGTGATATTCATCGTCCCGGACGTTGGCTGGGTAATGCCCACCTGGCCTGAGGTGACGACCGCCCCCTGAGGCAGCGCAAATGCCACGCTGCTGAATGCATAGTTGATGGCAAACGCCAGGATTGCTCCCCGGCGGACTTTGAAACTAGGATTGCGCGCCATACTACCCCCTCGACCGTCGGCAGCCTGAGCCCCGCCAGTCATCCGAACCCGGATCCGGACCGCGTCAAACGCCGCTGTCCCAATCCCCGATCCTCCGGCCCTAACCACGTCACGGCCAGTTGATCGAATCGTTACCCTTTCCCGCTGCGCGGGAGCCTGCGACCCGGTTCATTCCGCCCCGGGCCAGCTCAAAAATTAAGCAAATCTTATACCGAAACCAACGACCACATTTTAAAACAAGCCGTTACCCCTGATCCATCAAGCATTTTCCGTTGTGTCGGCGAGACATGTCAAGAATTCCGACACCCTAACTGCGGTAGTCGGCGTTGATTTTGACATAGTCGTAGGACAGGTCGCAGGTATAGACGTTCGCCCTCGCCTCGCCGCGGCCAAGATGCACCCGAATCGTGATTTCGGCTTGCTTCATCACCCGGGCGCCATCCTCTTCGCGATAGGTGGCCGCCCGGCCGCCGTTTTCGGCGACCAGCACATCGTCGAGCCAGACCCGCAGACGATCCACGTCGAGATCGACGATGCCCGCATAGCCGATGGCGGCCAGGATGCGCCCAAGATTGGGGTCGGAAGCGAAAAAGGCCGTCTTGGTCAGAGGCGAGTGAGCGATCGCATAGCCGACCTTGCGGCATTCCTCGACCGTCCCTCCTCCCTCGACAGCCACCGTGATGAATTTGGTGGCCCCCTCCCCATCGCGAACGATGGCCTGGGCCAATTCGACCGCCACGCCGACAATGGCGGCCCGGACTTCGGCCCAACCGGCCTCGTGTCCAGTGACAAAGGCAGCTCCGGATTGCCCGCTGGCGATCATCACGAAGGAATCGTTGGTCGAGGTATCCCCATCGACCGTAATGCAGTTGAAGGAAGCATCCGCCGCTTCCCTGACCAGGGGATCGAGCAGATCCCGCGCTATCCCCGCGTCGGTAGCGAGAAAACCCAGCATGGTGGCCATGTTGGGCTTGATCATGCCGGCCCCCTTGGACATTCCGGTCACCGTAACTGTCCTGCCGGCGACCTCGAGGCGCCGCGATGCCGCCTTGGCGACGGTATCGGTGGTCATGATGGCGTGGGCCGCCGCATGCCAGTTATTGGCATCCAGGTCGGACCGGCAGGCGGGCAGTCCGGCGACGAGGCGGTCCACCGGCAAAGGTTCGAGGATCACCCCGGTAGAGAACGGCAGCACCTGTTGGGCCGTGATACCTAGCAGACCGCCAACCGCCGTGCAGCTTGCCTGGGCGGCCTGCAGACCGGATTCTCCCGTCCCGGCATTGGCGATGCCTGTGTTGATCACCAGGGCACGGATCTCGTTCCCGGTTGCGAGATGCGCGCGGCAAAGTTGAACCGGGGCCGCGCAGAAGCGATTCTGCGTGAATACCCCGGCCACCGCACACCCCGGATCGAGGGCGATGAGGGTGAGATCGCGGCGGTTCTTCTTGCGGATTTCCGCTTGGGCGACCCCAAGGCGGATCCCAGACACGGGGAAAAGCTGGTCGGCGGGAGGTGTTGCGTAATTCACTGGCATTGCGAACCTCGAACGGTGAAGCGAAGCCAGAGGGGGGCGTCAGACCCGCTGGCGTCGTGGACAGTTGTCGATTGCGGCAGAGGTAGCACTGAGGCGCGGGCGACAGGGCGAACGCGCCCTTATGCGAGCTTGCCGTGGCACTGCTTGTACTTCTTGCCGCTCCCGCAGGGACAGGGGTCATTGCGGCCAATCTTGGGTCCGGCCTGGGCGGGCTGCTGCGCAGCTGCCGGCACAGGGTCGCCGCCGCCGGCCAAGGCCTCATCGTAGTCGGCATGCTGATACTGGACGTTCTGGACTTCGCTGTGGGGCGCAGTCTCCTGGACCTCCTCGGGGGACGTGATGTGCACGGTAAAGACGATACGAGTCACTTCGCGACGCACGGAATCCAGCAAATTCTCGAACAGCTCGAAGGCCTCCCGTTTGTACTCCTGCTTCGGGTTCTTCTGGGCATAGCCCCGCAGATGGATGCCCTGACGCAAATGATCCAGTGCGGCCAGATGCTCTCGCCAGTGGGTATCGAGCACCTGGAGCATGACGTTGCGCTCGAAGGGATGGAAGGTAGCGGCGCCGACCAGTTCGACCTTGTCGCGGTAGCTGGCATCGGCCTGGGCGACGATGCGGGCGAGCATTTCCTCGTCGGAAAGGGTGGGCTCGGCCTTGAACCATTCGGCCACCGGCGCCTCGATCTGCAGCGAGGACGCAAGGGCCTGCTCGAGCCCCGCAAGATCCCACTGCTCCTCGACCGATTCGGCGGGCACATGGGCGCGGAAGGTTTCGGCGATGACCGCATGGCGCATCGCGACGATGGTCTCGGAAATATCCTCGGTCTCCAGCAACTCGTTGCGCTGCTGGTAGATGACCTTGCGCTGATCGTTGGCGACATCGTCGTATTCGAGCAATTGCTTGCGGATGTCGAAATTGCGGGCTTCGACCTTGCGCTGAGCGGATTCCAGCGAGCGGGAAACCAGCGGATGCTCGATCGCCTCGCCTTCGGGCATCTTGAGCTTGTCCATGATGGCCCGCAGGCGCTCACCGGCGAAGATGCGCAGCAAAGGATCGTCGAGGGACAGATAGAAGCGCGAGGAGCCGTGATCGCCCTGACGCCCCGAGCGACCCCGCAACTGGTTGTCGATCCGGCGGGACTCGTGACGCTCGGAGCCTATGATATGCAGGCCTCCCGCCGCCAGGACCTGCTCGTGCAGAAACTGCCATTCCGCCCGCTGGGTGGCGATGCCTTGTTCCTTGTCGGCCGCGGGGATGGATTCGTCGTCGCGAATCGCCGCAATCCGTTTCTCGACGTTGCCGCCGAGCACGATGTCGGTTCCCCGGCCGGCCATGTTGGTGGCCACCGTCACCGCGCCGGGCAAGCCGGCTTGGGCGACGATGTCGGCCTCGCGGGCATGCTGCTTGGCGTTGAGCACCTGGTGGGGAATCTTTTCCTTGTTGAGCATGGCCGAAAGGAGTTCGGAATTCTCCACCGAGGTGGTCCCCACCAAGGTCGGCTGGCCGCGCTGAACGCAATCGCGGATATCGGCGATGATGGCGGTGTATTTTTCCTGGGCCGTCTTATACACCAGGTCGTTCATGTCCTTCCGCACCATGGGCCGATGGGTAGGAATGACCACGGTCTCGAGTCCATAGATCTGGTGGAACTCGTAGGCTTCGGTATCGGCAGTGCCGGTCATTCCGGCCAGTTTCCCGTACATGCGGAAATAGTTCTGGAAGGTGATCGAGGCGAGCGTCTGATTCTCGGCCTGGATCTGAACGCCTTCCTTGGCCTCGACCGCCTGATGCAGGCCATCGGACCAGCGGCGGCCTGCCATGAGCCGGCCGGTGAATTCGTCCACGATGACGATTTCGCCCTTTTGCACCACGTAATGCTGATCGCGATGGAACAAGGTCAAAGCACGCAGCGCGGCGTTGAGATGGTGCATGAGGGTGATGTTGGCCGCTTCGTAGAGGCTGCGGCCCTCGGCCAGCAGTCCATGCTCGGCCAGCAGCTGCTCGGCGCGCTCGTAACCGGCTTCCGACAGGTGCACCTGATGGCCCTTCTCGTCCACCCAGTAATCGCCCTCGCCTTCTTCCGTCTCAGCCCGGGAAAGCTTGGGCACGACGTCCTTCATCTGCAGGTAGAGGTCGGTATGATCCTCGGCCTGACCCGAAATGATCAGGGGGGTGCGCGCCTCGTCGATGAGGATCGAATCGACCTCGTCGACGATGGCGTAGTTCAGCTTGCGCTGGACGCGGTCGCCGGCGGAATAGACCATGTTGTCCCGCAGGTAATCGAATCCGAATTCGTTGTTCGTGCCGTAGGTGATATCCGCCGCATAGGCCGCCTGCTTGGTATCGTGATCCATCTGGGAAAGATTCACGCCGACGGTGAGTCCCAGGAAGCGATGCAGACGCCCCATCCATTCGGCGTCGCGGCTGGCCAGATAGTCGTTGACCGTAATGACGTGGACGCCCTTGCCCGAAATGGCATTGAGGTAGGCCGGCAAAGTGGCCACCAGGGTCTTGCCTTCGCCGGTCCGCATTTCGGCAATCTTGCCGTAGTGCAGGACCATCCCGCCTATGAGCTGGACATCGAAATGGCGCATGCCCAATACCCGCTTGCCGGCTTCACGGACCACCGCGAAGGCTTCAGGCAGCAGATCGTCGAGGGATTCGCCTTTATCGTGGCGCTCGCGGAATTCGGCGGTCTTAGCCCGCAGGGCTTCGTCGGAGAGGCCGGCCAGCGACGGCTCCAGGGCGTTGATGCGCCTAACGGTCGCGGAATATTGCTTGATCAGCCGATCGTTGCGGCTGCCGAAAATCTTTTTGAGTAGACCGGAAATCATCGCAGGAGAATATGGGGGCCGCCAAAACGGCAAAGGGGCGATTCTAGCACGCCCCTCAGCGGCGACGATGACGGCCCCATGGCCGAATGTCGCCGGGAATTCAGCAGGATAGCGCCTTCCGGCTCAGCGCCGGCGGACTTGGGCGTATTCGGCGCCCTGTTTGAGGAACTGGGCTGGGTCCTGGGCAGTACCCAGCATGCGCACCTCGAAATGAAGGTGGGATCCGGTTGAGCGGCCGGTGCTCCCGACTTCCCCGATCCGCTCGCCGTGTTGCACGACTTGCCCGGGCTGGACCAGGGTTTTCGACAAGTGGGCATAGCGGGAGGTGAGCCCTTCGCCATGATCCAGGTCGATCATGTTGCCGAATTCGGGATGGTGTTCGACCGATACCACGACCCCTCCCGCCGCCGCAACGACTGGCGTCCCGGTCTCTGCGACGAAATCGATGCCTTCGTGCATCGCCCGAACGCCAACGATGGGGTCCGAACGATGGCCAAAACCGGATCCGATGGCCGCTTCCTTGACCGGCAGCGTGGTCGGCAGCAGGCGGTCGCGCACTCGCTTTTCGAGCATTTTGGCCTCAAGAACGGCCAATTCCTCGGTCTTGCCATCCACCAGGGTCGCGAGCCGATCGATTTCCCGCTGTAGTTCCGTGGCCGAGAGGGGAGCGGCGATCAACGGGCCACCCTGGCCTGCCTTCCCGAGGTCATCGCGAGCGCCATCTTTTTCGCGTTTCAGCCCGGTCAGCCCATAAAGGCGATCGCCCAGACTGTCGAGTTGAAGCATCTGAGCTTGTAGTTCACCTAGCCGGGTTGCCATGAGTTGCAGATTGTTGCGGACGAATTCCTGAGTCCTGTTCGTTTCCCGCTGCTGCAGGGAGAGGACCAATTCCTGTATCAGTGGCAGGCGAAGGTTCAGCGTGGCCCAGGAAAATGCCATCGAGGTGGCGATCACCAGGCCCACAAAACATCCCACCGCGAGCAGCACGTGTCGCGGCATAATGGTCAGCGTCTTGGCGGTCTTTAACCGACCGGAGACAAGAATAATCTGCACGGATACCTCCTCCTATGCCTACTACGCCTGAGGACTTCCTCGATACTGCCGAGGGCGCCGGGAAGGTCATGGCCCACGCCCGATTGCTCCTCAAGCTGACTCGCCGGCTGCGGAACGCGTTGCCGGAGCCCCTGGACAGCGCTGCCCAGGTTGCCAATTTCAAGTCGGGAAGAATCGTTATCCACGCCGAAAACGGCGCGGTCGCTGCGAAAATCAGGCAAATGAGCCAGCGATTGTGCAGCGAGTTATCGGTTGAAGGCGCCAAGTGTAACGGCATCGACGTGAAAGTTCAACCCCAAGTTATTCCTTGGCAATCAAGCGCTTCCAATCGAAAGCCGCTCTCGGCTACGGCCATCTCCTTGTTGACCCAGACCGCTTCCGATCTTCCGCAGGGTGCCCTGCGGTCGGCGCTGGAAGCGCTGCTCACCCGCGCCGACCGCAGGCCCGGCGAGTGAGGAATCGAATTCCCGAGGTGGGCGGCTAGAGCACGACGAGTCCGACGCGCTCGATCACCAGGAGCCCAAAGAAAATCAGGACGAAGAGCAGCGCCCAACGGGCGAGGCGCCAGGAAAAGCCAAGATACCGTCGATCGCCCGTGAAGGCGTAGGCGACGAACCCGGCACCGACGGCAATTACGGTCAGGATGGCGAGGAGGCGAACAAACCACATTCAGGACGTCTCCTTGTGCCCTGCGGAAAGCTGCGACAGACCCATCACCGCGCGGAAGCAGGAGATGAGACGGACTGCAGTCGCATCCGTTGCCCTCAGGCGGGCTGCTCCAACCAGCGGGCCACCCCGGCAGGAGCGCCGGCAGCTTCCTGGAAACTCACCAGTTCCCAGGCATCGCGCCGAGCGAGCAACTCGCGGGCAAGGAGGTTGTTGAGGGCGTGACCCGATTTGTGCGCCGAGAAAGCCGCCAGCAGGGGGTGTCCGAGCAGGTAGAGGTCGCCGATGGCGTCCAGAATCTTGTGTTTGACGAACTCATCGCCGTAACGGAGCCCATCGCCATTGAGGACGCGGAATTCGTCGAGGACGATGGCGTTATCCAGGCCGCCGCCGAGGGCCAGTCCATTCTCCCGCAGATATTCGACTTCCTGCATGAAGCCGAAGGTTCGCGCTCTGGCCACTTCGCGGACGTAGGAGTGCTCCGCGAAATCCATCTCGGCTTGCTGGGCAGAACGGTCGATGGCGGGATGATTGAAGACGATGGAGAAGCTCAGTCGATAACCGTCGTAAGGCTCGAATCGAGCCCACTTATCGCCATCGCGAACTTCGATGGGCTGGGTGACGCGTATGAACTTCTTGGCGGCGTTCTGTTCCTCAATTCCGGCGGACTGAATGAGGAAGACGAAGGGTGCGGCGGAACCGTCGAGGATGGGGACTTCAGGCGCGTCGAGGTCCACCCAGGCATTGTCTATCCCCAGGCCGGCAAAGGCGGACATCAGGTGCTCAATGGTGCCGACCTTGACGCCGTCCCGCTCGAGGCAGGAACACATGCGCGTGTCGCCGACGCTATGGGCGTTCGCCGGCAAATCGACCGGATTGGGCAGATCGACGCGACGAAAGACGATGCCCGTATCGGGCGCGGCCGGACGTAAGGACATGGTCACCTTGACGCCACCGTGCAATCCAACTCCGGAAGCCCGGATAACCGACTTGAGCGTGCGCTGCTTGAGCATACTAAGTGCTTGAAAATTGTGGGAAACGGCGCATTGTAGCACAACGCGCCGCCACCCTTTTTCAGAGAAAGGCTTGGCTACATCAATCCGCCTGTTTTCGGAGGAAGGCGGGGATGTCGTATTTCTCCACACCGCTGTTGGCGAGGGCCTCGACGGTGACGTTGCGTTTACGCACCACCGCCGGGACATCGGCGATGGCGTTGTAATCCACCGCGGTCGGAGCGGCCATGTCGTGGGTACCGGTCGCTGCCAGGACAGGCGTATTGATGACTTCGAAGGTCTGGCGCTTGGCGGCTGCCTGGCCCAGCCCTGTGGCAACCACGGTGACCCGCAGGGCATCGCCCATCAGTTCGTCATAGACGGCACCGAAAATGATGTGGGCGTCTTCGGCGGCAAAGGCCTTGACGGTGTTCATCACTTCGTTCACTTCCTTCATCTTGAGGTTGCCGCGACAAGCAGTGATGTTCACCAGAACGCCGCGGGCGCCGGACAGGTTGATGCCTTCCAGGAGCGGCGAGGCCACCGCCTGCTCGGCAGCGATGCGGGCGCGGTCGACGCCTGAGGCGACGGCGGATCCCATCATGGCGCGGCCCATTTCGCCCATCACGGTGCGCACGTCTTCGAAGTCCACATTCACCAGGCCCGGGTAGGTGATGATTTCGGCGATACCGCCGACGGCGTTCTTGAGCACGTCGTCGGCGGCGCGGAAGCATTCGTCGACGCCGGCGTCGTCCCCCATGACATCCATCAGCTTGTCGTTGAGGATGACGATGAGCGAATCCACGTGCTTGGAGAATTCGGCGATACCGGCTTCCGCCGACTTCATGCGCTTGCCCCCCTCGAAGGAGAAGGGCTTGGTCACCACGCCGACGGTCAGAATGCCCATTTCCCGGGCGACCTCGGCCACCACGGGAGCAGCGCCGGTGCCCGTTCCACCGCCCATGCCGGCGGTGATGAAAGCCATGTGCGCCCCTTGCAGCGAGGCCCGAATCTCCTCGCGGTGGGCATCGGCGGCGGTCTTTCCCGCTTCCGGCTTGGCTCCTGCGCCAAGGCCGGTTTTACCCAGGGGAACCTTGACGTGGGCCGTGTTGCGGGCCAGCGCCTGGGCGTCGGTGTTGGCGGCGATGAACTCCACCCCCTGCACGCCCTCCTGGATCATGTGCTCGATGGCGTTACCGCCCGCGCCACCGACACCGATCACCTTGATCACGGTTCCGGTCTCTTCCTTCTCGATGATTTCAAACATAGACGCCTCCTCTGAAAAAAACGGTCTTGCAACAGTCAAAAGTTCTTCGCGAACCACGATTTCATGTTGGACAGGACGTCTTTCACGCCCTGTTTTTCCTTGATCTTCTGGCCCCGCTTGCGCTGCGTCTGCGCTTCCAGCAGCAGGCCGAAAGCGGTGGAGAAGCGGGGACTCTGGACGACGTCGGCCAGGCTGCCGGTGTACTTGGGGCTGCCCAGCCGTACCGGCATGTGGAAGATTTCTTCGCCCAGTTCGATCATCCCGGGCATCACCGAAGCCCCCCCGGTGAGGACGATCCCCGAGGAGAGCACCTCCTCGAAGCCCGCCCGGCGAAGCTCGGACTGGATCAACTCGTACAGTTCCTCGACCCGGGGCTGGATGACGTCGGCCAGCGCCCGGCGGGAAAGCTTGCGGCTCGGACGGTCGTCGACTCCGGCAACCTCAAGGGTATCCGCCGGATCGGATAGGGCCGACAGCGCGCAGCCGTACTTGCACTTGATGTCCTCGGCCTCCCGGGTCGGCGTCCGCAGGGCCATGGCGATGTCGTTGGTGATCTGATCCCCTGCGATGGGAATGACGGAGGTGTGACGGATGGCGCCCTGGGTCCAGACGGCGATGTCGGTGGTTCCGCCGCCGATGTCGATCAGGCAGATGCCGAGATCCTTTTCGTCCTCGGAGAGCACCGCGTAGCTGGAGGCCAGGGGTTGCAACACCAGGTCGTTCACCTCCAGGCCGCAGCGGCGCACGCACTTGACGATGTTCTGGGCCGCAGACACGGCCCCGGTCACGATGTGCACCCGGACTTCGAGACGCATGCCGCTCATGCCGATGGGTTCGCGGATGCCGTCCTGGCCGTCGATGACGAACTCCTGAGTGAGGATGTGCAGGATTTCCTGATCGGCTGGAATGGGCATGGCCCGGGCGGTTTCGATCACCCGGTCGACGTCGCTGGGCGTCACTTCCTTGTCCTTGATCGCCACCATCCCGTTGGAGTTGAAGCTCTTGATATGACTGCCGGCGATGCCGGTATAGACATCGCGCACCTTGCAATCGGCCATCAGTTCGACTTCCTGGATCACCCGACTGATGGTGTGGACGGTCTCCTCGATATTGACCACCACCCCCTTCTTGAGGCCGCGGGAATCCTGGGAACCCATTCCGATGACACTCAGCCGCCCCTCCGGGGTGATTTCCGCCACCAGCGCGACGATTTTCGACGTCCCGATGTCAAGGCCGACCACCAGATCCTTGTTGTCCCTGCTCATATGCCTACTTTCCCTTTCCTGCGCCAACCGCACCGCGCAGCGCGAATCCGTTGGGGTACCGTAAATCCACCACGGCCGGCAACGGATCCCGCTTGCCCACCGTTTCGCCATAAACCTCGATGAAGCGTGCCAGCCTTCCGCCCACCGGCGACTTGGGCTGCTCCCGTCCCAATTCCACCGCCATACCGTTTTCCAGGCGGAGTTGCCAGGACAACCGGGGGGACAGCTGCACGGCCACCGGTCGCTGGCCCAGGGGACGGAACGCTTCCCGCCATTCCTCGTAGCGTTTCAGCAGATCGGGCGCGGTCCCGACGGGACCATGCAGCACCGGCAACCGACCCGCCTCGGCGGGCGACAGATTGGCGGCGAAGACCTCGCCGAAGGTATTGACCATCTCGTTGTGGGCCGGCGCCCCCTCTACTTCCCAGCGGGCAGCCGGACGATGTTCCTCGACCCGCACCTCGAGCCGGGCGGGCCAGATTCGGCGGACCTCGGCGCGCCGAATCCACGGCAGCTTTTCCAGAGCCCCCCGTACGGCATCGAGATTGACGCTGAAGAAATTGCCCTTGAGCGCTCCCGGGAGCACCTGCTCCACCTCGAGGCGCCTGACATATTGCAACTCCTGGGCAAAGACCACCTCCCGGATGGGCAATGAAGGCACCCTCACCAGCCAGACCGCCCCAACCGCGAGCAAGGCTGCCAGCCCCACCAGAAACAGCAGGTCCGCCAGGGCATTGAGGACGTGGGGTTTGTTCCACATGGAGTGGCATATCAGTCGTGGGAAGCCAGTTCGAGGACCCGGCGCACGAGATCCGGGTATTCCATGCCGGCGACGCGGGCAGCCATGGGCACCAGAGAGTGGTCGGTCATGCCGGGAGCGGTATTCGCTTCCAGGAAGTAGTGGCGCCCTTCTTCGTCCATCAGGAAATCGACCCGTCCCCAGCCGCGTCCGCCGAGGATGCGGAAGGCCTCCAGCGCCTGTCGGCGTATGCGCTCCTCCTGTTGGGCGGGAAGGCCGCAAGGGCAGAGATATCGGGTATCGTCGCGGAGGTACTTGGCTTCGTAGTCATACCAGTCTGTAGCGGGCTCGATCTTGATGATGGGCAGCGCTGCGTCGCCGACGATGCCGACGGTGTACTCGCCTCCCAGGACTGCCTTTTCGGCGATCACGAGCGGATCGTGCCGGGCCGCCTCCGTATAGGCAGCCGCCAGATCGCCCCGCGCCTTGACCTTGGTCACGCCGATCGAGGAACCCTCCCGCGCCGGCTTGACGAAGAGCGGCAGGCCGAGGTCTTCCTCGACCTGGGCGAAGTCCGAAGCGGCCGTGAGGACGGCGTATTCGGGAATCGGCAGACCGGCAGCCCGCCACATCAGCTTGGTGCGGAACTTGTCCATGGCCAGAGCCGATGCCAGCACACCGGGCCCGGTGTAGGGGATATGCATCATCTCCAGAGCGCCCTGGATGGTGCCGTCCTCCCCATGGCGACCATGCAAGGCGATGAAGGCCCGGTCGTAACCTTTAAGCGCGTCGAGCGGCTGGTTGGCCGGGTCGAAGGGGTGGGCATCGATGCCCTGCCCCTGGAGGGCGGCGAGCACCCGGGATCCACTGTTGAGCGAAACCTCCCGCTCGGCGGACGTTCCGCCGAAAAGCACCGCCACTTTGCCGAATTCGTTCACGAATGCTTTCCTTCAAGCAATTTGCCGGGAACCGCGCCGATGGAACCGGCGCCCATGGTCAGCACCACGTCGCCGTCCCGGGCAACGTCCAGAATCGTCTGCGGCATGGCCGCGATGTCCTCGACGAAAACGGGCTCCACCTTGCCGACCACGCGCAGGGCGCGGGCGAGGGAGCGACCGTCGGCGGCCACGATGGGCGCTTCGCCGGCGGCATAGACTTCGGCCAGCAGCAGGACATCGACGGTGGACAGCACCTTGACGAAGTCTTCGAAGCAATCCCGGGTACGGCTATAGCGGTGAGGCTGGAACGCCAGCACCAGCCGGCGACCCGGAAAGGCTCCGCGGGCCGCGGCCAGGGTCGCCGCCATCTCGACCGGGTGGTGGCCGTAATCATCGATCACCGTACAGGAGCCGCCCTCAGTCAAGACCACTTCGCCATAGCGCTGGAATCGCCGGCCGACGCCCTTGAACTCGGCCAGGGCTTTGATGATCGCAGCGTCCGGTACTTGCACCTCGGTGGCGACGGCGATCGCCGCCAGGGCATTGAGGACGTTATGCATGCCCGGCAGGTTGAGGGTAATGGGGAGGCGCGAAACGCTGCCGTTGACCCTGACAGCTTCGAAGTGCATCTGGCCTCCTACCGCCCGCACGTTCTCGGCATGGACGTTGGCTTCCGGGTCGAGGCCATAGGTCACGATCTGCTTGGGGACCGCAGGCAGGATGGCCCGCACGTTGGGGTCGTCGGCGCAGAGCACCGCCACACCGTAGAAGGGCAGGCGGCTGAGGAAATCGACGAAGGCCGCTTTAAGACGCTCGAAGTCGTGGCCATAGGTTTCCATGTGGTCGGCATCGATATTGGTGACCACGGAAATGACCGGCGACAGATAAAGGAAGGAGGCGTCGGATTCGTCGGCCTCGGCCACCAGGAAATCTCCCTGACCCAGCTTGGCGTTGGCGCCGGCCGCGTTCAAGCGGCCGCCGATGACGAAGGTGGGGTCGATGCCGCCTTCGGCCAGAATGCTGGTGACCAGACTGGTGGTGGTGGTCTTGCCGTGGGTGCCCGCGATGGCGATGCCCTGCTTGAGGCGCATCAGCTCGGCCAGCATCTGGGCGCGGGGAACGACGGGAATGTGGCGCTCCCGGGCCGCCTGCACTTCGGGGTTATCCGCCTTCACTGCAGTGGAAACGACCACGGCGTCGGCACCGTGAGCGTGGTCGGCGGCGTGACCGACGAAGACCTTCACCCCTTGCGCCTCCAGCCGACGGGTGGTGGCACTGGCCGCAAGATCCGACCCCGACACGGTGTATCCCAGATTCGCCAGCACCTCGGCGATGCCGCTCATGCCCGAGCCGCCGACGCCCACGAAATGGATATGTTTGACCTTGTGCTTCACTTGGCGATCTCCGCGCAGAGGTTGGCCACCGCTTCGGTAGCATCGGGCTTGGCCAGGCTCCTGGCCTTCTCGGCCATTTCCAGAAGCTGGCTGCGGCTGTAGTTGCGGATCAACGCCACCGACTCCGGCGTGAGCTCGCCTTGAGGCAGCAGGAAGGCGCCGCCAACATTGACCAGGAATTTGGCATTGCCCGTCTGGTGATCGTCCACGGCATGGGGAAACGGCACCAGGATGGCCGGTACGCCCGCCGCGGCCAGCTCGGCGATGGTCAGCGCCCCTGCCCGGCAGATCACCAGGTCGGCCCATTCGTAGGCACCTGCCATATCCTCGATGAAAGCCACGCAATGGGCGTGGATTCCCACTGCCGCGTAATGGGCCTTCAATTCGTCCAGATGCTGTTCGCCGGCCTGATGCACCACCTGCGGCAGTTCGTCGGCCTTGAGTTGCGCCAACCCCTGGGGGATCACCTCGTTCAGCACCTTGGCGCCCAGACTGCCACCAATGATCAGCACGCGCAGAGCCCCGCTTCGGTCCCGCAGCCGTTCGGCGGGGGCAGGCAGCGCAGCGATCTCCGGCCGTACCGGATTACCCACCCAGGAACCCTTGCGCAAGACATCCGGAAAGCCGGTCAGGACCCGGTCGGCGACTCCGGCCAGCACCCGGTTGGCGAGGCCGGCCACGGAGTTCTGTTCGTGCACGACCAGCGGCACGCCCAGGAGGGCCGCCATCATGCCTCCCGGAAACGAGATGTAGCCTCCCATGCCCAGGACGACGTCGGGGCCGACTGCGCGGATGGCCTTCAAAGCCTGCCAGAAGCCCTTGAGAAGGTTGAGAGGAAGCAGCAGCTTGCGCAGGATGCCCTTGCCGCGCAAAGCCGAAAACCGAACCCAGGCCATCTCGAAGCCGCGCTGAGGCACGCGGCGGGCTTCCATGCCTTCGGGATTGCCCATCCAGACGACCCGCCAACCGCGCTCGCGCATGGTTTCGGCCACCGCCAGCGCCGGGAAGATATGGCCGCCGGTGCCGCCGGCCATGACCAGGAGGGTCTTGCTCACAACCTGCCTCCGCGCATCAATTGGCGATTTTGGCTACGGCCGCGCGAAGCGCTTAACTTGCTGCGCAAGTTAGCCTGCGCCGAAACAGGCAGGACAAAGGTGGTCATAGTTTTCCACCGCGCATGAGCTGCCTGTTTTGTCTCCGGCCTCGCTTCGCGCTTAACACCGGCTGCGCCGGGTTAGCCTGTGACGAAATCGCCGATTGATGGATCAGCGCCGTCGTCTTCATAGCTTGCCTCCGCGCATCAATTGGCGATTTTCCCAATCCACTCGGAGCAGGATGGCCAAGGCCACGCAGTTGGCGAGGATGCCGGAACCGCCGAAGCTCATCAGCGGAAGCGTCAGGCCCTTGGTCGGGAGCAAGCCGGTATTGACCCCCATGTTGATGAAGGACTGGACCCCCATCCAGATGCCGATGCCCATGGCGACCAGCGCCGGGTAGAGGCGGTCCAGTTGGACGCAGCGGCGCCCGATGGCAAAGGCCCGCTGCACCAGCAGGGCGAAGAGGAGGATGACGACCAGCACTCCGGTGAACCCCAGTTCCTCGGCAATGACCGCCAGAAGGAAATCGGTGTGGGCTTCCGGCAGATAGAAAAGCTTTTCGACGCTGGCACCCAGTCCGACGCCGAACAGTTCGCCGCGGCCGAAGGCGATCAGGGAGTGAGAGAGCTGGTAGCCGCGACCGTAGGCATCGCCCCACGGGTCCATGAACCCGAAAATGCGGTCGCGGCGATAAGGCGACACCACGATCAACACCGTGAAGGCGGCGAGCAGGCCGACGAGCAGGACAACGAAGAGACGAGCCCGCAGTCCGCCCAGGAAAAGAATGCCCATGGCGATGGAGATGATGACGACGAATGCGCCGAAATCGGGCTCCTTGAGGAGCAGCATGCCGACCACGAACATGGCGCCGAACATGGGCAGGAAGGCTTTCTTGAGGTCGTGCATCACCGAAATCTTGCGCACCGTGTAGTCCGCTGCGTAGAGGACGGCAAAGAGCTTCATTGCCTCCGAAGGCTGGAGATTGACCGGGCCCAGGGGAAGCCAGCGGCGGGCGCCATTGACATCCCGCCCGATGCCCGGGATCAATACGACCGCCAGCAGGACCACGCCGACCAAAAAGAAGAGCGGTGCATATTTCTGCCAGAGCGCCAGGGGAATCTGGAAGGCCACCGCCGCGGCCACCAGGCCGATACAGAGGAAGACGCCATGGCGCAGCAGGAAATAGCTGGGCTGGTGACCGAAGGCTCGGCTACCCTCGGCAGTGGCGATGGACGAGGAATACACCATCACCAAGCCGGTAAACAGCAGCAACAGGACACTCCACAGGAGGACGAGATCGACCTCGGCCACTTCGCGACGGGGGGTGTCCAGGGCATCGAGCATCATGACGACAAGCCTTTCACGGCCTCGATGAAGGCTTCGGCGCGATGGGCGTAATTGCGGTACATGTCGAGGCTGGCGCAGGCCGGCGAAAGCAGCACGCAGTCGCCTCCCACGGCCTGGCCGGAGAGCCAGCGGACCGCGTCGGCCATGTCGGTGCACTGCCGCAAGGGGATACCGGCTCCTGCGATAGCCGCTTGGATGGCGGCAGCGTCGCGGCCGATAAGGGCGGCGGCGCGCCCGTGCTTCCGCAGGGCAGCTTGCAGCGGCGAAAAATCCTGTCCTTTGCCATCGCCGCCGAGGACGATGGCCACAGGCCGGCCCAGGCCTTCGATGGCGGCCAGGGTGGCGCCAACGTTGGTTCCCTTGGAATCGTCGACATAGAGGACGCCTGCCTTCTCGGCCACGGTCTCAACGCGATGGGGCAAGCCCTGGAAGGTCTTGAGGGGCTCGATCAGAGCGGTCGGAGTGACGCCGACCGCCTCGCACAGGGCCAGGGCGGCCATGGCGTTGGCGGCGTTGTGCAGGCCGGAGATCCTCAGGTCGGCCAAGGCCACCAGTTGCTGGGGGCCGCGGCAGATGCACACGTCGGCCAGGCCGTAGTCGGCAGCGCGGGGGGCGGCACCGAGCCCGAAGGTGACCAGGGTGCGCCCGCAACGGCCGTTGGCCATGGACCAATCGTCATCGCGATTGAGGACCATGACGCCCTTGCCCCGGAAGATGCGCGCCTTGGCAGCGGCGTAATTGGCCAGACTGCCCTCGTAGCGGTCCAGATGATCTTCGGAGACGTTGAGCAGGGTGGCGGCGGCGGCGTTCAGATTGTCGGTGGTCTCCAATTGGAAGCTGGAGAGTTCCACCACCCACACCGCCGGCAGCTTGCCGGCGTCGAGAGATTCCATCAGGGCATCCAGGGCCGACGGCGAGATGTTGCCGCAGGCCACCGCGGGCACCCCGGCGCCGTTGAGCAGGTGGGCGGTGAGCGCCGTGGTCGTGGTCTTGCCGTTGCTGCCCGTGATGCCGACGATTTTCGAGGCCGGCGCAAACTTGCGCACGGCGGCGGCAAAGAGTTCGATTTCGGAGATCACCGGCGCCGACGCGTCGGCGATCTGGGGTGTCGCCTTGGGCACGCCCGGGGACAGGGCGATCAGGTCGACGCCGGCGAAGGTCGCATCGACGAAGGGGCCGGCGATCAGTTCGGCCTCCGGCACGGCGTCGCGCAGGGCGCCGACGTTGGGCGGCGCTTCACGGGAGTCGGCAACCCGCACGCGGGCGCCCAGCCGGCCCAGCCACTTGGCCATGGCCAGCCCGGATTCACCGAGCCCGACGACGAGGATGCGCTTGCCCTTGAGTTCCATCATTACCGCAACTTGAGGGTGGAGAGGCCGAGGAGGACCAGCATGATGGTGATGATCCAGAAGCGGACCACGACCTGCGTTTCCTTCCAGCCTGACTGTTCGAAGTGGTGATGGAGGGGCGCCATGCGCAGGATGCGCCGCCCTTCGCCGTATTTCTTCTTGGTGTACTTGAAGTAAGTCACCTGCAGCATCACCGACAGGGTCTCGCCGACGAAGACGCCGCCCATGATGAGGAGCACGATTTCCTGGCGGACGATCACCGCCACCGTGCCCAGGGCCGCCCCCAGGGCGAGGGCTCCCACGTCGCCCATGAACACTTCTGCCGGATAGGCGTTGAACCACAGGAACCCGAGGCCCGCTCCTGCCATGGCTCCCAGGAAGATGCACAGTTCGCCCGCCCCAGGAACGTAGGGAATGAACAGGTATTTGGCATAGACCGCGTGCCCGGTGACGTAGGCAAAGAGCACGAAGGCCGCGGCCACCAGTACAGTGGGCATGATGGCGAGGCCGTCCAGACCATCGGTCAGGTTGACGGCGTTGGAGGTGCCGACGATCACGAAATAGGTCAGCGTGATGAAGCCGACGATACCCAGCGGATAGGCCACGGTCTTGAAGAAGGGCACGATCAGCTCGGTCTGCGCCGGCGACTTGGCGGAAAAAGCCAGGAACAACGCGGCGCCGATGCCCAGCACCGACTGCCAGAAAAACTTCCAGCGGCTGGCGAGACCGTTGGGATCGCGATAGACGACCTTCTTCCAGTCGTCGTACCAGCCGACGATGCCATACCCCAGGGTCACCACCAGCACCGTCCACACATACTTGTTGGTGAGGTCCCCCCACAGCAAGGTGGTGATCCCGATGGCGATGAGGATCAGCACGCCGCCCATGGTCGGAGTGCCCGACTTGACCAGATGGGTCTGGGGTCCGTCGGTGCGCACGGCCTGACCGATCTTCTTGGCGGCCAGCCAGCGGATGACCCGTGGCCCGGCGGCGAAGGAGATGATCAGCGCGGTCATCGCCGCCAGCACCGTGCGCAGGGTGATGTAGTTGAAGACGTTGAAGAAACGCACGTCCTGGGCGAGCCACTGGGCTAGGGCGAGGAGCATTTACGCCGCCTCCTGATCGGTCTCGGCGCGCCGCGCCGGAGCGGACTCCACCGACCCGTTCGCGGGGACGGAGTCCTGGGCGGGGGCTGCGAGGGCATCGGCGACCCGTTCCATCTTCATGAAGCGTGATCCTTTCACGAGCACGGTGGCATGCGGGGTGAGTTCGGGCAGGAGTGCGGCCACCAGAGCCCCCACGTCGCCGAAGGATTGCCCCCCTTCACCGAAGTTGCGGGCCGCCAGGGGAGACGACTCGCCCAGGGTGTAGAGCCGGTCGATGCCCTGGCTCTTGGCATAGCCGCCGACCTCGTCGTGATACTGGGCGCTGGCGTCCCCGATCTCGCCCATATCGCCGAGAACAAGAATCTTGCGGCCGATGGTCGACGCCAGGACGTCGATCCCGGCGAGCACGGAGTCCGGATTGGCGTTGTAGGTATCGTCGAGGATGACCGCGCCGTTGATTCCCCGCCGCCGCTGCAGGCGACCCTTGACTCCCGAAAAATCGGCCAGCCCCCGAGCCACGGCGGCCAGCGGAATGCCTGCCGCAAGGCAGGCGGCGGCAGCGGCTACGGCATTGCGGGCGTTGTGGCGGCCGGGAACCGCCAGGGGGATCGATGCCTCGCCCTGGGAAGAAACCAGGTGAAGGACGATGTCGAGCCCGTGCTGGCGCACTTCGCCGCGCACATCGGCGGGAACGTCGATGCCGAAGCTCAAGACCGTATGGTGACCGGCCACGCCACGCCAGTAGTCGGCATAGGCGTCGTCGGCATTGACGACCGCGATGCCGGCCTCGAGCAATCCGCCGTAGAGGGCACCCTTCTCCCGGGCCACCTCGTTGAGATCGCCCATCCCTTCCAAGTGGGCGCGCTGGGCGTTGGTGATCACCGCCACGGTGGGCGCTCCCAGGGGAGCGAGATAGGCGATTTCGCCGGGATGGTTCATGCCCATCTCGATCACTGCCGCCCGGTGGTGGGCATCAAGTCCCAGGAGGGTCAGGGGCAGCCCGATGTCGTTATTGAGGTTTCCTCGGGTGGCCAGGACGGTGTTGCCGAAGGCTGCCCTGAGAATCGCCGCAATCATTTCCTTGGTGGTGGTCTTGCCGTTGGAGCCGGTCACGGCCACCACCGGAATCGAGAATTTCCGCCGCCAGGCGGCGCCCAAGCGACCGAGGGCGAGCCGGGTGTCATCCACCACCACGGCCGAAGCGCCGGCCGGAACCCGCGCGGCGTCGGCCACCAGCAGGGCGGCGGCACCGGATGCCAAGGCATTTTCAAGGAAGTCATGGGCATCGAATCGCTCCCCCTTGAGGGCGAAGAAGAGTTGCCCCGGAGCCACGCTGCGGGTGTCGGAAGAGACGCCGGCAACGGCGACATTGGGGCCGACCCGATGGCCTCCCACCGCCACGGCGATTCGATCCAGATCCCAGTTCATTGTCCCGCCTCCGGCGAGGTTGTCGTCCGGGCGGCCAGGGCGGCCGCGGCGGTTTCGATGTCGGAGAAGGGCCGGCGCACGCCGCCGGCCTCCTGATAGTTTTCGTGCCCCTTGCCGGCGAGCAGCACGACGTCGCGGGGACCGGCGCCCCGGACGGCCGCATGGATTGCCGTGGCGCGATCCGGCTCGACTGTCGCGCCCGGGGCTCCAGCGCGGATCTCGGCAAGGATGGCATCGGGGTCTTCGCCGCGCGGATTGTCGCTGGTCAGGATCACCGCATCGGCCCCCTGCGTGGCGACCTCGCCCATGACCGGACGCTTGCCGCGGTCGCGGTCGCCGCCGCAGCCGAAGACCACGACCAGCCGTCCTCCGCGGGCCGCCGCCACCTCCCGCAAGGCAGCCAGGGCATTCTCCAGAGCGTCCGGAGTATGGGCATAGTCGACGACGACCAGGGGCTCGCCGACACCCCCCAGACGCTCGAGGCGGCCCGGCGGCGGGGTCAGGACGGCGAGGCACTCGCCGATTTCGCGGGCGGTAAGGCCGGCATCGTGGAGTACCGCCGCCACCGCCAAAAGGTTGGACAGGTTGTAGCGGCCCAGCAGTTCGGTATGCACTTCGACGCGACCATTGGGCACGACCAGAGTGAAGTTCTGGCCGCCGTCCGCGGCGGTCGGATTTTCGGCCCTGACCGTTGCCTCCGCGGCTGATTCACCTTCGCCAACCGTGTAGCCGAGGATGCGGGAGGCGATGGTTTTGCGGGCCAGCATTCGACCGAAGGAATCGTCGAGGTTGACGACTGCGGCCCTCAGCCGCGGCCAGGCGAACAGGCGCTCCTTGGCCGCCGCGTAGGCATCCATGGTGCCGTGGTAATCGAGATGATCGCGGGTCAGATTGGTGAACACCGCCACGTCGACCCGGGCGCCGTTCATGCGCCCCTCTTCTATCCCTATCGAACTCGCTTCGAGCGCGCAGGCGACGGCGCCGCCGCGATGAAACTCGGCCAGGGTCGCCATCAGGGTAGTCGCTTCCGGCGTGGTGAAGCCGGTCTCCTGCAAGCGCCCCGGCAATCCCGCTCCGAGGGTGCCGATGATGCCGCAGATGCCCGGGTAGCTGCGCGCAATCCACTGGCTGACGGTCGTCTTGCCATTGGTGCCGGTGACCGCCACCAGGGAAAGCCGCTCGCTGGGGCGGCCGTAGATTTCGTGGGCGAGCGGGCCGGCCAGGCCCCGCAAACCCGTACCTTGCGCCTGAGGGACCCGCCACGCCGCATCCCAGGCAAAGGCACCGCCCGGCTCCCAGACCACCGCGGCGGCCCCCCGCGCAATGGCATCCCCGATATGGCGACGCCCATCGGCACTGTCGCCGGGATAGGCGAGAAACACGTCTCCCGGGCGCACCCGGCGACTGTCGTCGGCAACGCCCCTGAGTTCGACCCCACGAGCAGCGAAGCTAGCGAGAATATCCCGCACGGCGGTCACAGACGCTCCTTTTCGGCTGGCACATTCCCTTGTGCCATCTGCACCGGAGCGTCCGGTTTGATTCCCAGCGTACGCAGGGCTCCGGCGGCGATACGGGAAAAGGCCGGTCCGGCGACATCGCCGCCATAGTGGGCGGTACCCGAAGGTTCGTCGATCATCACCGCCACCACCAGCCGGGGATCGCTGAGGGGCGCCAATCCCACAAAGGAAGCGACGTACTTGCGCGCATAGACGCCGTTCTCCAGCTTGTACGCCGTCCCGGTCTTGCCCCCGACCCGATATCCGGCGACCCGCGCCTTGGGCGCCGTGCCTTCGGGCTGAACGGCCATTTCGAGCATGGCGCGGATTTCCCTCGCGGTTTCCGGAGAAAAGACTTGCGCCCCCTTGACCGGCGCCTCGTCCAGGCGCACCAGCGAGAGGGGAATCAGATCGCCATCGCGGGCGAAGACGGTGTAGGCACGGGCGATCTGAATCAGGCTGACGGAAATCCCGTGGCCGTAGGACATCGTGGCCTGCTCGATCGGCCGCCAGGACTTCCAGGGCCGCAGGCGTCCGCCCACTTCGCCCGGAAACCCGAGCCCGGGCTGCTGGCCGAATCCGACGGCGTCGTACATTTCCCACATTTCGCGGGGAGCGAAATGGAAGGCGATTTTCGCCGTGCCGACGTTGGACGATTTCTGAATCACCTGGGCGACAGTCAGCGCGCCATGGGGATGGGCATCCGAAATGGTGGCGTTGCCGATGGTCATGCGGCCGGGAGCGCAGTCGATGACGGTATCGAACCGCACCTTGCCCCGCTCGAGGGCGAGGGCGGCGGTGAAAGGCTTGAGGATGGATCCCGGTTCGAAGGTGTCGGTGATTGCCCGGTTGCGCAATTGCGCCCCGGAGAGCCGCTCCCGATTATTGGGGTTGTAAGTGGGAAAATTGACCAGAGCGAGCACTTCGCCGCTGCGGGCGTCCAGGACAATGGCGCCGCCCGCGCGAGCGTTGTTTTCTATTACCGCAGCCTTCAGATGGCTGTAGGCGAGGTACTGGATTTTCGAGTCCAGGGCCAGATGGACGTCGCGGCCGTCCTGGGGCGGCTTCAGGGCACCGACGTCCTCGACGATCCGGCCCCGGCGGTCCTTGATCACGCTGCGGCTCCCCGGCCGCCCTTCAAGACTCCTCTGGAAGGCCAGCTCGACGCCTTCGAGTCCCTTGTCGTCCACCCCGGTGAAACCCACCATGTGGGCAGTCATGTCCCCCGAGGGATAGAAGCGGCGGTATTCCTTCTCCTGATGGACCCCAGGCAACTTGAGCGCGTCCACCCGCTCGGCCACCTCAGGCGGAACCTGTCGTTTCAGGAAGGTGAAGCCCTTGTCGCCGGCCAGGCGACTGTCCAGTTCGCGGGATGGCATTTCGAGCAGGCCGGCCAGCTTTTGCCGTTGCTCCAGGCCCATCTGGCGTGCGTCGACAGGGATCGCCCAAATCGATTTCATGGGCGTCGACACGGCCAGCAGGTCGCCGTTGCGATCGACGATCTTGCCCCGGGAGGCGGACACTTCGATATCGCGCCGGTAGCGGGACTCGCCCTTCCCCTGCAGGAAATCGGTATCGAGGATCTGCAGGTAGAAGCTGCGGCCGGCGAGCAGTCCGAAGGCCGCCATGAGGGTCAATCCGACCAGGCGGGAGCGCCAACCCTGGAGCGCCAGCTGGAGCACCGGACTCTCGGCATAACGATGGGCAGCGTGACCGCGACGGCGAACGACCATCAACCCCTCCTTCCGCGGGAAGGAGCCGCCGGTTCGGCCGCCTTGCCGTAGGCATCGGGCTGGCGCATGCGTAACTTTTCCCGGGCGATCTGCTCGACCCGAGGGTGGGTCGCCCAGGTCGACATTTCCAACTGAAGCTGCCCGAATTCGACGTCCAGCTGGCGCGCCCGCTCCTGCTCCGATTCCAGATCCTGAAAGAGCTTGCGAGCCCGATGCTGGGCCGTGACTCCCAGCAAAGCGCACACCACCAGGACCAGCAGCAGGAAGAGGTTGATGCGCAGCATCAGAGTTTCTCCGCCACGCGCATGACCGCGCTTCGCGCCCGAGGATTGGCGCCCACCTCGCGTTCCGACGGCCGCACAGCTTTACCTATCGACCGCAAAAGTGGCTGCGGCAACTGATCCGCCCGAAGCGGCAGCCTCTTGGGCAGCTCGTCCGGCGTTTCCTGCGCACGCAGGAAACGCTTGACGATGCGGTCCTCCAGGGAATGAAAGGCGATCACCACCAAGCGACCTCCCGGTCGCAGCAGGTCGCGGGCCTGAGGAAGCGCTACCTCAAGCTGGCGGAGTTCCTGATTGATATGAATCCGTAGAGCTTGAAAGCTGCGCGTCGCCGCGTCCTGCCCTGGCTCACGGGTGCGCACGGCCGAGCGTACAAGGGCCGCGAACTGGCCTGTTGTGACAAGAGGTTGTTCGCCCCGAGCAGCCACAACCTTCTTTGCAATCTGGACAGCAAACCGTTCTTCGCCATAATTTTTTATCACCTCAACGATGTCTCGCTCTTCGGCCCGCGCCAGCCATTCCGCCGCCGTCTCGCCGCGGGTGGTGTCCATCCGCATGTCGAGGGGAGCATCGTGGCGGAAGCTGAACCCCCGCTCCTTGTCGTCGATTTGGGGCGACGACACCCCTACGTCAAACAGCACACCATCCACCGAACCGAAGCCAGCGTCGGCCGCTCCCGCGGCCAGATCGCCAAAGGCAGCATGCACGAGACGAAACCTCGGATCGTTGATCGCCTCGCCGGCGACAATCGCCTGCGGATCGCGGTCGAAGGCCAGCAGGCGCCCGCCGTCTCCCAGCCGCGCAAGGATGGCGCGGCTATGACCGCCACGCCCGAAAGTGGCGTCGATATAGGCCCCATCCGGCCGGACCGCTAGCGCGTCGACGGCTTCGTCGAGAAGGACGCTGACGTGCAGGGCGCTCATCGCCGCGTTCCCGGCAAAAGCGCTAAGGAAATGGTCGCCGCGCATTCCCGCCGAGCCCCTGTGCGACCGTGAGCCGGGCGGACGTTCCGGCGGGTCACAGCACCAGGTCTCCGAGCCCGGGCGGCAGGTCACCGGACAAGGCCTCTGCGGCAAGATCGTTTTGCTTCTGCCAGCCGGACTCGCTCCAGATTTCGAAATGGCTCCCCATTCCGACGAGATAGACCGTCTTCTCCAGATTGGCGTAAGACCGAAGTTCGGGAGCGACCAGCAGGCGGCCCGCCGAATCGAGCTCCTCGGTGCGGGCATTCCCGACCAGCACGCGTTTGATCGAGGCTGACTTGGGATCGAGGCTGGAGGCCTTCAGCACCTGATCGCGGATGGGCTGCCAGGCCGGAGCCGGATAGAGGAGAAGACAGCGGTGGGGATGGGCGGTCAGGACCAGAGCCCCTTCGCCGGCAGCCAGGAGCGAATCCCGGTGGCGGGCCGGAATGGCCATGCGCCCCTTCGCATCCAGACTTAACGCCGCTGCACCCTCGAACACCCGATCTCCCCCTTGTTACCCACTTTTAAACACGTTTTCCCACTTTAGAACACGCCAAGAGGGCAGTCAAGGGCAAACCGATGATTTTTTTCAGTGAAGACAAGGACTTACGGCACTTTTTGGAGAAGTATTCTGCGGATTTTTTCCATTAAAAATCAAGGCTGCAATATGAATACTTAATGTAGTTTGTTATGAGTGGGGATTCGATGACCCCGCGCGTCCGGCAGATCGGGGCAGTGATCTAAGGGTTAACCACAGTTGCGTATCGTGAAGTTATGTTTTACGATGTGAAATGTTGGATCCCCCAGACCTACCCGGCGGGAGCTCCAAGCGTTAGAGTTGTCGGGCCCACCAGGCCCGACAAAATCCAGTTCAAACGAGGAGACGAACCATGGCCGACCACCCCCCCGCCACCGCCGCCGACACCGACCCCCAAGAAACCCGCGAATGGGTCGAAGCGCTAGAAGGCGTGCTTGCCCAGGAGGGTGCCGCCCGCGCCCATTACCTGATCGAGACTCTGATCGCTCAGGCCCGGGAAGACGGCATCGATATTCCCTACTCGGCCAACACCGAGTACATCAACACCATTCCCGCCGACCAGCAGCCTAAATACCCCGGCAACGCGGACCTGGAGATCAAGATCCACTCCTATATCCGCTGGAACGCCATGGCCATGGTGGTGCGCGCCAATAAAGACACCAACGTCGGCGGGCACATCGCCTCCTTCGCCTCCGCGGCCGCCCTCTACGACGTCGGCTTCTCGCACTTCTGGCACGCCCCCTCGGCCGACCACGACGGCGACCTGATCTTCTTCCAGGGCCACTCGGTGCCCGGCGTCTATGCCCGCGCCTTCATGCTCGGGCGACTGACCGAAGAGCAGATGGACAATTTCCGCCAGGAAACCGGCGGCAAGGGCATCTCCTCCTACCCCCATCCCTGGCTGATGCCGGATTTCTGGCAGTTCCCCACCGTCTCCATGGGGCTGGGCCCGATCCAGGCCATCTACCAGGCCCGCTTCATGAAGTACCTCGCCTCCCGCGGCCTGATCGACGC
>DAORDK010000015.1:0-41637 GCA_035345935.1 Rhodocyclaceae bacterium | reverse complement strand
CCAGGGTCACGCCCTTGATGCCCTTCTGCTGGGTGTAGTGCATGATCGCCTTGCGGGCGGCGAAGATCCCTTTGGAATCGGTATAGCCGGCCGCATTGGGCAGGTTGCGGATGATGTCCTGCTGGATTTCTTCCGGCGCATCGAAGCCGAAGGCAGCCAGATTGCCGATGTTCAGCTTGATGATCTTGTGGCCTTCCTCCTCCATCTGCTTGGCTTTCTGCAGCACAGGGCCGCGGATGTCGTAGCAGACATTGGCGAGTTTGGCGGATTTCTTGACGTGTTTCATGCAGATGGCCGGAAGAAGCAGGGTTTCGGGCAAAGGTATAATCGTACTTTAACCCATGGTGCACCGCAATTTTGCTGGGAAGATCCCAGGCGCACCTGAAGCCCCGAGGTTCGACCCCCATGAAGCTGCATCTCTCCAACACCGCCGGCCTCAACATCGTCACCGCCTACGGCGAGGGCTACGTCGCGATCAACCAGCAGCGCTACGAGGGCAACGTCATCGTCCTGCCGGAATCCGTATTCACCGACTGGACCACCGCCACTCCTGAAGCCCTCGGCGAAACCGACATGGCGAAGCTTCTGGGTCTGGGCACCGAGATCGTCCTGCTGGGCACCGGCAATCGCCTGCGCTTCCCCCCGGGAGCCCTGATGCGCCCTTTCGCTCCGGCCGGCATCGGCCTGGAGGTGATGGATCTGCAGGCGGCGTGTCGGACTTACAACATCCTGGCTGCGGAAGGTCGGAAGGTGGCGGCGGCTTTGGTGTTCGATTGAGTCGCCACGCCGCTGTGCCTCGGACCCGATCTGCCCGATTTCCAAGTGGCCGAAGCCGCCCCCCGGGGGTGCGCAAAATTCAACCCTACCGGGTCAAGCAAACCGCTACGGCCCCGCCCGCGACCGGGCCTTGCCCATGGCGTTTTCGCCGGCGGGCCGGTGCCTTTTCAGGGGACGCCTAGAACAGCCATGACCATGAAGATCTGGGTCGACGCCGACGCCTGTCCGGTCGTCATCAAGGAAATCCTCTATCGCGTTGCCAACCGCACCCGGATTCCCCTCACCCTGGTCGCCAATCAGATGCTGCGCGTACCCCCTTCGCCCTGGATCAAGGCCGTCCAAGTGCCTGGCGGCTTCGACGTCGCCGATCAACGCATCGCGCTGGAGGTGCAGGCCGGCGACCTGGTCATCACCGCCGATATTCCCCTCGCCGCCCAAGTCATCGCCAAGGGGGCAAGCGTCATCGACCCGCGCGGCGAATTGCTCACCGCAGCCAACATCCAGGAACGCCTGACCATGCGGAATTTCATGGATAGCCTGCGCAGCAGCGGAGTCGAGACGGGCGGGCCCGCCGCCCTCTCCAACGCGGATCGACAGAGCTTCGCCAATCAGGTCGACAGACTCCTCGCCAAGCGGCAGAACTAGACTTGCCGATCTCCTCAGGCTTCCGGCTCAAGGCGCTCCGGTGCGGAGCGATCGAGCGGCCGCCCGACGGTGAGGACCGCTTCGAGTCCGATTTCCGGCGTACCGGCAGGGGCATTCCCCAACACGCCAAGACCATCCAGAAGCTTGGTAAAGAAGGCTCTGCCGGCTGCGGTGGCGACGACGTCGAAAATCTCCTCGTCGCCCAAGCCCTGGGCGCGCAGACCATCCACGTCTTCCTGGGTCACGCTGGCGGCGTCCCGCGCCAGCTTGCGGGCAAAGGCCATCAGGGCGCGCTCGTCCTCCGCGAGGTCGGGGACTTCGCCGCCTTCGGCCATAGCGCGTACCGAGTCCACCGGAAAGAAGCGGGTGAGATTCTTGCCGTGGGCGAAGGCACAGGCGCTGTTGCGCAATTCAAGGGCGGTGGCGAAGGTCACCAGTTCGAAGCGACGATCGCTCATCGGCCGGCGGATTTCCGCCAGCAGCTTGCCCCAGCGGGCCAGCACCTCGGGGCGATGGCTGAACGCCTTTGCATAGTCCGGCACATAACCCCATGAGGCCTGCTGGCGTTCGTACATGCTGCGAACTTCGCCGGTGGCTAGGGCGGGGGCGACGGTGGCGATAAAGGGCACGTTTGATCTCCTCCCAGGACGAATTCGGCAATTGTGCGCTCAATTCGGCCGGCGATCGCGCACCTATGGATACGCCCAGGGCAGGCGAACCCTTTCCCGGCCTCCCACGCCCGATCGCCAACTTCGCAAGGCGAGGCAACAGAGAGGCTTGCCGACGGCTGGCGCTGGGAGCTTCACGACCCACCTGCCTCTACCAAGTCCGGAGACTTGACCTGCGCCGTGTTTTCCAGCCGCCGCGGGAATGCAATAATGATTCCGCGGATGGATGAGCCACCGCGTATCGAACCGGCAAACCCGGCTGCAGATCAACCACTGGATGGGGAAATGACGATGACCAGAAGCAAAGCCAAGAGGGCATTCACCGCGCTCGCCGTGACCATGACACTCCTCGGAGGAACGATGTCGAATGTTGCCGTCGCGGCTGCACCCGATCCGGTCCAGGCCCGCAAGGATCTGAAGGCGATGGGAGTGGAATACAACGGACAGGAATTCGCCAAGGCTGCAGGAAACGGGGATATGGCTGCGGTCAAGCTGTTTCTCGACGCGGGCATGGACGTGAATGAAGGCGCCGGTGCGGCCCTCGGCCTCGCCGCGGGACGGGGTCGCCTGGACATGGTCAAATTCCTTCTGTCGAAGGGCGCCAAGCCGACGTCCAATGCGCTCCAGTACGCGCGGACCCGGGGCCACAAGGACGTCGAGAAGGTGCTCGTGGACGCCGGCGCGAAAGAATGAAGCCCACCGCCGATCCTCCGCTCCGGATCGGCCCAGCGGGGACCCTGCCAGGGCGGCGAACCTCCGGTTGTCCCCGTTTAACGCCTAAACCCGGCGGTCTTGCTGCTCCGGCAGTGCGTCGATCAGTCTCAAGACCTCTTGACCATGGTCGGGGCAGTCCGGGGCGGAGATGATTCCCGCAATCTTTCCCGCCTCGTCGATCAGGAAGGTCACCCGTTCGCTGACGCCGAATAAGCCGCGCACCAGGCCGCCGATCCCGCTCCCGGCAACACCGTAGGCCCGGGCGACGGACCGGTCGGTATCCGCCAGCAGCGGAAACGAGAGTTGAAACTTCTGGCTGAAGCGGAGGTGGGATTCCACCCCCTGGCCGGATACCCCCAGGATCGCCGCGCCCCGGGCGGCGATTTCCCCATTGGTATCGCGCAGGCTGCAGGCCTGGCGGGTGCAACCCGGGGTGTCGTCCATGGGATAGAAGTAGAGCACCAGCTTGCGCCCGGCGAAATCGGCAAGGGAGAGGCTGGCGCCGGTCTCGGTCAGACCCTGGAATGCCGGCGCCCGGTCGCCGACCTTGAGGGAGGTGGCCATTTCCGCCCCGCAGTCAGGGATTGGCGGAACCGGCCTGCATCATCTCGTTGCAGGTGGCGCGGCCGAAAGCATCGGCCTTCTTGGGGCTGTCGATCTGCGGCTCGGCGTAGATGCGGCGGATGATGGCATTGGTGACCCGGGGGCCATTGCTGCCGTCCTCCTCGAAGAGCTTCATGGGTCGCCCCCGCTCCCTATCATTGAAGGCGACCATGGCAAAATCCCGCACCCGCTGGCAGAAGCGGATGCGCTCGGCGTCGGGCATGGAGTCGTCCACTGCCCCGGCGTGACCGTGGCCCAGGGCGCTGCCTGCGGCGGCAAGCCCGAGGATCAGGGCGGCGAGCTTCATTCGGTCGGTCCTTGCAGAGTGGTCAGATAGGCAAGGATATCCTGAATGTCCTTTTCCTTGAGGGTATTGAGCACGCCACCCTTGCCCTCTTCGTCGTGGGGCCGATCGCCCTTCAGATAGGCGTCGATCTGGCGCTTGAGGTAGTTCGTGTATTGGCCCACCAGCATGGGAAACTTGCCGCGCCCCAGGCCGGTCTTGGCATGGCAGGTGACGCAGTTCTTCTGATAGACCGCACCGCCGCTGTCGACATCGCCTTCCGCTCTTGGGATGATCATCACCTTGTCGACCATCAAAAGGCGCGTCAAGGCATCCTCGTCGCCCTTGAAGCTGGGCATCTTGGTCGGCAGTTCGATGGACGCCAGGTATTCGGCCACGTCCCGAATATCCTCATCGGGCAGTTCGCGCTCCTGGGTGTAGGGGAACATGGGGATATTGATCCGCGTGCGGGACCGGAAGCTCTTGAGCTGATCCATGATGTAGCCCGGCCGCTGACCCGCGAGGCGCGGATACTCGCCTTTCTTGCCCCCCTGGCCGAATTCCCCGTGACAGGCGGCGCAAGTGCCGTTGATCTCCTTGCCTTTCTCAAGGTCGGCAGAGGAAACGGGAAGGACCGCCAGGGCAAACAGGAGAGGCAGGTAAGGGCGGATATTCATCGCTGGGCCGGGAAAAAACATTGCGGCGAATTGTCGCACGGCCCCCCAAACTAAAAATTGACGCATATCACCGATAATCCGCCCATGCTGCCCACTGCCACCCCCGACGCCGATACCCGCGCCGCCAGCCTGCGCCGGCTGACCGCCGCGCGCTGGCTGGTCCTCGGAGCCGTGGCCGCCCTCGTCGTGGGAACGCCGCCTATCCTCGGCATTCCGCTGCCGACCCTGCCCATGCTGTCCCTGATCGCCATCGCCGCGGCGGTCAATGGCATCACCGGGGCGCGGCTTGCTCGGGGTGCCACCACCGGCCCGGGAGAACTCGCGTTCCACCTCTGGTTCGACATCGGCACCCTGAGCGCCCTCACCTTTTTCAGCGGCGGCGCCACCAACCCCCTGGTGTCGCTGCTCCTGCCGCCCGTCGCCATCGCCGCCCTGACTTTGCCCATCCCCTGGGTGGTCGCCACCGGGGCGCTCGCCGTCACCGCCTACTCGGCCCTCATGGTCGCCTACCTGCCCCTGCCCCTGGCGGACGCGGAACGGGCCACCCGCATGCACCTGACCGGCATGTGGCTCACCTTCGCCTTCTCGGCAGCCATGATCGCCTGGTTCGTCGTACGCCTGGGCGGTCTGATCCGCCGGCGGGATGCGCAACTGGCCGCCGCCCGGGAGGCGGCAATCCGCGACGAGCGGGTCGTCGCCCTCGGCACCTTGGCCGCGGGCGCCGCCCACGAATTGGGTACTCCCCTGGCGACCATGGCCGTGGTGACCGGCGAACTGGCCCGGGACCCGGCCCTGCCGGAAGCCGTCCGGGAAGACGTGGTCCTTCTGCGCAAGCAGATCGCCGTATGCAAGGAGATCATCACCCAACTCTCCCGCCGAGCCGGGGCCGAACGCCTCGAAGCGGCCCGCCCGGCGCCAGTGGACGCCTGGCTGGGCGATCTGCTCCAACGCTGGAGCGAACTGCGTCCCGGCGCGAAGTATCGATTGAGCAACGTCGGCCCGCGCCCGGCTCCCGATATCGTCGCCGACCCGACCTTGGCCCAGGCCGTGGTCAACCTCCTCAACAATGCCGCCAACGCGTCGCCGATGCCGGCGGAGATCGCGGCCGACTGGTCCGGGGAGCGCCTCGCGGTCACCGTGCGCGATCGGGGACCGGGCTTTCCGCCTGCGGTCCTCGCCGAAGGCGGACACCGCGCCTTTCCGGCCCATCCAGGCGGCAGCGGCATCGGCCTGCTGCTCGCCCGTTCCGCCATCGAACGCCGGGGCGGAACCCTGAACCTCACCAACGACCCAGCAGGCGGCGCCCTTGCCCGCCTCGAACTGCCCCTCGCCCCGCCATGTCCGACGCCATCCTGATCATCGACGACGACGAAACCTTCAACGGCGTTCTAGTCCGCGCCTTCGCCCGCCGCAATTTCGCGGCGCGCGGCGCCACCACCCCGGAAGAGGCCCTCGAACTGGCCGCCGCCCTACCTCCGGAGCGGGTTGTCCTCGACCTCAATCTCAACGGCCATTCTGGCCTCACCCTCATCCCCAAGCTGCTTGCCCTCAACCCGGATTGCCGCATCGTCGTCCTGACCGGCTACGCCAGCATCGCCACCGCCGTCGACGCCATCAAGCTGGGCGCCGTGCAATACCTGGCCAAGCCGGTGGAACTGGAAGCCATCCTGGCCGCCTTTGCCGACGCCGAGGCGCCCGAAGCCGACTTCATTCCCTCCGACGAACCCCTCTCGGTGGATCGCCTGGAGTGGGAACACATTCAGCGCGTGCTCCACGAAAACGAAGGCAACGTCTCGGCCACCGCCCGGGCGCTGAAGATGCACCGCCGCACCCTGCAGCGCAAGCTCGCCAAGCGGCCGGTCAGGAGCTGAGCCGGCGCCCTTGCGGCCGCTCAGTGATGATGATGCTGACCCTCACCCGAGGCTCCGGGCCGGACGACCTTGGCGTCGACCGTCTTGCTGCTGCCGTCGGCGAAGCCCAAGGTAAGAGCGACGCGCCCCCCCTCCTTGAGGGGAGTCTTGAGGTCGATGAGCATGACGTGCAGCCCGCCGGGTTCGAGCTTCGCCTCGCCTTTGGCCGGTACCTCGACGGCCTTGACCTGGCGCATGCGCATCACGCCGCCGTCGTTGGTGTGATTGTGCAATTCGGTCACCTTGGCCACGCCATTGTCCACCCGGACCAGGCTGGCCGGCTTGTCGCCCGCGTTCTTCAGGACCATGAAGGCCGCCGTGGCCGGCGCCCCCGGAGGAGCGAGGCGGACATAGGGGTCTTGTACGGCGACGTCGTCGGCGGAACCGCCCCAGGCGGGAAGGCACAGGGCAGCGGCGGCGATGAGGACAATGGGCTTGATCATGGTGTTTTCCTAGCGGTGATGAATCGGTGAATTCAACGGAGCAGGCGGCGAATCTCGACCACCAGGCTCTCCGGAGTGAAACCGTGGGGCAGTTTCCCGGCGCGGCGCCCATCGGGGGAAATCAGCTGAATTTCGGAACTGTGGTCGACCGCGTACGGGCCGCCGGCAGCAGCCGGCTGGCGAGCAAAATAGACGCCGTAACGGGCGGCCACCGCAGCCACTTCGGCCTCGCTGCCGGTCACGCCGACGATGGCCGGATGGAAGAAGGCAGTGTATTCCCGGAGGTGGGCGGGACTGTCCCGGGCCGGATCGACGGAGATGAACAGCATCGCCACGCGCGCCGCCTCGGCCTCGGAAAGACTGCCGAGTGCCGCCGCGGCGGTAGCCAGGGCCGTCGGACAGATATCCGGACAATAGGTATAGCCGAAGTAGAGCAGAACCACCTTGCCCCGCAGGTCGGCAAGGGCCACGGGGCCAGCGGCCGAGGTCAGCGTGAAGTCTCCGCCGGGAGCTTCGGCCGCTCGGGGCAGTTCCCGGGTCGGCGGTTCGGGATGCCAGAAGAACGCCACCCCGACGAGCGCGGCGAGGAGCAGCGCTGCAATGACTTGCAGAATCCTGACCGCCATCGCCTACTGCGGCCGGGATCCGAAGCGGAAGGGCACGGCAATGCGCTCCCGCTCGGTTTCGACGAGGACCGTCGCCTGCCAGTCCATGACCCCGGTCACGCACACCGGCAGCGTGGCGGCGCCCTTGAATCGCCCGCCCCCCACCGCCTCGAGGAGAGGGCGATTGAGCCCCATATTCATCGACACCCCGGCGAAATCGACTTCGACCCGGGCAGCCTGGCGTCCGCTCACCGTCACCTCGACCGCCAGCGGCTTGACCATGGGAATCGGTCGCGGCGCCAGGGAAAGTTCGACGCGGCCTCCCCCGGGCAATTCCGCCGAGCAGGCATTGCGGTGCAGATTGCAGGCGGGATCGGGAGCGGCGTTCAGGTCGGCCTTGGGCATCAAGAGGGGGGAAAGCTTGTACCCGACCACGACGACCAAGGCCATCAGCAGCAGGCCGATTGCGTCGATCAGCATCTTCTTATTCACGACGAAACTCTCGCCAGTCGGGGAAACGGGAAGCGATTTTGCTGCATGAAGGGGGCAAAAACTTAATCCGCGTCAATTTTTTCACGAACGGTGGGGCATACAGTGTGCGGCAAATTGTCGCAGTGGGGCTCGCCCCATCGCGCCAATGGAGGGAAGAAGGCTCACAAATCCTTGATTAATGGGAGATATCAAGATGAAACAATTCGCAGTGAAATCCACCGCGCTACTCGTCGCGGCGGGACTCGGATTCGGGGCCGCCTCGGCCTGGTCCGCAGAATCGCTGCAGGACGTGATGAAACGTCGCAACCTCAGCCAGCAGGACCTGCTGGCCGCGGCCAAGACCTACGTTCCGACCGGCAAGCGCGACGAGTTCGTGGTGTTCAGCTCCGGCGGCCAGTCGGGCCAGATCATCGTGTATGGCATTCCGTCCATGCGCATCCTGAAATATCTCGCCGTGTTCACTCCGGAACCCTGGCAGGGCTACGGCTATGACGAAAACTCCAAGGCCGTCCTCAACCAGGGTCGCATCGACGGCAAGGACATCACCTGGGGCGACACGCACCACCCGGCCATTTCCGAGACCGAAGGCAAGTACGACGGCCAGTTCCTGTTCATCAACGACAAGGCCAATCCCCGCCTCGCGGTCATCGACCTGCGCGATTTCGAGACCAAGCAGATCGTCGTCAACCCGATCTACAAGTCCGAGCACGGCGGCGCCTTCGTGACGCCGAATACCGACTACGTCATCGAAGCCGCTCAGTACCCCGCTCCCCTGGAAAACAAGAAGTTCTATCCCCTCGAGGACATGAACGAAAAGTATCGCGGCGGCGTGACCTACTGGAAATTCGACCGCAAGGAAGGCCGCATCGATCCGAAGCAGTCCTTCTCCCTCGAGTTGCCGCCGTATTCTCAGGATTTGTCGGATGCCGGCAAGGGCCCCTCTGACGGTTGGTCCTTCACCAACTCCTTCTGCTCCGAGCGCTACGTCGGCGGCATCGAGAAGGGACGTCCGCCGTACGAGGCCGGTTGCTCCGCCAAGGACACCGACTATCTGCACGTGATCAATTGGAAGAAGGCCGCCGAACTGGTTGCCGCCGGCAAGGCCAAGACCATCAACGGCCACAAGGTTCTGCCGATCGACGTCTCCGTCAAGGAAGGCGTGCTCTTCCTGGTCCCCGAGCCGAAGTCGCCCCACGGCGTCGATGTGACCCCGGACGGCAAGTTCATCATCGTCTCCGGCAAGCTCGACACCCACACCTCGGTGTATAGCTTCGACAAGATCCAGGCCGCCATCAAGGCCGGCAAGTTCGAGTCCAAGGACCCGTACGGCGTCCCGGTCATCGGCATGACCGACGCCCTCGACAAGCAGGTTCAGCTCGGCCTCGGCCCCCTGCACACCCAGTACGATTCCAAGCCCTGTCTCGCCTACACCTCCCTGTACGTCGATAGCCAGGTCGCCAAGTGGAACTACTGCGAAGGCAAGGTGGTGGACAAGATTTCCATCCATTACAACATCGGTCACCTGATGGCCATGGAAGGCGATTCCGCCGATCCCAAGGGCCGTTACCTGGTCGCGCTCAACAAGCTGGCCATCGACCGCTTCGTGCCGGTGGGTCCCCTGCACCCGCAGAACCACCAGCTGATCGACATTTCCAACGACAAGATGCAGCTCCTCTACGACATGCCCCTGCCGCTGGGCGAGCCGCACTATGCCGTGTCGATCGCAGCCGAAAAGCTGAAGCCGGGCGTCCGCTATAAGGTGGGTACCGACTCTCGTACCGACAAGCCCCATCCGGGCGCCGTCCGCGCGGGCGAAGAGCACACCGACAAGAAGGGTAACAAGATCACCGTCTATGGCACCCTCATCCGGTCGCACATCACCCCGGAAACGATCGAAGCCGATGTCGGCGACGAAGTCACCATCCACCTGACCAACCTCGAACGGGCCCAGGACGAGACCCACGGCTTTACCGTCTCGACCTACAACGTTCATGGCTCCATCGAGCCGGGCAAGACCATCACCGTCAAGTTCAAGGCCGACAAGGAAGGCGTCTATCCGTACTACTGCACGGAATTCTGCTCCGCCCTGCACCTCGAGATGATGGGCTACCTGCTGGTCAAGCCCAAGGGCTGGAAGCCGACCAAGACCGAAATGGCCAAGGCCGGCTACACGGAAGCGGACTACAAGACCACGCTGAAGAAGGTTGTCGATACGCAAGCCGTCATCGACTCCGTCGTCGGTTACATCACCAGCGTGAACTTCAAGGACTTCCCGGACGTGGTCGCCATGGTCGAGGACGCCACCGATCAGCTGAACAAGATCAAGGGCGCCAAGGAGAAGCACGAAGCCGCTGCGGCCAAGAAGGATTGGGAACAGGCCAACCTCTGGGCCGAGCAGGTCTGGCAGTATCAGGTCAAGGCTGCCGACCTCGGCCTGCGGGCCAAGACCTATCTGGAGCAGAACGGCGCCAAGAAGGTCAAGTAAGCTGGTTTGATCTGACTTAAAGCAAGCTTCGGGGAGCGGAGTCACTCTGCTCCCCATTTTACATTCAGGAGGAAAACCCATGAAATCCGTAATGACTTTCGCCGCAACCCTGCTGGTCGCCGGTTCCGCCCTGGCCGCCGATGGCGCCGCCCTGTACAAGGAAAAGACCTGCACCGCCTGCCACGGTCCCGACGGCAAGAAGACCCTGATGCCGGACTATCCCAAGATCGCCGGCCAAAACGCCAAGTACATCGAGCGCCAGATGCTCGACATCAAGAGCGGCGCCCGCGCCAACGGCAACAGTGCCGCCATGAAAGGCGTCATGGAGATCGTCTCCGAAGCCGACATCAAGGCCCTCGCAGCCTACGTTTCCACAATGAAATGATCGCGGGATGGGAGGCCTTCTCGGCTCCCATGATCCAAATCAAGGACCTCTGATATAGCGGGCAGGACAATCCTGCCCACCATCCCTGACCAAAGGACAGCAGTCATGAAAACACCCCTACTCCTGGTTGCATTGCTCTCCGCGAGCGTCGCCTTTGCCGGCGCCCCGGCCCCCAAGAAGGAGGGCATCGAAGGCAAGGATTACAAGTGGAACGCGGAAGAAGGCGAGAAGGTCGAGGCCCTGCACAAGAAGGGCGACGTCAAGGCCGGCAAGGAAGCCTACGAGGTCTGCGGCGCCTGCCACCTGCCCTCCGGCGCCGGCCGCCCCGACGGCACCTTCCCCCAGCTGGCCGGACAGCACAGCACCGTGTTGATCAAGCAGATGGCCGACATTCGCGCCGGCCTGCGCGACAATCCGACCATGTACCCCTTCGCCGCCACCCTGGTGGACCCGCAGGAGCTGGCCGATACCGCCGCCTATATCAACAGCCTCTGCATCCCCGTCGAGCATGGCAAGTACGAAGGCGCCGATGCCGCGATCCAGGTCTCGAAGGGCAAGGAGCTCTACGAGAAGCAATGTCTGGAATGCCATGGCAAGAACGGCGAGGGCAACAAGGAGAAGTTCTATCCCGTCATCGCCGGTCAGCACTACAAGTACCTGCTGCGCCAGATGACCGAAATCCGCGACGGCAAGCGCCGCAACGCCAACCCGGACATGGTCAAGGTGATCAAGCCCTATACCAATGAACAACTGGTGGCCATTTCCGCTTACCAGTCCAGCCTGGTGATGCCCGGCAACATGTGTGCCGCCAAGCCCGGAGCGAAAAAGAAGTAAGCTTGCAAGACTCGACGGCCGGCCTGGCGGGGCCGGCCGCCTTTGGCGAAGGGCGCCGGAGAGCGTCTTCGCTTAACCGAAGTTGCCTTGAGAATCACCATGCCCAACGCCAATAAGCAGAACGCCCTCGTCGGAGTTCTCGCCCTCGTCTCCCTGATCGCCCTGATCGCCGCCTACTTCGCCCCGATCTGGTGGGTCTCCCTCACCGCCCCCAACTACCCCAAGGACGCCTTCCCCGACGGCATCCGCATCCACTTCCACTTCGACGGCGTCTATAACGGCTGCAAGGCCGCTCCCAGCGGAAGCCGGCTCCAGAACGAAATCATCCAGAAGGATCTGGGTGCCGAAGACGAGCGCTACAACCCCATCACCGACTCCAAGAAGGACATGAACAAGGACGCCCAGGGTCTCGATTGCGTCCACGAGATGAACACCATCAACCACTACGTCGGGATGTTCCCCATCGCCACCGGCGCTCCGGTGGAGAAACCGCTCGCCAAGTTCTTCTTCGGCTTCTTCGCGGTCATGATCCTGGCCTTCGCCCTGCCCCGGAAAAAGCCCCGCATCGCCGTCCTTGCCGCCGGATTTGCCGCCGTCGCCATATGGATGATCACCGACCAGTACGTCCTGGGTCACCTCGAAGCCCATGTCCAGGCCTATATGACCGAGGCGGGAGCCTTCTTCAAGGAACCGGAAAAGATCAAGGTCTGGGGCGACAACGTGCGGTCCTTTTCCCACGTCGTCATCGTCGGCCTGATCCTGGTGATGGCCATTGTCGTCGCCGGCGTCGCCAAGCTGCGCTCCTTCCAGTTGCTTCTCGCCCTGGTTCCCGCCCTGCTGCCGGTGTTCTTCGTCATCACCTATTCCGCCTGGCTGTGGTTCTTCGGCCACAACCTGCATCCGTGGGGCGCCTTCACGGTCAAGCCTTTCATGCCCACGGTCTTCGGCGAGGGCAAGGTCGCCCAGTTCTCCACCTATTCCTATCCCTACTGGGGCTATGGTCTGCTGCTCGTCATCTTTGTCTGCCTGATGCTTGCCCTGCTCATCCGCCGCAAGCAGCTGCGCGAAGGCGCCAGCGAGTGAAACGCAAATTCCGGCCACCGCGGAAGCCCCTGGCAACCTTCGCGGTGGCCATCGGTCTCGGCGTTGCCTCCCTCGCCGCGTCCCAGTCCCTGGAAGGCATGGGCAAGCCTAATCTCGACGCCCACTGGGGCTCGTCGACGGAAAAAGCCAGGCGGCCCGCCGCGCCCCACCGCACCGATGTTCCCTGGCTGCAAACCCTGGTGGACGCGGCCCCCGAGGGCTCGGTCCTCAAACCTCCGCCGGGGGTCTATTCCGGGCCGGTCCTGATCAACAAGCGCCTGACCCTCGACGGCGCAGGACAGGTGACTGTCGACGGCGGCGGCAAAGGCACGGTGCTGGTCTGGGAGACCAACGACGGCGCCCTGCGCAATATCCACCTGACCGGCTCCGGAGACTCCCACGACAGCGACGACACCTGCCTCAACCTGCGCGGCAGCCGCAACGTCATCGAAGGTGTGCGCATCGACGACTGCCTCTTTGGCATCGACCTCAAGCAGTCCAACGACAATACCCTGCGCGAAAACTCGATCCGCTCCAAGGTCAAGGAGCTCGGCGTACGGGGCGACGGCCTGCGACTCTGGTACAGCAATGGCAACCTCATCGAAAAGAACGAGGTGATCGATTCCCGCGACATGGTGGCTTGGTATTCGCACCACAATATCTTCCGCGGCAACATCGGCAAGCGCAGCCGCTACTCGATCCACTTCATGTTTGCCAAGGACAATCTGGTCGAGGGCAATTCCTTCACCGACAATGCGGTCGGCGTGTACCTCATGTACACCGAGCGGATCCACGTGCGCAACAACATCATCTCCCACGCTACCGGCGCCGCCGGCATGGCTCTGGGTTTCAAGGAATCGAGCGATTCCGACGTCGAGAACAACGAAATCATCTACTGCGCCGTCGGCGTCGGTTCCGACCTGTCCCCCTTCGAACCCGACACCACCCTGCGCTTCAAGGGCAATCGCTTCGCCTTCAACGGCATCGCCGTTCGCTTCACCAGCGAACTGGGCGGCAACATCCTCACCGACAACGTCTTCGAAGGCAACCTGACCGACGTGGTCCAGATGGGGCGCGACGTGGCGGGAAAGAACGTCTGGAAGAGCAACTACTTCGCCGATTACCAGGGCTTCGACCGCAACGGCGACGGCGTCGGCGACACCCCCTACGAACTCTACGCCTACGCCGACCAGATCTGGATCGAAACCCCCGCCGCGCAGTTCTTCAAGACCGCGCCGGTCCTTGAACTGCTCGATTTCCTCGAGCGTCTGGCGCCCTTCTCGTCGCCCGAGCTGCAATTGCGGGATCCCTCGCCGCGCTTCGCCAAACCCGGGAGTCTCCCCCACTCATGAGCGAGCCCAAACCCACCCCGCCCCTCTCCAAGGCCAAGCGCCAGACCCATCGGCGACGCTTCATCCGTACCGCGCTACTCACCGGCGGGGTCATCGGCGCGGCGCTCTCAGGCTTCCTGCCGCAGGTCTATGCCCGCACCCGGCGCCTGCGCCCCCCCGGCGCCCTGGACGAGCAGGACTTCCTGGCCAGCTGCATCAAGTGCGGCCAGTGCGTCCAGGTCTGTCCAGTGCAGGCGATCAAGCTGGCCGACCTGGTCGACGGCATGGGGGTCGGCGTCCCCTACATCGCGGCCCGGGACCAGGCCTGCGACTTCTCCTGCGATGCCATCCAGTGCGTCCTGGCTTGTCCCACCGGCGCCCTGACCTACCACAAGCCCGATTTCCTGCCCGTCCGTCCCGGCGCCGCCCTGGCCGCCAAGCCCATCCTGCTGGCCAAGGAAAAAGATGCCGAACCGACCCTGAACCTCGCCGAGCGCATCGGCGTCGCCCGCCTGATCCGCCCGGAATCCTGTCTTGCCACCCAGGGCAAGGGATTCAAAGGCCAGACCCGGGGCGCCGACTTCAAGGGGAAGATGCGCTACATGGCGGTGGACCGCTGGAAGCCGATCCCGGTGGCTGAACACCCCTACGACGTCGCCGAATGCGACCTCTGCGCCCGGGAGTGCCCGGTCAAGGGCGCCATCGCCATCGAGACCGTCTTCGCCCCCGACGGCAGCAAGCGCAAGGCGCCGGTCATCAAGGAACCCTGCGTCGGTTGCGGCGTCTGCGAAATGGTCTGCCCGGTGGAACCCGGATGTCTCACCATCGAAGCCCGCGAGGTCTGGAAGACATGAAACCCCACGTACTGCTCCCCGTAGCGGGTGCCGTTTCCCCTGCAGCGACCCTGTCGCGGCGCTACCGGAGGATCTTCCCGTGAGCGATGTCCTCACCCAACGCTTCTTTGGTCAGATCAAGGTGCTCTTCGGTTGGGAACCGGAAAAGCCGACCACCATCGCTCCAGAAGCCAAGCAGATTCACGAGCTCAAGCGCCTGACCAACAAGCAGGATCTCCAGGCGGTCAAGGCCCACATGCGCGAACACGAGGTCAAATCGACCAAATGGCGCAATCGCCGCTGGGCCACCCTCATCGTGGCCAACCTGTTGTTCGTCGTCTCCTACTGGCTCGACATTCAGGTGCTGGAGGGGTCGCTTACCGCCTCGCGCTTCGTCGGCTTCCACCTCATCGACCTCAATTCGGCCCTCCAGGTGATGCTCGCCCACAAGCACATCATCACCAATCTCCTGATCGGTACGGGAACCGTGCTGGTTCTGTGGGCGCTCCTGGGCGGGCGAACCTTCTGCTCCTGGGTCTGCCCCTATCACCTGGTGGCCGAACTCGCCGAAAAAATCCACCTGAAGCTCGCCGACAAGAAGCTGGTCAGCGACCAGACCATGGACCGTCGGCTACGCAGCGTCTTCTGGGTCGTCTTTGCGCTTCTTGCTGTCGCCACCGGCTATACGGTCTTCGAGGCCATCTCCCCCACCGGCATCCTCTCCCGGGCCCTGATCTACGGTCCCGGGCTCGCCCTCCTGTGGGTACTGGCCCTGCTGGTCTTCGAGATTTTCTTCTCCCGCCGCGCCTGGTGCCGCTACGCCTGCCCCATCGGGTTGACCTACGGCGTGGTGGGAATTCTCTCGCCGGTGCGCATCAAGTACACCCTGGATGGCTGTTTCCACGAAGGCGACTGCCGCAAGGTCTGCCTCGTCCCCCACGTGCTCGATACGGTGATCAAGGGCCGCGCCGTTGCCCCCGCCGTGCCCATAGGTCCCGACTGCACCCGCTGCGGCCTGTGCGTGGACACCTGCCCGACGGGCTCCCTCAAGTTCGAGGTCAAGGGGCTTTCCAAGTTGCTCTGACGGACACCCGAGGCGCCCATACCGGCTCCCGGAAAAACCGTTTAAAATCCGCCCCCGGTGCCCCCGGGGCGATGGACCCCGTCGTCCCGAGTTAAGATTGGCTTAACCTGAATCGTGTCCAATGCCGGGACACGGCCTCATGCCCTGGCCCCCCAACTCTCAGCCGCCCACCAATGCCCTTCTCCTCGCGCTTTACCATTCTCCGCACCTTCTTCCTGCTGGCCTATCTGTCGATCGTCGGCGCCATGGGATTCTTCTGGCCCTTCGTCGAACCCGACGACGGCACCGCCTGGACCTACCTGGCTGCGAGCACCCTGGGTTACGCCGCAATCTACTTGCTGCCCGTCCTCCTGCTCACCTTGCTCCTGGAGTTCGTCCTCCCCGGCAAGGCCGAGCCACCCCCCTGGCGGAAGTGGGTCATCTACGGCGCCGCCGTCCTCGGCACGGCGACCATGCTCCTCCTTCTTTACGCCGACTACCGTCTCTACGAGCTCTACCAGTTCCACGTCAATAAGTTCGTCCTCAATCTGGTCGCCACGCCCGGCGGCATCGCCGCCCTCGGCGCCACCTCGGCCACCGAAAAGACCGTCGCCTGGCAGGTCAGCCTGTTGGTCTGCATCAGTCTCTTCCTGCTCTGGCTTGCCCATCGGTTTCACCGCCTGCACGCCGTGGTCTCCCACCGGCGCTTCCTCGCTGCCCTGACCGGTCTCGGCCTGCTCTTCCTCGGCCAGGAAATCGTCTTCGCCCACAGCAGATTCGTCGGCAACGAGAAGCTGCTCGAAGTCGCCGACGCGACCCCCTTCCGCGCCTCGCTGACCTTCAAGACGCTGCTCAAGAAGCTCGGCGTCAAGCGCACCGCCGTCACCGAACTGCGCCTGGCCGGAGGCACCGTGCGCTACCCGGCGGCGCCCATCGTCAGCAAGCCTACGCCGGCCTCGCCCAACATCATCATGCTGGTGGCCGAATCCTTCCGCTGGGATCTCTTCACCCCCGAGATCATGCCCAACCTGTGGAAGTTCTCCGAGCGCGCCACCCGCTACGAAAACCACTACAGCGGCGGGAACCGCACCCGCATGGGCCTTTTTTCGATGTTCTACGGCATCTACGCCCCCTACTGGTACAGCTTCGAGCGGCAGCGCGTCGCCCCGGTGCTGATGGACGTCCTGCGCGACCGCAAATACCAGTTCGCCATCCACACCAGCCAGAGCTTCGATTATCCGGAACTGCGCCACACCACCTTCACCAAGATTCCTGAAGAATTCCTCCAGGAAATCAAGGAAGGCGAACCCTGGAAGCGGGACATCCAGAACATCAGCGACATCATCGCCAAGGTGGACAAACGCGACCCCAAGCGGCCCTTCTACGGTTTCATGTTCTTCGAATCGACCCACGCCCCCTACAGCTTCCCCGCCGAGGACGTCATCCGCAAGGATTACGTGGGCGAGGTGGACTACGTCAAGCTCAACCTGCGGGAGAACATCGGCGGGCTCTACGCCCGCTACGTGAACGCCGCCCACCACATCGACCGCGAAGTCGCCCGCCTCCTCGCCCACCTGGAAAAGAACGGCATGCTGGACAACACCATCATCCTGTTCACCGGCGACCACGGCGAGGAATTCATGGAAAAGGGACACTGGGGCCACGGCCACGGCACCACCTTCACCGAGGAACAGATCCGCGTTCCCTTCGTCCTCTCCATCCCCGGCCAGGCACCCCAGGTGGTCAGCACCCGCACCTCCCACCTACAGATCGCCCCCACCCTGCTGCGGGAACTCGGCATCACCAACGCCCCCGTCGACTACAGTTCCGCCGACACCCTGGACCACACCCTGCCCTACTTCGTCCTCGGCGAGTACGACCTCATGGGCATCATGGACGACAAGTACAAGATCAGTTTCCCCTATACCGGCAGCTACCTTTTCCGCTACACCGTCCAGGACATCGCCGACCACCCGGTCAACATCCAGGACAAGAAGCAGGTTCTCGCCGAAAGGGACGACCTCCTCAAAGCCGTCACCGCGGAAAGCCGGCGCTTCGTGATGGAGCCCATTGCAGCGCGGTGAGGCGCGGCTGGCGCAATGCGCTCCGAAAGGAGTCTGCATTGCGCGAGCTCCGACCGCTTGGGTCGATCCGGGCACTCCCGGAGCGAGAGCACATCATCGGCAATCGTCCCGCAGCAAGCAGATCACGAAGACCACAGCAGGAATCACCAGGAAGAAGAACCCGAGGATCACCCAGATCCAGTGGGCTTCGGCAATGTCGAGCAAGGCGTTTCTCCAGGTAGGCGCCTGACGCGCCGCGATGGCGCGTCGCGTTTCCTCCTCAGCCAGCTTTCTGTAGTCCTCGACCACCCGTTCTGCGTCCGCCCGCCCGTGACGGGCAATCGGAACAGGGAGCTCGTACAGGCCCCCTTCCATCTCGAATTGCAACCACGTCTCGTGGAATCGGATTGCGGAGATCTCGTTGTAAAGGAAGGCCAGACACCACGGGCCTACGAATACCGCGTCGTCGCGGCAAACCACTTCGAGCCCGACGTCCGAGTGCCGTTCACAAACATCGAGGAGTTCAGTGGGCGTAAAAGGCGTCACTCCGTAACGACTGCGCATGTGCTGCGTGAATTCGCGCAGCCGCTCCGGGTCCACGGTCCACCTCGCCACCACCACTTCATTCGCATGGCGCCTAGTCATCCGCATTCGGCGCCGAAGCTTGCGGCGCTCCAAGGGAAACCCGCCCGCAGGGGAGACGTCCGTCGACCGATCTGAGCCGCTTCAACCTCAAGCTTAAGGGTGATTTTCATGCGATTACTGCCGGACGCGCCGGCCATTGCCACAGATGAAGGACACGCCTCCGAGAGGCGGAGCGTCCCCTCGACGGTTAGCCATCGCGCCGCAACAATTTTGCTACGCGCTGAAACAGAGAATGGAAAGCTTTTGCCCCAGCGGTGAAAAGAAGGATTGGCGAAATGGCGAAGGATGCCATCCCGACAACAATGCTCACAACCGATAGCGCTGGATAGAGCCGCGGGAAAATGGCGCTGATGAGCGCGACCGGTAGGACCAGGACCAGTGGAAAGAGCATGCAGATGCCGGCGAGAACGGCATTCGTTCCCCCACTGTGTTTCCAGAACAGAAGCAGGCTCGGCCTGACCGATGACGCCTGAGCCATGCCAAGCATTTGGAGAGGCTCGGAGCCAGCATTTCGATAGAGCAGAATACTTCCGACGGATATTAGAACGCCCATGGCCAATAGAATCATGGGAACAATGCTGGTATCACCGGCTGATGAGGAGGTTTGCGGCAAAAGCACACCCCCAAAGGTAAATACGAAAACCAATCCCCTGAGGACCACGCTGGAACCGCTTATTGCGCTGGCGATGACGGAGAAAAACCAGGCAATCAGGGAAAGCAGGATGAGAGTGACCCCCACCAAGAATAGGAGAATGCAAGAAAGTCGTTTGGTAGGGGAAGCGCTCATCGGTACGTTGAAAGGAGCCAAAGAGGTCAGAGACATTTACCTTTTTCTAATCATAGTGAGACGAAATCAGGGCGGCGGGGGTGTCAGAATTTCTGTGTGTGAGGCGGAGAGAGACTTTTCCACGGTGCCGCCGCCGGCCCCTCTCTGGCCGGGGGCGAGCGGCGCGGTGGGAAAGTCGGTAATCATTCTATCCACGGCTCGCTTCGAATTGTTCGGCGTAGAGGATCGCGAATTGGTTCATCGCCTCCTTCCAGTCCCTGGCCGCCCGCTCCCAATCGGCCGTGATGTTGCGCAGGGCCAGCCAGATCAGCTTGGTGGCCGCGTCATCGCTCGGGAAATGTCCGCGCGTCTTGATGATCTTGCGCAGCCGGGCATTGACGCTCTCGATGGCATTGGTCGTATAGATCACCTTGCGGATCGGCGGCGGGAACGCAAAGAACGGAATCACGCGATCCCAGGCCCGACGCCAGGCGGCCACGACGGTCGGGAATTTCGTGCCCCACAATCCGGCCGCAAAGCTGTCCAATTCAGCCTGTGTCGCTTCGGCGCTCGGCGCGGTGTAGATCGGCTTGATCGCCGCCGCCAGCGCCTTGCGCTCCTTCCAGTTGGCGTAGTCCAAGCTATTGCGGATCAGATGCACGATGCAGGTTTGCAGGGTGGTGGCAGGAAATACCGTTGCCAGCGCCTCGGCCATGCCTTTCAGGCCATCGGTGACGGCAATCGGGATGTCGGCGAGCCCGCGGGTCTTGGAAGACCTTCATCCAGAACTTGGCGCCTTCGGTGTTCTCGATCCACAGGCCGAGGATGTCGCGCGTCCCATCAGGCAGAATACCCAGGGCCAGATAGATGGCCTTGTTGCGCACCACCGCATCCTCGCGAATCTTGACCCGCAGGCAGTCGAAGAACACGACCGGATACATCGGCTCCAGCGGCCGCGCCTGCGAAGCGCTGACTTCCGCCATCACGGCATCCGTGACCGAGCTGATGAACTCGGGCGATACCTCGGTGCCGTATTGCTCGACCAGGAAGCCCTGGATCTCCCGCACGGTCATCCCGCGGGCGTACATGGCGACGATCTTGTCGTCAAAGCCAGTGAAGCGCCGTTCGTGCTTGGGTATCAATACCGGCTCAAAGCTGCCGGCCCGATCGCGCGGCACATCGATGCGCAACGGTCCGTCGTCGGTCAGGACGGTCTTGCCGCTGACGCCGTTGCGGTGGTTGGCGTTCCCGGCCGGCTTGTCGGTGCCGGGCGAGTAGCCCAGAGGGTGACTCAACTCGGCACCCAGGCCGCGTTCGATCAGGGCTTTCTTGAAGGCCATCGCGGCGGCATTGATCGCTTCCGCCGTCATCGGCCCGCTGACCATCTGGTCAAGCAATTCTTTCGGAATCGACGGCAATTCATCCGCCGCCTTCTTCTTGCTGCTCTTGCTCGGCATACATGCTCCTTTGCAACATGTTATGCCTCACACACAAAAATTCTGACAGGCTTCTCTGGTTCGAGCCTTGTTATTCCAAATGGTTCACGGCAGGATGCCGGGATGAACAGCATTTTTCTACAGCGTCGTTGGGCGTCTCACTCAATACAAGCAAGTAGCACTTCAACCAAAATTAACCACCAGAAAGGAAAACACATGTCCTACGTAGCCAAAGCATCCAACTTCTTCGCGGCAATCTCCATCGTTGCGCTTACCGGATGTGCAAGCATCAACAAGGCGCCCGCTTCAGCTGAGGCAGAGTCCAAGCAGTTCGTGTCCAAGCCGAATGTTTCGCAGGTCTATGTGTACCGCAATGAAACCCTGGGTGCAGCGATTTCAATGCCAGTCACAGTCAATGGTCAGCTGGCAGGAAACACCGGGCCCCATTCGTTCTTCCGCTTCGAGTTACAGCCAGGCGAGCACGTGATCACGTCGCAAGGTAATGAATCACGCCTTACTCTCACCACCGAGGCCGGTGGCCTCTACTATGTTTGGCAAGAAGTGAAGATGGGCGCTTTCTCAGCGGGGTCAAAGCTTCAACTCGTGTCTGATTCGGTGGGCAAGCAGGGCGTCTCTGAATGTTCTCAGATTCAGTCCTCGTTCTAAGGCTAGCCCAACCCATCATTCCACCGGACCTTGCGCATAAAGCCGCGCAAGGCCGGAGAATTCAAACGTTCAGGCTGTAGAAAAACCCTTTCTGGACCAAGCAACAGTCGCATGACGAAAAATTGACCTTCACAATCGCGCCCGATTGGGCGATCGCAATCACGCCAACCATTTTCCATCCCTGGAATATCGATCCCAGGAAACGCGCACTAGTTTTTCTACAGCTTCGTTAGACGGTGACGGGTGGAGTTCCCAGGATTTAGTGGTGACCTTTGCCTTGCTGCTTGAAGTTGGCCTCGAAGTCATCAGGGCTGACGCCCGATAGGTGCGAGTGTTTTCGCGTTCGATTGTAGAAGGTCTCGATGTAGTTAGAAATCTCCTCAGTTGCGAGCGCGCGGTTTTTGTAGATGTGCTTCTTGATGAGCTCCTTCTTCAAACTGCCGAAAAAAGATTCCGCCACGGCATTGTCCCAACAGTTGCCTTTGCGACTCATGCTGGGTTCAAGGTGGTTGGACTTGCAAAAGCGCCTCCAAGCATCGCTTCCGTACTGCGAGCCTTGGTCAGAATGAATCAAGGTTTCTCGTGGATGGCGACGGCGAGTGGCCATCAGCACTGCATCAAGAACGAGCTCACGTTGAATGCTGCCTCTGGTTGCCCAACCGACCACCTTGCGCGAAAACAGATCTATGACGACAGCCAGATAAAGCCACCCCTCCCAGGTGCAAATGTAAGTCATATCCGTCACCCACGCCTTGTCCGGTTGCGAAACAGTGAACTGGCGCTGGAGTAGGTTTGGTATCAAGACGGCCGGCTTTCCTGCTACCACACGTCTTATGCGAAATCCTCCGTGTGCTCTCAAGCCGTTTTCCCGCATCAGGCGTTCCACACGATGCTTGCTACAAGTCTCACCCGCTTCGCGGAGATCGAGAAATACGCGAGGCGCACCATAAATTCCGTGGCTGCGATCGAAAGAGGCGCGAATCAACCGAAGCAACCTCGCATCTTCCTGATCTCGTTCGGATATCGGCTTTTTAAGCCAAGCGTAATAGCCACTGGGCGCAACTTCGAGCACGCGGCACATGGTCTCAACGCTGTATCGCTTCTTGTTCGCCTCTATGAATTGGTAGGTAAGGCGGACATGACTGCTATTTCGTTTGGGGCACATGAAATCCCTCTCAGGAGATGTGGATAGATTATTTTTCCCTCTCCACTAAATCCTGGGAACTCCAGGGCGGTGGGGCATGGACAGTTGCTCAAAAGACTAAATGTCTCTGACCCCTTTAGGACGATCGACCCCTTTAGGACGATCTTCCATTCTGGCCCGCCCCGAATTTACGCGTGTGACATACGCATCATCATAGGGAGCGCGCGGGGACATGTCGAGTCGATGCGCGGCCTGGGGTCGGATGCTTGATTCCCTCCCGCACGGCCTGCGCCCTCCGCTTCAGCGCAATGGCGTTCCGGCCCAAGCCGCACTGCCGGAGCGCTTCCCGCCCGTTTTTTGATCGATGTTCAACGTCCTGCCGGCGCTGCCCCCTATAATCCCGGCCATGATTCGTTTCCAGAATGTCGCCAAAACCTTCCGCCGCGCCCGCGTTCTCGATGGCATCAGCCTCGACATCGGCCTGGGCGAGCGGGTTGCGCTGATCGGCTCCAACGGCGCCGGCAAGACCACTCTGATCCGTTGCCTGCTGGGGGAATACACCCACGATGGCGAGGTTTCGATCTCCGGCCTCGATCCCCGCGGCCATCGCACGGCGGTGCTGGGGACCATCGGCTTCGTGCCGCAGTTGCCGCCGCCCCTCAAGATGCCGGTGGGGCAGTTGATCGATTTTTCCGCGTCGCTGTGCGGGACCGACCCGCAGCGCATCCACGCCCTCGCGAAGCGCCTGGGGCTGGACGTGGAGGCGGTGCTGGGACGCCAGTTCGTCCGCCTGTCGGGCGGGATGAAGCAGAAACTGCTGATCGCCATCGCCCTAGGCCGGGACGCCAAGGTGCTGGTGATGGACGAACCCGCTGCCAACCTGGATCCGGAAGCGCGCAAGATCTTCTTCGAATTGCTGGCCGAACGGCAGGAAGAGGCCACCATGCTCATTTCCAGCCACCGCCTGAACGAGGTGTCGGCCCTGGTGAACCGGGTCATCGAGCTCGACATGGGCAAGGTGGTCCTCGACGACCGGGTGGCGGACGACGTTTCCCTGGCCGGGGTGCTGGCCTGCCGCATCATGGTCAAGCGGGCCGAGCCGGCCTTCGCCAAGGCGCTGGGGGCGTGGAATTTCGCCGACCGGGGCGACGGCCTGGTGTGGGAGGGCACGGTGTCCGGCCCCGACCGCCTGCGCTTCCACGGCATGGTGGCGCGCTACATCGCGCTGATCAGCGACATTTCCCTGACCGAATCCGCTTAGGGCCCGCCATGGTCGATTGCACCCGCCGCCTCCTCCTCGGCCGCGCCACCGGCCTTGCCCTGACGCCCCTGGCCGGCCTGCTGGCCGCCTGCGGCCGCTCCGACTGGCCCGAGGGCATGGTCGAGATCAAATGGGACCGGGACGTCTGCGCCCGCTGCAGCATGGTCATTTCCGACCGCCGCTTCGCCGCCCAGTTGCGGGGCGGCCCGCGCAACGAGGCCTTCAAGTTCGACGACGTCGGCTGCCTCGCCTTCTGGCTGCGGGACAAGGCGAAAGACCTGCCCTGGCTGGCCGAGGCCGCCACCCGCCTCTGGGTGGCCGATTACGCCAGCAGAGCCGAATCCCCGGCCTGGCTCGACGCCCGCAAGGCTCATTACGCCGGCGGCAAGCATTCCCCCATGGGCTACGGCTATGCCGCCTATTCTCTGCCCCAGCCGGGCAGTCTCGATTTCGACGGCCTGCGCGAACACGTCGTCCTGAAGGGCAAATGACATGAAGCAACTCTGGCTGACGGCCAAGCTGGACATGGTGGAATCCCTGCGCGCCCGCTGGTTCCAGATCTACACCCTGGTCTTCGGCGGCATCGTCGCCCTGCTCTTCGTCTTCGGCCTGACCGAATCGCGGGTGCTGGGCTTCATCGGGCTCTCCCGCCTGCTGGTGACCTACATCCAGCTCACCATGGCCATCCTGCCCATCTTCGTCCTCATCACCACCGTCCGGTCGGTGGCCGGCGACCGGGAGGCGGGGGTATTCGAATACCTCCTGTCGCTGCCGGTGTCCCTGGGGGCCTGGTTCTGGGGCAAGATCCTCGGCCGCTACGTGGTGGTCTTCGCGCCGGTCTTCCTCGCCATGCTGGCGGCGGTCACCTGGGCGACCTTTCGCGAGATCGAGGTGCCCTGGAGCATGTTTGGCTATTACACCGCCCTGCTCGCCGCCATGGCCGCCTGCTTCCTGGGCATCGGCATGCTGCTCTCGTCGCTGGCGCGCAGTACCGACATGGCGCAGGGCGCCGCCTTCCTGGTCTGGCTGGTCTTCCTGCTCTTTCTCGACCTCATCCTTCTGGGCGTGATGATCCAGGGCAAGGTCGCCCCGGAAGTGGCCATCCTGCTGGCCCTCGCCAATCCGCTGCAGGTCTTCCGCACCGCGGCGCTGGCCCTCTTCGACCCGCAACTGATCGTCCTCGGGCCCTCGGCCTACGTCATCCTCGATCACTTCGGGGTGGCCGGCTACAAGCTCTTCGCCCTCGCCTACCCCACCCTTCTGGGACTGGCCTGCGCCGCCCTGGGGTATTTCATCTTCCGCCGCGGCGACCTGCCTTGATCCGCTCGCTGCTCTTCGCCTGCCTGCTGGCCCTGGGTGCCGCCGCCTGGGCCGACGACGAACTGCCGTCCTCGGCGCCGCTCTTCGCCGCCAGCCTCTGGGATACGGAAGACAGGCCGGCGGCCCTGGAGCGCTACCGGGGCCAGCCCCTGGTAGTCAATTTCTGGGCCCGCTGGTGCGGTCCCTGCCGCCAGGAAATCCCGGAACTGATCCAGTTGCGCAAGGCCGCCCGCGGCAAGATCGAAGTCATCGGCATCGGCCTGGAGGACAAACCCGACGCGGTGAAGGAATTCGCCAAGGCCTACGACATGGACTACCCCCTGCTGCTGGCCAAGGACAAGGGGATCGACCTCATGCGGGCTCTGGGCAACACCCTGGCCGGCCTGCCCTTCACCCTCGTCATCGACCGTGAGGGGCGCGTCATTTCCAAGAAACTGGGCGTGCTGAAAAAGGCCGACCTCGATGCCGCCGCCACGGCCTTGCTGAAGAAGTAGTCCGCTGCCGCCTCGGCACAGCCTGCGCGCTGCATTGGCAAGACCGGTCGTCAGCCCTTCGACAGGCGGGTCGCGCTAGACTACCGGTTTGTGGTCGCGCGCGGCCGGAGACCCTTGGAGAATTCCCGTGACAACCCCAACCCGTAAGGGCGAAAAAGCTGTCGGCACGCTCGCGCGCATCCTTGCGACCTGCGTTGCCTGCGCCGCACTCGGACTCTTCGCGACCGGCATCGAGCGCATCGTCTGGATGTTCGGCAATGGCGGGCTCGTCGCCGAAATTCCCCGGAAGCTCTACGGCAATCTCGGCGACATCGAATGTCAGCGGCCTTCGGTCGAGGTCAAGCGGGATGCCGACGGCGTGATGCGCTATCGCTGCGGCGACTACTGGCTGTTCTCGCGCCAGGCCCGTTCGGACCAATTGACGCAGGCCTGGCCGCAGATCCACGCCGCCCTCGCCTCCCGGGTCACCCGTTAGGATCGACCATCTCGCCCACCCGATGCAGCGCCGAGAGAACGACTCGGGTGGCGAGAATATAGACCCCGTACTTGACCAGCTTGCCTGAAAACAGGGCAAGTCCGATGGCGACGGGGTGCAGATTCCCCAGGGCGGACACGATCAGCGCCGGCATCTGAGGCACCGGCAGAGCGCCGATAGCGGCCAGCGCGGCGGCACCGTGGCGGCCGATCCAGTAGGCCGACTGCTCCCAGAACTCGTGCTCCCGAATGCCGGGAAACCACTCGTCGACCAGGTTGAAGCCGACCGTCTGCAGCACCAGCGCGCATGCCATCCCTCCCGCGGCCGCCCCGGCGCAGGCCGCGAGATAGCTCGACCGCCAGCGATCGGGAGCGAACACGGTGGCGGCGATGATCACCGGACCATAGGGATAGAGGCCCGTCCCCGCCGAAACCAGCGCGAGCAGGGCCACGGTGAGCGGGTACAGGGGGGAGTGGCGGACTCGATAGAGCAGCCGCCCGATGCGCGACGCTTCGCCGCCGTCGCGACTGTAGCGATGGAAGTGGACCACCGCGGCGGCGATGCCGGTGACTTCGGCGACGCGATGGACCCAGCGGGCGACGGGGCCGTTCACCGGCTCTTGTCCCAGGCGGCGAAGGCCGTCAATCCGTGTCCGGCAGGCCCGCTGCCAGCCCGGCCGCCCCGGCGGCCACGGTTTCGGCCCAGGCCGACGCCTGAGGCAGCACGTGCTCGGCATAGAATCGGGCGCTGGCGATCTTGGCGGCCAGCCAGGGACCGTCCCCTGCTCCCGCGGCGCGGCGGTCGACGGCGGCCAGAGCGGCGCGGCCGAGTTGCCAGCCGCCGGCGACGATGACGGCGAGGTTGAGATAGGGCACGGCGCCAGCCAGCACCCCGGCGGGGTCGCTACCGGCGCGGGCGAGCAGTCCCTCGCCGGCCGCCGTCCAGGCATCCCCCGCGACTGCGAGGCGGGCGCCGATGGCCGCCAGTTCGGGGTCGCCGACGGCGGCAAGCTCCCTGGCGGCGGCGGCGACCCGGGCACTCAGTTCCCGGGCGGTGGCGCCGGAGTCGCGGAAAAGCTTGCGGAACACGAGGTCGTTGGCCTGAATTCCGGTGGTGCCTTCGTAGATCGTGGTGATGCGGGCGTCCCGCAGCAATTGGGCAACGCCGGTCTCTTCGATGTAACCCATTCCGCCGTGCACCTGGATGGCCAGGGAAGCCACGTCCACGGCCATTTCGGTGCTGCCGGCCTTGACCAGGGGAATGAGGAATTCGGCCAGGGCCAGGGCGGCCCGCCGTTCGCCGGGGTCGGGATGGCCGCGGGAGCGGTCCATGAGGCCGTAGGCCAGGTAGGTCAGGGCGCGGCAGGCCTCGACCCGGGACTTCATGAGCATCAGCATGCGCCGCACGTCGGGATGGCGGTCCAGGCTGACCAGGGCTTCGCCGGTCAGGGCGTCCCGCCCCTGGCGGCGCTCCCGGGCATAGGCGCGGGCCGCCTGGTAGGCCCGCTCGCCGAGGGCGACGCCCTGGAGGCCAACCCCCAGGCGGGCCTCGTTCATCATCACGAACATGTACTCCAGGCCGCGATGGGGCTCGCCGAGCAGATGGCCCACCGCCCCGCCGGCGTCGCCATAGGCCATGACGCAGGTGGGGCTCCCGTGGATGCCCAGCTTGTGTTCCAGAGAGACGCAGCGCACGTCGTTCGGCTGCCCGTCGGGCAGCACCTTGGGCACCAGGAAGAGGGAAATCCCCTTCACCCCGGGCGGCGCGTCCGGCAGGCGGGCCAGCACCAGGTGCACGATGTTGGCGGTCAGGTCGTGGTCGCCGTAGGTGATGAAAATCTTCTGGCCGAAGACGCGATAGCTGCCGTCGCCCGCCGGTTCCGCGCGGCTGCGGATCAACCCCAGGTCGGAACCGGCCTGGGGTTCGGTGAGATTCATGGTTCCGGTCCATTCGCCGCTGACCATCTTCTCCAGGTAGGCGGCCTTGAGGGCGTCGTCGGCGCACAGCAGCAGGGCATCCACCGCGCCTGTGGTGAGGAGCGGCGCCAGGGAAAACGACAGGTTGGCGGAGCAGACCATTTCCTTCACCGCCACGGCGAGGCTGCCGGGCAGGCCCTGGCCGCCGAATTCGCCGGGCGACGCGATGCCGTGCCAGCCGGCGGCGCAGAACGCCGCGTAGGCCTCGCGCCAGCCGGGGGCGGTCGTCACGGCGCCGGCAGAAAGGCGCGCCCCTTCGCGATCCCCTACCCGGTTGAGAGGGGCGAGCACGTCCTCGGCGAAGCGGGCGGCCTCTTCGAGGATGGCATCGGCCAGATCCGGGGTGGCTTCGGCGTAGGCGGGAACTTCCGTGGCCAGTTCGCGGAAGCCGGCCAGTTCGTCCATGACGAAGCGCATTTCAACGAGGGGGGCGCGGTAGGCGGTCATGAGGCCACTCCGGAAAAGGACGCGGCGCGGGAACCGACCAGGGCTTCCCGCGCCGCCAGGAATTCGGTCCGCAATCGCCCGACCAGGTCGGCGGTGGCGGGCAGGTCGTCGATGGCGCCCACCCCCTGGCCGGCGCTCCAGATGTCCCGCCAGACCTTGGCGCCCGAGGCTGCCGCGGCGCCAATGTCGAGGGCGTCCTTGCCCCGCTCGGGCAGGTGTTCCGGGTCGTAGCCGGCGGCGATGATGCTGGCTTTGAGATAGTTGCCCGGCACGCCGGAAAAATAGGGGGTATAGACGATGTCGGCAGCGGTCGAATCGACCAGGCACCGTTTGTAGGCTGCGACCGCGGCAGCCTCCCGGGTGGCGATGAAGCGGGTGCCGATGTAGGCGAAATCGGCGCCCAGGGCCAGGGCTGCCAGGATGCCGCGGCCGCTGGCGATGGCCCCGGAAAGGGCGATCGGCCCGGAGTAGAACTTCCGCACCTCGGCCATCAGGGCGAAGGGGCTCAGGGTGCCGCCATGCCCGCCCGCGCCCGCGCAGACCAGGATGAGGCCGTCGACCCCGGCTTCCAGGGCCTTTTCCGCGTGCCGCACGCTGATCACGTCGTGGAACACGAGGCCCCCGTAGCCATGGACCGCCGGCACCACTTCCCCTGGCGCCCGCAGGCTGGTGATGATGAGGGGAACGCGACGGCGCAGGCAGACTTCCAGGTCATGCTCGAGGCGGGGGTTGCTGGCATGGACGATCTGATTGACCGCATAGGGCGCCGCCTCGGGGCAGTCGGCCAGCGCCCCGTCGATGCGGTCCAGCCAGCGCTCCAGTTCCCCCGCGGGGCGGGCGTTGAGGGCGGGAAAGGCGCCGATCACCCCCGCCTTGCACTGGGCGATGACCAGTTCCGGCGTGGAGACGATGAACAGGGGCGCGCCGATCACCGGCAAGGCCAGTCCCCGGCGCAGGGTCTCCGGGATGGCCATTGCCCCTCAGCCCCCTTCCTTGAGCGCCCGGCGCAGGATCTTGCCGACATTGGTGCGCGGCAGGTCCTCGCGGAATTCCACCTGGCGCGGCACCTTGTAGCCGGTCAGTTCGCGCCGGCAGTGTTCGATGAGCGCCTCGGCGGTCAGGTTCGTATCCTTGCGCACCACGAAAACCTTGACCGCCTCGCCGGACCGGTCGTCGGGGACGCCAATGGCCGCCACGTCGCGCACCCCCGGGTGCATCGCGACAGCTTCCTCCACCTCGTTGGGATAGACGTTGAATCCGGACACCAGGATCATGTCCTTCTTGCGATCCACCAGATAGACGAAGCCCCCCGCGTCCACATAGCCCATGTCGCCGGTACGCAGAAAGCCGTCGGGATACATCACCAGAGCGGTTTCCTCCGGCCGCTGCCAGTAGCCCTTCATCACCTGGGGCCCGCGGATGCAGATTTCGCCCACCTGGCCCCGCTCGACCTCGCCGCCGTCGTCGTTGCGGATCGACACTTCGGTGGACGAGATGGGCAGCCCGATGGAGCCGTTGAAGGCTTTGAGGTCCAGGGGATTGATGGTGGCCGCCGGCGAAGTTTCGGTCAGGCCATAGGCCTGGAGCAGCGGACCGCCGGTGATCGCCTGCCAGCGGTCGGCCACCGCGGACTGGACCGCCATGCCGCCGCCCAGGGTGATGCGCATGGGGGAGAAGTCGAGCTTGGCGAAATTGGGGTCGTTGAGCAGCGCGTTGAACAGGGTATTGACCCCGGTGGCCACCGACACCGGATAGCGGCCCCATTCCTTGACGAAACCCGGAATGTCCCGGGGATTGGCGATGAGCAGGTTGCGCGCCCCGGCCATGATGAAGGTCAGGCAGTTCGCCGTCAGGGCGAAGATGTGATACAGCGGCAGGGCGGTGACGATGAATTCCTGGCCGTCCCGGATCACCGGTCGAATCCAGGCATGGGCCTGCATCACGTTGGCGGCGATATTGCCGTGGGACAGCATGGCCCCCTTGGCCACCCCGGTGGTGCCGCCGGTGTATTGCAGGAAGGCCAGGTCGTCGTGGCCGAGGACCACCGGTTTGGGCGGCTTCCGGCGTCCCTCGGCAAGGGCGGCGGCGAAGTCGATGGACCCGGCGAGCGACCAGGGCGGCACCAGCTTCTTGGCATGGCGCACTACCCAGTTGACCAGCATCCCCTTCGGAAATCCGAGCATTTCCCCCATGGACGTCACGACCACGTGACGGATGGCCGTGTGGCCGACGACCTGCTCCAGGGTATGGGCGAAGTTTTCGACGATGACGATGGCCGTGGCGCCCGAATCCTTCAACTGGTGCTCCAGCTCCCGCGGGGTGTAGAGGGGGTTGCAGTTGACCACCACACAGCCCGCCCGCAGGGCGCCGAACAGGGCCACCGGATACTGGAGCAGATTGGGCATCATCAGGGCCACCCGATCCCCCTTGCCCAAGCCTCTGGACTGCAGCCAGCCGGCGAACTCCCGCGAGCGGGCATCCAGGTCCGCGTAGCTCAGCTCCCGCCCCATGCTGATGAACGCCGTCTGACCGGAATAACGACGGCAGGCCTCATCCACCAGGGCAACCAGGGACGGACAGTGGTCGATGGCGATGTCGGCGGGCACCCCCGCCGGGTAGCTGTTGAGCCAGATCTTGTCCATGCTCCCCTCCTTGTTCTTTTTGATCAGATGGGACGTTAACCCCATCCCCCGCGCCGGGCAAGTCGGGAGAGCGGCGCTACAGGCGCTCGAAAACCCCCGCCGCCCCCATGCCGGTGCCGACGCACATGGTGACCATTCCGTAACGCCCGCCGGTTCGCTTCAGTCCGTGAACCACCGTCGCGGTGCGGATGGCACCGGTGGCGCCCAGGGGATGGCCGAGGGCGATGGCGCCGCCCAGGGGATTGACCCGGGCCGGGTCCAGCCCCAGATCCCCGATCACGGCCAGGGACTGGGCCGCAAAGGCTTCGTTGAGCTCGAGCCAGTCCACCTCGGCGAGACCGATGCCGGCCCGCTCCAGGGCGAGGGGAATCGCCGCCACGGGGCCGATGCCCATGATTTCCGGCGCCACCCCGGCGACGGCAAAGCTGACAAAGCGGGCCAGGGGGGTCAGACCGTGGTCCTTGAGCACCCGGCCGGACACCAGGAGAACGGCCGCGGCGCCGTCGGACATCTGGGAGGAATTGCCGGCGGTGACCGATCCCCGGGCATGGAACACCGGCTTCAGCCGGGCCAGGGATTCCCGGCTGGAATCGGCCCGCGGCCCCTCGTCGACGTCGACCGCGGTCGCGCTCACCCGCACTTCTCCCCGGGCGAGGTCGGGCTGCCGACGAACCACCGCGGCGGGAGTGATCTCGGCCCGGAAATGGCCGGCGGCGATGGCCGCCGTCGCCCGCCGGTGGGATTCGACGGCGAAGGCATCCTGAGCCTCGCGGCCGATCTGCCAGCGCTCGGCCACCTTCTCGGCCGTCAGCCCCATGCCGTAAGCGATGGCGAGATTCTCTTCGCGCTCGAAGACTGCCGGGTTGATGGCCGTCTTGTTGCCGGTCATCTGGGGCATCACGCTCATGGATTCGGTCCCCGCCGCGATCACCGCATCCGCCTCCCCCAGGCGGATGCGCGCCGCCGCGTCGGCCACCGCCTGGAGGCCGGAAGCGCAGAAGCGGTTGAGGGTCATCCCCGGCACCGTATCCGGCAAGCCGGCGAGAAGCAGGCCGATGCGGGCGACGTTCATCCCCTGCTCCGCTTCGGGCATGGCGCAGCCGCAGATGACGTCGCCGATGCGCCCGGGATCGAGGGCGGGGACTTGCGCCACCACCGCCCGCAAGGCCTGGGCCAGCAGGTCGTCGGGCCGCGTCGCGGCGTAGATCCCGTTCTTGCGGCCCACCGGCAGGCGCGTCGCCGCGACGATGTAGGCATCCTGGAGCGTTCGATTCATGGCTTTTCCTTTCTTGGCGGGAGGGCGGGGAAAGAGGCCGCCCCCCTCCAGGCTTCCTGCTAGTTTCTCAACGGCTTGCCGGTGTCGACCATATGGCGGATACGGGCCTGGGTCTCGGGCGTCTTGAGCAGTTCGACGAAGAGGCGGCGTTCGGTGGTGAGGAGCCATTCCTCGTCCACCCGGCTGCCGGCATCCACCTCGCCGCCACAGAGGGCGACGGCGGCACAGCGGGCGACGCGATAGTCGTGGGCCGAGATCATGCCCCCCGCCTTCATGTTCAAGAGCACCATCTCCAGGGTCGCGATCCCGGTACGCCCGGCCACCGGCACGTCGCGGGCTGGCGGCGGCGGAACGTAGCCGGATTCGGCCAGGGCGCGCGCCTCGGCGAGGGCGACGTGGAGGAGTTCCCGGGGATGGAAGACGACGGTGTCGGTCTCGCGCACAAAGCCGAGATCCATGGCTTCCTGGGCGCTGCCGGCGACCTTGGCCATGGCGATGGGCGTGAAGACATTCTGGAGGAAGGGAAAGACCTCGTTGGGAGTCGGCGAGCGGCGCGCCCACTCGGCGGCGCGCAGGGCGAATTCCTTGCAGCCGCCTCCGGCGGGGATGCCGCCGATTCCCGCCTCGACCAGCCCGATGTAGCTCTCCAGAGCCAGCACCCGTTTGGCGGCGTGCATGAGGAATTCGCAGCCGCCTCCCAGCGCCATGCCCTGCACCGCGGCGACCACCGGCACCCGGGAGTACTTGAGCGCCTGGGAGGTGCGCTGGAATTTTTCCACCGTCGCCTCCAGGAGGTCGAACTGACCACCAGCCAGGGCTTCGACCACCTGCTTGAGGTTGGCGCCGACGGCGAAGGGGGGGTCGTGCCAGATCACCGCCCCGTCGAGATCGCGCTCGGCCTGGGCGATGGCGGCGTGCAGCCCTTCGAGGACCTCGATGCCCAGGGTGTGCATGCGGGACTTGATCGACAGGATTCCAATCCCGGGGTCCGCCTCCGGCAGGCGCCAGAGACGCACGCCGGCATTCTCGTACAGGGTTTCCCCGCTCTCCGCGGGGCCCGGCAGGCCTTCCCCGAGCAAGGCTTCGGGGAAGCGCTGACGGCGATAGACCGGCAGACTGGAGCGGGGAACCTCGACTCCCCGTCGCGGCGACCACGATCCCCCGGCCCCGTGCACCCCGGCGCGCCCATCGAAGACCCAGGCCGGCAGCGGGGTACTCCCCAGGGCAAGGCCGGCGGCGATGTCGTCGGCGATCGCCTGGGCAATCGCCGACCAGCCGGCGGATTGCCAGATTTCGAAGGGCCCCTGGCTCCAACCGAAGCCCCAGCGGATGGCGAAATCCACGTCCCGGGCATTGTCGGCGATGGCTTCCAACTGGACGGCGGCGTAATGGAAGACGTCGCGGAAGATGGCCCACAGGAAACGGGCCTGGGGATGGTCGCTGGCCCGCAGCGCGGCAAAACGCTGCGCCGGGTCGGGAGTTTTCAGCATGTCCGCCACCGATTCGGCGACCTCCCCCGCCGAGGGCCGGAAGTCGGCGGCCGCCGGGTCGAGGACGAGAATCGCCTTACCTTCCTTGCGATAGATGCCGGCCCCGGACTTCTGCCCCAGGGCGCCCCGGGAAACGAGGCCGGTCAGCCAGTCGGGAACCCGGAAATGCTGGCGCCAGGGGTCGTCGGGCAAGGTGTCCGCCATGGTGCGGATGGCATGGACGACCACGTCCAGTCCCACCACGTCGGCGGTGCGGTAGGTGGCGCTCTTGGGGCGGCCGATCAGGGGGCCGGTCAGGGCGTCGACTTCGTCGAAACCGAGGCCGCAGGCGACGGTATGGTGCATGACCGCCAGCATGGAAAAGACGCCGATGCGGTTGGCGACGAAATTCGGGGTGTCGAGGGCGCGCACGACGCCCTTGCCCAGGCAGCTCACCAGCCAGGTTTCCAAGGCATCGAGGATCGCCCCGTCGGTATCCGGGGTGGGGACGATTTCCACCAGGGTCATGTAACGGGGCGGGTTGAAGAAGTGGATGCCGCAGAAGCGGGCGCGGGCCGCTGCCGGCAGCGCCTGGGCCAGGGCGGCGATCGACAGCCCGGAGGTGTTGGAAGCCACCACCGCCGCCGGCCCGAGATGGGGCGCGATGCGGGCGTATAGATCGCGCTTCCAGTCCAGTCGCTCGGCGATGGCCTCGATGATCAGGTCGCACCCGGCCAGGGCCGGCAGGTCTTCGTCGTAATTGGCCGGCGCGATGAGGGCCAGCCGTTCCCGCGAGGCCAGCGGCGCCGGCTGCAGTTTCTTCAGGCCGTCCAGGGCCTTGCGGGCGATGGCGTTCTTGTCGGCCGGCCCGGGCAGGTCGAAGAGCAGCACCGGCACGCCGGCATTGGCCAGATGGGCGGCGATCTGGGCGCCCATGACGCCGGCGCCGAGGACGGCAGCTTGTCTTACGGTAAGGGGTTTCACGGCGTACTCCTTGACGTGCCCGAGGGGCGGGTGAAATTGAGCGGCCCCCCGGTGTGGGGCGCGAATCCGGTTCCGAAAATCACGCCGGCATCGGCCAGGTCGTCATCGGCGACCACGCCGGCCGCGACCAGTTCCCGGGTCCGCGCGACGAGGGGCGCGATGAGGCGGTCGGCGAGCCCGGCCGGGGCCGGCGCGCCCTGGCCCCGTACCGGGCCTGCTTCGGTCCACCGGTAGAAGCCCTGTCCCGTCTTGCGTCCCAACTGCCCGGCGGCCACCCGTTCGGCGAGGCAGCGGGGCGGATCGCCGCCCACCAATTGACGGCCGGCGGCAAGGGCGACGTCGAGGCCGACGGTATCGGCGAGTTCGATGGGGCCCATGGGCATACCGAAAGCGACCAGGGCGGCATCGACGGACTCCGGGGCGAGGCCTTCGTCCACGCAGGCCATCGCCTCGCGGAGGTAGGGCGCGAGCACGGCATTGACCAGAAAGCCCGGCGTGCTCGTCACCGGGAGCGGCAGCTTGTCGATGCGGCGGACGAAAGCCGCCGCCCGCTGCACGATGGCCGGGTCGCTCTGCGTCCCTGCCACCACTTCCACCAGGGGCATGAGGGCCACCGGATTGAAGAAATGGATGCCTACCAGGCGTTCCGGCCGCGCCAGGGCACCCGCCAGATCCTCCAGCCGCAGGCTGGAGGTATTGCTGGCCAGGATGGCGTCCGGCTTCATGCGGGGCTCCAGGGCCCGGAACAGGGCCGCCTTGGCCGCCGCATCCTCGAAGATGGCCTCGATCACCACATCGGCGTGGGCGACCCCGGCGCCCGCCGGATCGGGGATCAGCCGGTCCCAGACTTCCCGCACCCGCAGGGGATCGCGCAGGCGGCGATCGAAGAGGGTTCTGGCGCGGGCGAGGGCCGGGGCGATGCGGGCGATGTCCTGGTCCTGCAAGCTGACGATGAAACCGCGCAGGGCGCACCAGGCGGCGACGTCGCCCCCCATGACCCCGGCGCCGACCACGTGGACGCGCCCGCCCGGGAAGTGGGCGGCCTTGGCCAGCCCCTTGAGCCGCTCCTGCAGGAAAAAGACGCGGACCAGATTGCGGGCGGTGGGCGAAGCGACGATGCGGTCGAGGATTTGCGGTGCCGCCAGCGCATTGCCGCCGTGCTGGGCCCACAGGTCGATGATGGCGTAGGGGGCGGGATAGTGCTCCGGATCGGCCTTGCGGGCGACCTGCTTGCGCGCGCTGGCCGCCGCCACCGCCTTGAACGGGCCCTGGAGCAGCCTTTGCAGGAGCGGCAAGGGCCGCCGCGGCCGGCCGGAGAGCAGCAACTGCCGGGCCGCCGGCTCCATCATCCGCGGGGGAACGCAGTCGTCGGCGAGGCCCATCCGCTTCGCCCGCCGGGCATCGACGGTCTTGCCGGTGAGCATCAGATCCAGTCCGGCGGCGGGGCCGACCCGCCGCGGCAGGCGCAGCATGCCACCCCAGCCGGGGAAGATGCCGAGCATCACCTCCGGCAGCCCCAGCCGGGTTCCCGGATCGTCCACGGCGAGGAGATAGCGGCAGGCCAGCGCCATTTCCAGGCCGCCGCCCAGGCAGTGGCCGCGCACCAGGGCCAGCGTCGGGTAGGGCACCGCCGCCAGCCGGTTGAAGAGCGTCCAGCCCCGTTCGATCAGCGCCCGGCCGGTTTGCGGAGAATCGATCCGGGCGAATTCCTGGATGTCGGCGCCGGCGACGAAGCCGGCTTCCTTGCCGGAGCGGAGGATGAGCCCCGGGGGCGGCTGCCGCTCGAAGGCATCGAGTATGCGGCCCAATTCGTCCATCACCTCCCGGGACAGGGCATTGGCGGCCTCGCCGGCCCGGTCCAGGGTTGCGGTGGCGATCCCCTCCCCGTCGATGCCGACGCGCCAGTGCCGCAGATCGGGACACCGGGAATCGGTCACGGCGTCGCCTCCACCAGCATCGCCCCGCCCAATCCGCCGCCGATGCACAGGCTGGCGATGCCCCGGCCGCCGCCCCGGCGGCGCAGGACATGGAGCAGGTGAAGGACGATGCGGGCTCCGGAAGCCCCCACCGGGTGGCCGAGGGCGATGGCCCCGCCGTCCACGTTGAGCCGCTCCGGGTCGAGAGCACCCAGAGCTTCCGGCAGGCCCAGTTCCTGGCGACAGGCCTCGTCCGATTCCCAGGCGGCGAGGCAGCCCAACACCTGGGCGGCGAAGGCCTCGTTCAGTTCCCAGGCCGCCACGTCCCGCAGGGCAAGGCCATTGCGCGCGAGGAGCGGGGTCGAGGCATGCACCGGCCCCAGGCCCATCTGGGCCGGGTCGAGGCCCGCCCAGTGGCTATCGACGATGCGGCCAAGGGTCTTCAAATTCCACCGGCGCACGGCGGCGTCGGAGGCGAGCAGCAGCCAGGCGGCGCCGTCGGTGATCTGGGAACTGTTGGCGGCGGTGACCGCCCCGTAGGGCTTGTCAAAAAAGGGCTTGAGCTTGGCCATGCCCTCCAGGCTCGCGTCGGCCCGCACGCCGTCGTCCTCGGGATAGACCGCTCCCGAACCATCCACCACCGGCACGATTTCCGCGAAATGCCCCGCCGCCCGCGCGGCCAGGGCGCGCTGGTGGCTCTGCACGGCGTATTCGTCCATCTGCCGGCGGCTGACGCCGAAGCGCCAGGCAAGGTTTTCCGCGGTCTGGCCCATGAGCAGTCCGACCACCGGGTCGGTAAGTCCCTTCATCAGGCCGATGACCGGCGACAGTAGCGCGGCGGGACGCAGCCGGAGGAAGTGGCGCAGTTTGGCGGCCGGGGTCTTGAGGGCCATCATGCCGGCAAACCAGCGCACCATCGCGTCCGAGTAAAGTAGCGGCGCCCGCGAAAGGGCATCCACACCCCCGGCCAGCACCAGCTGCGAACGGCCGCAGAGGATGTTGGCGATGGCCGAATCGATGGCCTGCATGCCCGAAGCGCAATTGCGCATCACCGTCCAGCCCGGCACCTTGGCGCCACAACCCAGGCGCAGGGCGACCATGCGCCCGATGTTGGTCTCGTCGGGCGAAGGCGCGGCACAGCCGAGGATCACCTCGTCCAGGTCGGTGGGCAGGAAGGGCTGGCGCAGGAGCAAGGCGCGCCCCGCCTGGGTGGCGAGGTCCGAGGCGGCGAACGGACCCGGTCCGCTGCGCGCCTTGAGGAAGGGGCTGCGGGCGCCGTCGACGACGTGGATGGTCCGGTCAAACATCGCTCAAGCGGCCTGGCGCGAACCGACACCGCGGGCCGCCGCAGCGGCGCCGAAATCAAAGGGAAAGTCGTCCACCCGCACGACCCGGTCGCGCAGGGCGTTGCGGCGCTTCATCACCTCGAATTCCGCTGCTGAAATGACTCCGGCGTCGAAGGCGACGACGGCGATGTCGCGGACGTTGGCCGCCGGATTCCCCGCGAAGCGCCCCTGGCGCTCGGCCTCACGGATCTTCCCTTCGATCGGTTCCGCCTCCAGGGTGGCGGCCAGGGCGGCTTCGATGGCGCCCACCGGATCATCCGTCGACGTCGGGATATGGGTCTCGGCGGTCAGCCGGTCGCGGGTCGCCGACGGCGCGATGAGGACGCGGGCCACCCGATGTCCGAGGTTGTCCGAGGGGACCACGTAGGGATGGCCCCAGGGGAAGATGCTGCGGTGGAGGAAGCGGCCGATGAAACGATTGGGGAAATTGGCGATGACGCCGTCGAAGGCCTGCTGCGCCCGGTACATCGTGTCCCACAGGGCCCAATGGAGGAGAGGCGCGTCGGCGGCCGGGCGGCCGTCGTCCTCGTAACGCTTGAGGGCGGCGGACATGAGGTACATCTCGGAGAGGATGTCCCCCAGCCGCGAGGACAGCTTCTCCCGCCTCTTGACGCTGCCGCCGAGGACCAGGAGGGAGATGTCGGACAGGAAGGAGAAGGCCGACGAGAAGCGGGTCAGTTGCTGGTAGTAGCGGCGGGTTTCCGGGGCGACGTCGGCGTCGACGGGGACGAAGTGGGACCCGGTGAGTCCCAGCCAGAAGGCCCGGAAGCCATGGCGCACGGTGTAGGCGGCGTGCTTCCAGAGGGCGTCGTCGAAATCCCTGAGACCCTGCTCGGAATCGGGGTTCTGGGCGGCCTGCATTTCGGCCAGGAGATAGGGATGGCAGCGCAGCGCGCCCTGGCCGAAGATGATCAGGCTGCGGGTGAGGATGTTGGCCCCCTCGACGGTGATGCTGATGGGCATCTGCTGGTAGGCGCGGCCGAGGAAATTGGAGGGCCCCAGACAGATGCCCTTGCCGCCGATGACGTCCATGCCGTCGTTGACCACCTGCCTTCCCCGCTCGGTGACGTGGTATTTGGCGATGGCGGAAACCACCGAGGGCTTTTCTCCCAGGTCGATGGCGCCGGCGGTCATTTTGCGGGTGGCGTCCATGAGGTAGGTGTAGGCGCCCATGCGGGTGAGCGCCTCCTCGACCCCCTCGAAGCGGCCGACGGCGGTCTTGAACTGGCTGCGCACCCGGGCGTAGCCGCCCACCGCCCGCACCGTCATCTGGGCCATGCCCGTATTGGACGAGGGCAGCGAGATCGAACGGCCGGCCGCCAGACACTCCATGAGCATGCGCCAGCCCTGCCCCGCCCGCGCCGGGCCGCCGATGATGAAATCCAGGGGCATGAAGACTTCCTTGCCCCGGGTGGGGCCGTTCATGAACATGGCGTTGAGGGGGAAGTGACGGCGGCCGATTTCGACGCCGGGGTGGTCGCGGGGAACCAGGGCGCAGGTGATGCCCACATCCTGCTTTTCGCCCAGCAGGCCGTCCGGATCGAACAGTCGGAAGGCCAGACCGAGCAGGGTGCACACCGGCGCCAGGGTGATGTAGCGCTTGTCCCAGGTCACCCGCATGCCGAGGACTTCCTTGCCTTGCCAGATCCCGCGGCAGACGATGCCGAAATCGGGAATGGCGGCGGCATCCGAGCCCGCCCAGGGACTGGTGAGAGCGAAGGCGGGGACGTCTACGCCCTTGGCCAGCCGCGGCAGGTAGTGGTTCTTCTGTTCCTCGGTCCCATAGTGGAGCAGCAACTCGGCCGGCCCGAGGGAATTGGGCACCATCACCGACACGGCGAGGGCGGACGAGCGGGTCGACAGCCGGGTCACCACCTGGGAGTGGGCGTAGGCGGAAAACTCCAGGCCGCCATAGCGGCGCGGAATGATCATGCCGAGGAAACCCTTTTCCTTGATGTAGCGCCAGGCCTCCGGCGAGAGGTCGTGATCCTCGTGGCTGACGCTCCAGTCGTTCACCAGGCGGCAGGCCTCATTGACCTCCTGGTCGAGGAAAGCCTGCTCGGTCGCCGTGAGCACCGGCCGCGGGTAGGCGAGCAGCTTTTTCCAGTCCGGATCGCCGCGGAACAACTCGCCTTCCCACCAGACGGTACCGGCTTCGAGCGCATCCCGTTCGGTCTCCGACATCTGGGGCAGCACCTTGCGGTAGGTGGCGAACACGCCCCGGGTGACCAGTGTGCGGCGCAGCGGCGGCAGGCTCAGGATGACGACGACCGCCGCGGCAAGAACGGCAAGGATCAGAACGACGAGGGTGACGAGGGAAGCCATGGGAAACCTCCGCGCTCAGCGCGCAAGTGGCCTGGAGCCGCGCAGACCCGCCCTCCGCAGCGCGGAAGAGGGATCGTGCAAGGGAATCGGGGACGGGGAAGCGGGCATGATCCGGATCGGCGCAAATCCGCCCCTCAAGGCAAACCCGGCCCGGTCCCGGCCGGCAGGGGCGCCCGCAGCCCCCCGAGAAGAAAGGTCATCAGCCGCGGAAGCAGACGTTCGGGCCCGCCGTCGGCTTCCGCGGCATCGAGGTGCCAGTCGGTCACCAGGCGCAGGGTGTCGGTCCCGGCAATGGCATAGGACGTAGCGCCCAGCATGAAGTGAAAGCGCCAGACGATCTCGACCCGGGGAACGTCCGGCAGCGCCTTGAACAGCGCAGATTTGAAGCGCTCCATCACCTCGCGGTACTCGTCGGCGAGAAAGGTGCGGATGAATTCCGAAGGCTCGGTCAATGTCCGCCCCAGGAGCCGCAGGAAGACCGGTCCTCCGTGCTTGCGGTCGCCGGCCATGCGCAGGAGGGTGCCGAAGAAGGCATCGACGATCTGGGAAGGCTTCAGGGCGTGTCCGCCGGCTTCCGCCTCAAGGGCATCGAGCACCCGCAGGCGCTCGTCGTTAAGCCACTTGAGGCGCCGGCGGAAGACCTCCTGCAGCAGTTCCTCCTTGGAACCGAAGTGGTAATTGACCGCCGCAAGATTCACCTGGGCCTGACCGGTGATCTGGCGCATCGACGTCCCCTCGTAACCCTGGGCCATGAACAGGGTCTCGGCGGTATCGAGGATGCGCTCCCGGGTAGCGTTGCGACGGTTTTCCGGCATGGGACGACCAAATTCAAACGTTTGTTTCAATCGTAGAACAGCCGAGCGGGGCTGGCAAGCGGCTTTCGCGGCTTTCGCCGTGGGCGCGACCGCCCGGGGGCATGAAACACCACGCCTCGCGCCGGGTGCCGACGTCGCTGCTACTGAATATAGGGGGACGGCGCGCTTCTCTGGAGGAGATATCCGAGCTGCCGCTTTGCTCTGAAACCTGCCACGTGGTCTAAGCGAACAACTCGGCCTGAGCCGCCGCTGCTGAGGCAGGCAGTATCGGGCAGCAAAGAGCCAAATTCTGTTGAAAAAGTCGGCTTTGGAAGCGATGCGTAGTGGGTCGAGGCTACTG
>DAORDK010000014.1:0-42648 GCA_035345935.1 Rhodocyclaceae bacterium | reverse complement strand
TGGTAAACTGCGCCGCGTTCGGGGCGTAGCGCAGTCTGGTAGCGCATCTGCTTTGGGAGCAGAGGGTCGCGAGTTCGAATCCCGCCGCCCCGACCATTGTACTCTTTTGCGGCCACGGCCGTTTCCGTGTTCCCCTGGGTGCCCGTAGCTCAACTGGATAGAGCAGCTGCCTTCTAAGCAGCAGGTCGGGGGTTCGAGTCCCTCCGGGCACGCCAACAATGCCAAGTGTTTCCGCTGTTACGCTGGCCTTCCGCTACACCGCGTTTTCGGTCCTGGAGGCGCCATGTAGGTTTTTCGGGGGAATGTGGTCGGCGTGGGGTAGCGCGTCCGCGTACGACTCCGGTTCAGCTCATATCAGTTCAACAGCTGGTGCAGCGAGCATTTGTCTCACGGCCTCGACGCTCCCCAGAAAGCGCCGCTCGATGTCAGCCGGCGCGATTGCGACGATGCTGCGATTGCCCTGCCGATCCGGTGGCAGCATCGGATCGGGCTTTTGCATCCTCGCCATCATCGGCGGATGCCCGCCATTGACGGTGAGCCTGGTGTCTCTCTCGACGGCTTCGCCGAGGGTCTGAACCACCCAGGTAGTCCAGAGCGCGGCCAATCCCGGCGGATGACCATTGGCATGCCGGAAACGCCACTCGACTCTCTTGCCGGACTCCCTCCACGATTCGTCGAACTGGACCGCAGGAACGATGCGCCGCTGACCAAAGCGCCGGGCCTCGCGCAACGTGGGTTTGGCTGCGGCATCCTCTGAGCGGCAGTTCAGCGTTGCGCACGCTTGCGGCGGCGTTTTCGACCAGACAGGGAGCAGCTTTCAGGTACCCACGATCAGTTCAAGATTGCCAGCAGGGTTCGGGCGGAGGGAGGGTCCTCGCGCCCGGGGATTGAGTTTATAAACCCACCTCGCTCGGCTGTGGCGGCCGATTTTCCGGGCCGCTCGTAGGCCCCTTGGACCGGGGGGATGTCCCGGGGATGCATCTTGAAACGCTATCGGGATTCGGGTCAATGCGGTAGACTGTATTTAAGAACAGTATTCGGTGGAGTTTGCATGCCTCTCGTCATCTGCCCCTATTGCCGCGCCCACCTGGGCACCGTGGATCTTGAGGAAGCGGCTGATCAGCGCGAGAACTACTACGTCTGCCCCGACTGCGATTCGCTCTTCCCTCAGGCAACATGCGAGTCAGGGCAAGCGGCAAGGGAAATCCTCAAGGAGCCTGCCCATGCTTGAGGTCAGACTGATAGCCAGGATGGCATCAAACTCCCTGGAGACGTGGTCAAGTTCCCGTTGCCAATTCGTGACGAGCTTGTCCTGGACATCGCCCATGGGGCGTGGCGGTTGCGCCGGGTGCCCCCATTCTTCGGACGCCCAGCGGGTCCGGCGCTATACGAACCGGTTCTGGTCGGCGCGCGAAACGGCAATCAAGTTTGGCGAGACTTTGGACGGGCCAGGGCATGCGGAACCGTCCAAGACAGGTCGCTCTGTGTCGCCCGGTGACAGGTTGCCGGCAACTTGGGATTGAAGACTTGTGAGGCTTACCGTGCCACAACCGGCAGCGGCTTGATGTCGGAAGGGCAGAGCCCAGCCAGTTCGCCGACGACACGATTGATGTTCTGGCCGATGAGCCACCAGGCCCCCGCGTAGGGTCTCACGGTGATGCCATGCTCGGCACAGAGTTGGCGGGCTTTGTCTCTCATCTGTTCGATCATGGCTCTTGTCCTTGCGATTGGTCACCGGATTATTACCCGCGGTCATTACGACATTGTTTCATCGTCAAAGACTACAGCGCCCCAGCCAAGGTAAGCTACGCGGAGGTCCTGTCAGGCTCAAAGGTAGCGGGAACACGTTTGTCTCTGCTGGCGCCGATGGACTTCGAGTGAACTGGATTGGTTTTTTTGGAAAACCGGGCACGATGGCGCACGTTACCACCTGGCAAGCCGACCGAATCTACGTCCGTTATTCCGGCTATAGCTCTGACCGGGAGGTCGCCGCTGCAGTTCGAGAATTCCAGGCGGATGAGCGGTACGATACGGTTCGGCACATCATTCACGACTTTACGGATTGTCTCGGCCTGGTATTTTCGGAAGATCTTGTCCTGGAGCTGGCAGCGACCGACGCTGCGGCAGCGCTCAGCAAGCCACCCCACACCGTGGCCGTCGTCACCACTCGAAGCGATGTCCTCAGGATGACGGAGGCTTACCTGTCGTCTGGCCTGATCCCGCGCAGCAAGCTAACAATCTTTCCCGATCTTGGTGCGGCGCTGGCCTTTGCGGAAAAGTAACAACGCACTGCTGCGGCAAACTTGCTCCCGCGTCGCGCAGAAAGGAAGAAACGGCGTCTTCACACCGGCGTAGCCGGTCGAACCCAGAATGCGGTGTATAGGACCGCCTGGTGAGCGCACCATGCCTCGTTTTCCTGCCTAAGGAGCAGATCAGGGGTTCGCGTCCCTCCGGGAACGCCCATTCCTGTGCGGGGCATTCCAGGCGGCTTCAGGACTTCCCGTGAGCGCTCAGCACAAGCTCTCCGGAGCGAGCTCCCGGACGAACCCAATCCGGGAAGAGCCGGATCAACGGGGTGAGCGACTCCGGGTCGCCGATGACTTCGGCGTTCATAGTCCACCGGCCTGCGCCGAACTCGCCCTGCCCCCGAATCTCGGGTCTGCCGGCGATGGTCGACCACGACATTTGCAGGGTGCCTGCCTTGGCATCCAGGGCAAATTGGTAATCGGCCAAGGTGTTCGCTGTCAGGGCGTCATGGCCGGCGTGCTCCCAGCGGGCCATCGCCTGCAAATCACAGACTTCCGCTGGCCGGGGCCAAGGGCAGTCGAGCTTGCCGATGGTAATGGCGAGATCGCCGTGCAGTCCGGGGGCAAGACCGTGGGGGCCGGCGGCGGCGAGTGCCACCGCGGCGGGCAGGGAGAGATGGAGTTCGCGAAAGCCGAAGCGCCGGGGACCGATCCACGCGGACTCTGCTCCGATGTGCTTCCCCTCGATGCGCCAGCTTGCCTCGAGGGCGGTCAGTCCGGCCAACGAAAATGACCAGGTGATAGCGCCAAGTGCATGGATAGTCCCGTTGGCCGTTACCAGGAAGAGGCGGCCCTTGCCTTTCCAGAGACAGCCTTCCGGGTCAGCCAGGCGCAGTCGCCCATCGCTCAGGGCGGGAAGTGAGGCGGCCAGCCAGGCAGAGGGAGCGCGCACCGCCACCAGTGCGCCGAGGAGCGCGAAGCCCGCCAGCCATAAAAGAATGCGCTTCGGCAACGGCTTCACCGGCCACCGTAGACCAGGCTTGCCTCGACCCTGACGCCGCCCTCTGCCGCGACGACTACGACCTGTGCGGGCCGCAACTGGTGTTCCGTCTGGACCTGGGCGAGCCACTCGACCCAGCGCCCGAAATTGCCGTGCCCGCGGACGTTGAAACCGTCTTGACCGTTGGGTTGCACCTCCAGCGCGAGGGCATGGGTTGCTGCTGTCGCACGCAAGGCGGCCAGAGTCTCGGGGCGGGCCGCGGGGGTTGGAGGAATTTGCCTTAGGCGCCGGATCTCCTCCGCCTGCAGGCGCATCGCAGCGAGTTCGGAACTGAGCGTCGACACGCTTCTTTCCAGGCGCTTTTGCCGCGATGCAGCCCAGTCGAGGCTTGCCCAGACGAGGAGGGCGACCAGGCAGGCGGCGCCTACGGAAAGCGTGATGCGCTCCTGGGGAGAGCGCTGCTCAAGCCAGTCGAGAAATATTTTCTTCATGGGGCCGCCCGGCGCAGTGTCAGTTCCAAGGTTCCGCCTCCGCCGCCGTTTTTCGCCTGGACCGTTGCGCCGATCCCCCGGGCGGCGAGTTCGTCCACCAGTTGGGGAAGTGCCCCATCGCCGACCGCCAGCGTGACGCGCAGAACGCTGTCCGCGTAGGCAAGCTGCCGCAACAGACCACTGCCTTTGGGACCCAAAGCTTCGCTCAGGTCGTAGGCGAGCATCAGAAAATCGTCGCGGCGAGGCAAACCGCGGGCGCTCCGGACATCGTCTAGTAACCGCCCGGTCTGCAGCGGCGGTGCGACCAAGGCTGCTCCGGGAAAAAGCTGACTGAAGAGCGCCGCCTGATCTTCCCGCAGTTTCGCCACTTCCCTTTCCAGCAGGAGTATGCGGGCTGCGCCCAGGGCGAGGTGGACGGCCAGCGCCACGCCGACCAGGGCGAGGACCGGTTTCCAGGGGACGAGCGGATGTTTCCGGTCGGAGCGAGGCTTGAACTCGCCGTGCAGCAGGTTATCTTTCGTCGATCCGGCGGTCGGCGGGGCCTCGGGTTCTGCGCGCTCCACCGAGACCTCGATGCCGAGGGGCGAGGCCCAAGCCCGGACGCTTTCGGGGGCCAGGGCGGGGGCCAGGCGCAGGGTCACGCCCGCCGGGGTGCGACCGGCGGCGACGGCTTCCTTGATCGCCTGGCGCACGATCCAGGGCGGCTGCTCGTCTTCTGAGGGGTCCCAGGCATAGCAGCGGCCGTCATCAGCACGCAGAATCCCACCTCCGGCATCGCTGCTTCCTTGCCAGACTTGCGCGATAGGGAGCTGGGCACCGGCGGGCCACAGACTCGCCAGTCGTCGCCCACAATCGGCGAACCGGGTCAGGATGGCTTGCAGGCGGCTCTTCGCCACCACCGCGACCAAGACATCGCCGCCCGCTGACCCTTCGAGAACGGTGAAATGCTGGGACTCGGGTTCCTGGCAGAGGGCCTCCTCCAGGGCATAGGCCAGGACGCGGGGACGGTCGCGCTGAGATCCGGGCGGCACCTGCAGGCGATGAAAGGTGCATTGCGGACCTGTCAGGATCGCTTCGCAGAGTTCAGCGTCGGGCAGGGCAGAAAGATCGCTGCGGCCGCTCTGCAGCGGGATTTCTTCCCGCATATCGCGATCCAGAAGCCACCAATCCAGCTCCGAGACTTCGGGCCAGTTTTCAGAGATGAGCAGACGCAGGATTCTCATCGGAGACGCTGCCAGATGACGGTAGGCCAGGGCGCCCCCAGGGCATCCGAACGCTGGAGCAGTGCCCGCAGTGCGACGGTGGATCTCCCTTGACGGATTTGGCCCGAGACGAGGAAGTATTGGCTCCGAACGTCCAGGGGGATTCCCTCGATCGGTCGGGTGCCCGCGGGCAGGCGTGCGCGGAAGTCGGCGAGACGGTCTCCACCGCGCATTACGAACCAGTTGGTAGCGCGTCCGCTGGTGAGGCGGCGGGCCGCTTCCAAGGGCAGGCCATCGATCACCGCACTGAGCACCTCAGGAGGGGCCGTATTGACGTTGATGGCGGTCGCCAGCTGGCCCCGGGGCACCGGCAGGGCCGATACCCAGGGCCGTAGCCGGGCGACGATTGCGGGAGTGAATCCGCGCACCCGCAAGAGGTCGTCCACATCGTCCAAGAGTCTGTTGGCTGCGCGATAGGATGGAGTCAGGGTTGTGTAATAGGCAGACTCAGCCGAATCCGGGGCTGCAGGAAGGTCGTCGGCGTCCAGCCAGTCACCCAGTGCATTGGCGAGGCGCTGCGGACCCTCAATGCCGAGCGAGGTCATCAGGCGAATCAGAGCCCGCTCCTGAAGGGGGTTTATGGTTCCCTCGGCCGCCAGATTGTTGAGGTTAAAGCGACCGCTGAGATCGTCGATGGCGCCGCTGATCTCTCCGCCGGGGAAATCGCCTTCCGCGGGGAGTGGGATGGCGGGAATCCGGGCGGCCCAAGGCTCACCCAGGTGGTCTTCACGTGTCGTCGCCGCGTCTTCGGCGAGTATGTTCCGAGCCCAATCGACGGCAGCGCGGGCAAGCCAGCGGCCCTGTCCCTGATCCTGTCTGCCCTGGAGTAACTGCAGGGCGGAAGCCTGCTGGGCGGCTAGGCCGGAGGAGACGACCACCACCAGGGCGACCACCGCCAAGGCGCTGAGCAGGGCGACACCGCGAACTCTCTTGATGGGCGCAGGAGCGTGCGTCATGGGTCAGCGGGGAGTGAATATGCGGACCAGTGAGCCGATGCCGTCCACCTCGAGGGTGACCCGCAGGGCTCGCGGAAGAAGAACCATCCCGCCGGAGTTCGGCCAACGGTCGCTCCAGTCATCGGACAGGCCGAGGAATTCCCAACGCACCGAGCGGACACCCGAAAGCACGGGATCGGCATTTCGCGGGGAGTCCGCTGCCAGGGGATCCCCCTCCCGGAGGACCAGGGTGGCGTTCTCCAGCGCGTAGCGGACAGTTTCCACCCCGCCAGCCTCGCCCCGAAACCGGGTCAGCATGAGCACCCCGGGAGCAGGTGTCCACACGCCACCCGGATTCTCCTGGCGCTCAGCGCGTACAGTCGCCTGGAGAAGGTCGCCTTCGAGGCGGCCGAAAAACAGGGCAATGTCCCGCCAGCGGCGGGAGCTTTCGGCCACCCGGTCGTGACTCGCGACCAGGAGGGCGACGGCGCGGTAGGATGTTGCCGCCAGCAATGCCGCCAGAGTCAGGGCAATCAGCAGCTCGATCAGGGTGAACCCTGCCATTCGGCGTCGGGGGCGACGGACGTTGGGGGGAGTCGCGGCGCTCGTCACGGCGTATGCACCAGAAATCCCGTCTGCCGCGCGATGACGTGCCCGCTGTCGCCGGCGGATACGCTGACTTCAATTCGGCGGAATCGCGGATTTGGCGTCGGAACGACTTCCTCGCGCCAGACAAAACTGTGACCGGCTTCGTCGGAATTTCCCTGCCGCTGCCCAGGTGCGGGCCATTCGCCGCGTGCCCGGTGCAGGGCGAGGCGGTCCTGTGCCACCCAATTGGCCATGAGACGCAGGCGAAACTCCTCATCGCCGGCCGTCGCGGCGCCAATCGCGCGGAACGCCGCACCGAGAACGACGGCCAGGATGGCCAGTGCCACCGCGGCTTCGAGAAGGGTGAAACCTCGGCACTTCACGGGGTTTCCTCGCCGGGAAGGACACGGGTGACCGCGCCCAGGGTGTTTCCCCGGAAGATTGCCAGGCCGGTCGCCGTGCGGACGGTCAGGTGGAATTGCGGCGGGTAGGCGGAGAAGATGAGGCGATCCGGTGTCGCCTGCGTGCTGCGCCCGATCGTCAGGGCTTCCCAGGCCATGTGGGGGGACCATCGGTGTTCCGCCAGGAGCGGATCGCCGACCGCGGGTCGCCATTCTTCGGAGCCGGCAAGTTCTACGAAACGATAACCCTCGGGCTGCCGCTCCAGGGCAACCGCAGTCCCGGTGACTTGCGCGCGCTCGGCCGCGTTGGCAAGCGCAAGTCCCAGGCGTTCCAGCTCCCGATCGGATCCCGCGAGCGCTGTGCGGCCCAGGCCGAGGGTGAGCAGGCTGGCCGCAATCGCCACGACGACCACGGTCACCAGCAGCTCGACCAGCGTGAAACCGTGGGCCGGCACTCGATTCATAGCATCCAGGAGCCGATGTCGGCGTCGGTACCCTCTCCTCCGGCAAGGCCATCGGCGCCGTAGGTCATGACCTCGACTTCGGGACCGTGCAGGCCCGGATTGAGATAAAGATAGGGACGGTCCCAGGGGTCGTGGGGAACTTTGTCGAGATAACCCTTCCAGTTGGCGGGGGCGGGCCCTTGGCCCGGGCGCTGGACCAGCGCCGAAAGGCCTTGTTCGGTGGTCGGATATTGCCGGTTGTCAAGGCGATACAGCTTGAGGGCTTGCATGATGGTCGCGATGTCCTGGCGCGCGGCGGCGGCGCGGGCTTCGTCCGGGCGGCCCAACAGGCGTGGGACGAGCATGGCGGCCAGAACGCCCAGGATGGCGATCACCACCATCACCTCGATGAGGGTGAAGGCGCGGACTTGTCGACGGGATAGAAGCTTCATGAAGCTATCCGAAAAGGCTGTTGATTTCGATCAGCGGTTGCATGACCGCCAGGACGAGGAGAAGGACGAAGCTCCCCATGGCGAGCAGCAAGGCGGGTTCGAGGAGGGTGGTGAGCAGGGCACTGCGGGATTCCAGTTCTGCCTGTTGAAGGCGGGCCGCCCGTTCGAGCATCGGCGCGAGCTGGCCGGTAGCTTCCCCACTTGAGATCAGATGGACCAGCACTGGCGGAAAGCTGCGGCTGCGGCCAAGAGCGCGGGAAAGCGGGAGTCCTTCGCGAACCCGATCGGTAGCATCGGCAACCGCGTCCCGCAGCGGAAGGAGGGTCAATACCTGGCGACCCGCTTCGAGGGCTGCGAGCAAGGGGACGCCACTGCCGACCAGAATGGCCAAGGTGCTCGCGAAGCGGGTGGTATCGACGGTTCGCCACTGCCGGCCGATCAAAGGGAAGCGCAGGAGCCATGACTGAAAGCGGCGCCGAAAGGATTCACGCCGCAGGGCAAGGCCGAGGGCCGCCCCAGCCAGCGTCAGGGCCAGCACGGCGGCAGGCCCGAACTGGCTGGCCACGCGGCTCACCGCCAGGAGCCCCAGAGTCAGCCAGGGCAGTTCCTGGCGACCGTGCTCGAAAACCGAAAGCACCTGGGGGACGACGTAAACCATCAAGCCGCTGACGACCAGCAGGGCAACGGTGGCCACCAGAAGAGGATAGGCGACGGCCTGGACGATCTTCTGGCGCAGGGCTGCGCCGCGTTCGAGGTAATCGGCGAGCTGCAACATCACGTCGGGCAATCGGCCGGCCTTCTCGCCGGCTGCCACCGAGGCGCGGTAGAGGGCGGGAAAAGCCTCGGGAAATCGGTCGAGCGCGGAGTGGAGACTGAAGCCTGCAACGATTTCGCTGCGGACACCGGTCAGCAGGGCGACCACGCCCTCGCTCTCGGCCTGGTCGATGAGGGCGGAGATCGCTTGCTCGGTGGTCAGGCCGGCGAGCAAGAGGGTGGCCCATTGGCGGGTCAGCAGGGAGAGCGACGCGGTGCCCAGAGCTTTGCGGCGACCTGCCCGGCCCGAGGCGAATGGGCCGACTTCGACGGGGTGCAATCCTTTTTCCCGCAGGGCTTGGCGGGCAGCCTTTGCGGTGTCCGCCTCCAACATCCCGCGAGTCTCGCGGCCCATTGCGTCCACGGCCCGGTAGGCAAAGGCGGTCATCGATAGGCCTCAGTCACGGGTGACCCGCAACAACTCCTCCGGCGTCGTGTCTCCGCTCGCGAGGTAGCGCAGACCATCGCTGCGCAGATCGACGAATCCGGCCCGCCGGGCGGCGTCGCGTAGGGCGTGTTCGGCGGCACCCGAGTGGATCAGGCGGGTCAACTCGTCATCGATGGTCAACAGTTCGTAGATTCCGGTACGCCCTCGATAGCCGTTCTTTGTGCACGCCGGGCATGCGGCAGCCTGCCAGAGGGTCGGCGGGCAGTCGGCACCGAGGATTTCCCTGTCCGCCGCGTCGGCGGCGCGGCCAATGCGGCATTCCGGGCACAGGCGGCGAACCAGACGCTGGGCCAGGACTCCGCGCAGGGTCGAAGCCAGGAGGAACGGCTCGACGCCCATGTCCACCAGACGCGTGACCGCGGAGACGGCATCGTTGGTATGGACCGTAGCCAGGACCAGGTGGCCGGTGAGACTGGCTTGAACCGCGATGCGGGCGGTTTCGACGTCGCGGATTTCGCCGATCATGATGACGTCCGGGTCTTGCCGCAGGATCGCGCGCAGGGCTCGGGCGAAATCGAGGGCGATGCGGGGATTGACCTGGGTCTGGCCGATTCCCGGCAAGTCGAATTCGACCGGATCCTCGACGGTGACGATATTGCGCTGGCGGACGTCCATCCCCGAGAGGGCAGCGTAGAGCGTCGTCGTCTTTCCGGATCCGGTGGGGCCGCAGACCAGGACGATGCCATGGGGTTCGGCGAGCAGTCGGGCGAAGCGGCGTTCGATTAGCGGACTCATCCCGAGCGCGTCGAGGCGCAGTCGGGTCTGGTCCTTGTCCAGCAGGCGCAGGACCGCGCGCTCGCCATGGGCGGTGGGCAGGGTGGAAACCCGCACGTCTATCGTCCGCCCGCCCAGGCGAAGCGAGATACGGCCGTCCTGGGGGAGGCGCCTCTCGGCGATGTCCAGGTTGGCCATGATCTTGATCCGCGAGACCAGGGCCGCATGAAGCGCCCGATGCGGCTCGGCCACGTCGCGCATCATGCCGTCCCGGCGGAACCGCACCACCGACGATTTTTCGAAGGCCTCGACATGGACATCCGAGGCTCCCTCGCGCACTGCCTGGGTGAGGAGGGCATTGACCATGCGGATGATGGGCGCCTCGTCTTGAGCGTCGAGCAGATCCTCCACCGCCGGCAGGTCGTGCATCAGTTGCGAGAGGTCGAGCTCCTGGCCGGCGTCGTCGACTATCGCGGCAGCGGGACCATAGCCTTCGGCGTAGGCTTCGCCCAGGGCGGCATCGAAATCGGCGTCAGCCACGGTGCGCACCCGCAAGGGTCGGCCCAGGGTACGCCGTACTTCGGCCATGGCACTTGCGGTGGTGGAAACCCGGGACAGCACTTCCAACCCGGCTCCGCTCTCCCCGACCACCAGAATGCCCTGGCTGCGGGCGAAGACATAGGGGATGACGGGCGAGGCAAGCACGGATCTACTGGCCGCCGGTCGGGAGCGCGGGAGTCTCCCGCGGAAGGAGTCCTTGACCGCCGAGGGCCTGGTCGATGGACAGCAGCACCGGCGCTTCCGGCTCGTTGCGCAGAAGGCGGGCGTCCGCATTCTGCTTCTTCTGTTCGCCGATCAGATAGTCGTAGCGGTCGGCGGAGAGGTTCCGGGAAGCATCGCGGTCGCGCAGGATCACGGGCCGCAGGAAGATCACCAGATTGGTCTTGCTGCGCTTGCGGCTGTTGTAGCTGAACAGGCCGCCTACCACGGGGATATCGCCGAGGAGGGGAACCTTTTCGTCGCCGCCCTCGAAGGCGTCCTGGACCAGTCCCCCCAGGGCGATGATGGCGCCGTCGTCGGCCAGGACCGTCGAATCCAGGGAACGCTTGTTGGTCACCGGGCCGGTGGCATTGGCCGCGGTGGTCTGCACGACCGACGACGTCTCCTGGGCGATGGTGAGCTTGATCGTTCCTCCTTCGGAAATCTGCGGGCGTATCTTGAGGGTGAGGCCCACATCCTTGCGTTCTATGGTCTGGAACGGGTTGGCCGGCGTGGTGCCGCCGCCGGTATTGGTGTACTGGCCGGTGACGAAGGGCAGGTTCTGGCCGATCACGATCTTGGCTTCCTCATTGTCGAGGGTGACCAGATTGGGGGTTGAGAGGATGTTGGTGCGGGTATCGTTCTCGAGGAAGCGGGCCAGCATGGAGAGATTCAGGATCTTGACCCCGAGTACGTCCAGGGTGCCCTTGCTGACCATGATGTTGAGGCCATGGCCGACCCCGGTGGGATTGGTCATGGCATTCAGAAGATTCTGGCCGCCGGTCCCGAAATTGGTGCCGCCGATCACCGATGCACGGCTGGAATTGACCGCGCCGCCGCTCAAGGCATTCCACTGGATGCCGAATTCCGCCGCCCGTTCGGCGGTGACTTCGGCAATCAGGGCTTCCACATAGACCTGAGCGCGGCGCCGGTCGAGTTGGTCGATGATGCCGCGCAGATTGTTGAACACGGGTTCCGGCGCCGTGATGATGAGCGCATTACTGGCGGTGTCGGTCTGGATCGTGGCGACAGGGTTGCCGGAGAGCGAGGCGGCGGGCGCCGATGTCGGCGCGGCTGGCGCAGGGGGCGGTACCGATCCCGGGGCATTTCCCGATTCGCCCGCCAGCAGGGCGCGAAGCGTGTGGGCCACCCGGGCCGCTTCGGCGTTCTTCAGATAGACCACGTGAAAGTTGCCGCCGGCCCCGGGAACGTCCAGGTTGGCGACCAATTGACGCACCGCAGCGATCTTGGAGGGGTTGTCCGAGCGTACGAGGAGTGAATTGGTTCGCGCATCGGGGACGATCTGGACACGCTGGCTGCCGTCTCCCGGGACTGCGGTAGGTGCCCCCGCGGTACCGTTGCCGGGGATGGTCGCAGCCGTGTCGCCCAGAAGGCGTACGATGGTGGCTCCGAGATCGATGGCCGAGGCATGGTGGATGGGCAGGACCTGGACGTCTCCCTGGGGGACGTCGATGGACTCGATGATCCGTCCGAGTCGCTGAATGTTCTCGGCGTAGTCGGTAATGACCAGGGTGTTGTTGGCGGGGTACGCGGCGATCGTGTTGTTCGGCGAAATCATCGGCCGCAGGACGCCGACGATCTGGGCGGCCGACTCGTTGCGGATGTGGAACACCTGGGTGACCAGACGGTCCCCTGCTCCGGCGTTCTTGCCGCGGACGGTCGGTACGGCATGGAGTTTGGCGTCGGCCTCGGGGACGATCTTGAGCACGCGGTCGTTCTCGATGGCGGTATAACCCTGGAGACGCAGCGAGGACAGCAGGATCTGGTAGGAAAGGTCCCGTGGAACGGGTTGAGCCGAGACGATGTTGATCGTTCCCTTCACTCGCGGGTCGAGGAGAAAGTTCTTGCCGGTGATCTTGCCCATCGCCTGGACGACGGCAGCGATGTCGGCGTTGACGAAACTCAGGGTGACCAGGTCGGAAGTGTCCTCCGCGCAAGCCGGGCGGGCAGCCGCGAGTGCCAGGGCAAGGGCCGGAACGATGAAAAGGCGGCAGACAGTCGGATTCATCTCGGACTCGATTCGGGAAGGACAGCCGGTGACCGCGCGGATGCGGCAGAGAGCGGGGGGTCGAAGCGAATTTCGCGACGGGAACCCGCCTGGTCGAGGATCACGGCGTCGGGCCGGACGCTGGCGAGGGTGACTCCCGGGACCAGTTCGCTTCCCTCCAGGGCGGAGACCGCCGTGCCGCTGCCGTCGCGCAGGACTGCAAAGTTGTTGCGCGGCCCTTTCCTACCACTGCCTACCGATACGCCGAGGAGTTTCCAGGAATGGTCGGAGGGTAGAGCGGTTGCGGCCCCTGCGTCGGATCCGAACCACTGGCGGGCAGCGATGGCCCGCGCCGCCTCCCGGGCTTGGGGCAGAGAAGCGGGAGGAAGCGGCTCCAGAGGCGGCGTCAGGGCGATGACGACCCAGCCGGAGAGCAGCCAGAGGGCAATTCCCGCGGCCACCGCCCAAGCCAGGACTCCGGGCCATCGCGCGGACGAAGGCGAGGGGGAAAAGCGGACGGAAGGGGCCATCGGGGCGGGATTACGGACATTTGCGCAGGGGCGAATCATACCGTCTACCGGATCGGGCAAGGGACAAAAAAGGGGGCGGCGAGTCCATGGGATTTATTGAATTGCCATAGGCGGGCGCGGGCCGCGAATTGCGCTAAACTAGGGCGTCGCCAGGGCGATGGTGATTTGTCTGGGTGTAGCGTCCGCCCAGGGAGTTCCAGTTTTCAACCCCAACCAAGAAGGATAACAAACATGGATGGTTTCGAGGCAGCCGACGATCCGCGTCGCCGGCAACTGATCGCGGCGCTGACCGCTGGCGTCTTCGCTTCCGGATTTGTCGCGCGGGAGTCCCTTGCGGCGACCTTCTTCGGGACGCCTCCCCGAAAACTGCCTCCGGAGCAGTCGATCTATCGCCTAGAAGGCGACGTCCGGGTCAACGGCGCTGGTGCCCGGCTCGATACCGCCATTGGCCCCAAGGACACCATCGAGACCGGGGACAAGAGCGAGATCGTCTTCGTCGTTGGCGGCAACTCGATGATCGTCCGCAGCAACAGTGTGCTCAAACTCGACGGCGGCAAGGAAGAGTCCGGGTTTTTCATTTCCGCCCTGCGACTCTTGTCCGGTAAATTGCTTTCGGTCTCGCGCAATCAGAAGCACGCCGTGACCACTGCCACCGCCACCATCGGTATCCGGGGAACCGGTTTCTACGTCGAGGCCGACCCGGAATTGACCTATTTCTGCACCTGCTACGGCCAGACCGACATTGCCTCCGTCGCCGATCCCACCAGCAGCGAAACGGTCACCGCCACCCACCACGACAAACCCCTCTACATCACCAACAACGCGCAATCCGGCAAGAATGTGCGGCGCGCCGGTTTCATCAATCATACTGACCAGGAACTGATGTTGATCGAGACCCTGGTGGGTCGTACACCGCCCTTCGTCTTTGCCGGAGGCGAGTACAGCGCCCCGCGCAAGGAGTACTGAGCGTAACGGGCGGACCGCTTTGGTCCGCCGGACTCCCCTGTTGCGGGGTGGCGGATTGGGTCGAGGAACGCGACCTCGGTTTCGTCGGTTGGGAGTTCACGGCACTTTTGGCTCCCGTGGTTTTCCAGATCCAGGTTCAGGTTCGCGGTGCGCCGTTCAGTATCCAGTTCAGGAATAGGTCGTAGGTGGCGCGGGCCGGAGCCCCCGGCGCCGCCGTACTGGTGAACCCGCCAAGCGCGCCACCGCCGTGGTGGAATCCGGCGGGCTTGCGTAGCAGGGGACTGGCGACGATGTCGGTGAAGTTGATGCGGCTGCGCACGGCGGCGTAGAAAGCCGTGTCCCCCCCCGCGTAGTCGGCGGCGACGTAGGACAGCGGGGGTTTTCCTGCGGCGGTCAGCGGCGCGACATGGCAGGCTGCGGTGCAGCCTGCGCTGACGAAGGCGGCCTTGATGTCGGTGAAGGTGATCGCCGCCGGTGCCGGCGCGAGGGTATTGTCCACGACCAGGGTCAGATCGGCCGGTGCGCTCGCAGTCCCCGTGGCGTTGGTGGCCACCAGCCGGACGACATAGGTCGCATCCGCCGTGGCGTTGAACACCGGGGCGGAGGTGGTGGCATTGGTCAGGGTTGCGTTGGTGACGGCGCCGCCGTCCTGGGACACCAGGGTCCAGGCGAAACTCGTCGCGTAGAGGCTCATACCGGCCGAGAGCGTCGTTGCGCCCTGGCGCACCACCCGGTTCGGTCCGGGGTCGGCGATGGGTCTGCCCGGCTGCAGGACCACACCGGCGCTGCGCACGGTATAGGGGCCGGGTGGCGGCTGGGCGGCGTCCTCCAGGAAACTGGCCAACGTCGCGGGTGCATTGGAGCCGGTCTGCCAGAAGTCGTTGTAGACGATCTTGGCCAAGGGCATGTTGCCACGGTCGATCACATGCGCCTTGATGCGGTCGGAATAGCCGAGGAACTTGGCGTACGTCTGGAAGTCCAGGTCGGAATTGTTGGCTGTCCCGCGCAGGATATGGCATGTTGCGCAACCCGGAATGACGACGTTTTGATACAGGCTCGACTGGCCAGCCGTCACCCAGGCGCTGGGCACTCCCGGCGCCGTGTAGCTCGCATTGGGCAATCCATCTCCGCCGTAGGCGTCCTTGATGAACGCTGCCGCGGTGCCTTGCCATTCGTTTGCTCCCGCGGCAGGACGGGCGGCGTCTTCCGGAAATGCGGAGGCGGCGGCCAGAGGGTAGGATTCCAGCACCCAGCCATTGATAGTCTTTAGATTCGCTTCCTGGTTGGCGCGGGTAAAGGTGGCGCTCTGCGTCGAGTAGTCGAAGGTATCGACCTTGAGTGCCTGCAGACGGCCCTGGACATCGCCGGCGGCCTGGGAGACAGAATTGCCGACGGTGGGGAAGGCGCCGGTGTCGGTGAGTGCATCCGCCCGGCCGCCGTGGCAGTTGGTGCAGATGCCGGGCATGGCCTTGGCCCCTTTTCCGTCGAGGTCGGCAGCCAGATTCCGGCTTCCGTCGGGGGCAAAATTGTAGAACTTGACGAAATTGGGGCCGCCCCCCGGTCCGGGGCTGAACTCGATGGCATTGGTGCCGATGAAGCGCTGGTTAGACTGGACGACCGCAGCATCGACGTTGAGACGTGAATAACCGTAGCTACCGCCGGTATCCACCAGATAGTTATCCACAACGAAAGCCATGGTGCCGTCGGCGTTGTGGCGGGCGGTCATTCGGCGGCCGTAGCCCAGATCGAGGGTGTCGCCGAAGACGACGGTGACCTCGGTACCGGTGCCGGGGTTGCCGAATCCGTTGCGGGCCATGAATGCGGCCTTGGTCGTGCGCTCGTTGAGGGGATCGATCGCCTGATAGTAGGCAGTCGCGTACGCCGGGGTGTTGGTCTGGATGGTGTCATCGGCCTGCTTCTGGGGATTGGGGAAGAGCAGGAAGATGTTGGGGATTTCCAGAAAGCCGGGAAGCAGCGAGCTGGAGGAGCCGCTTCCGCTGCTCCCGCTCCCGCCGCCGCCTCCGCCACCGCCACCGCAGGCGCCGAGGGTGGCCGCCGCGGCGGCTACGAGCAAAGTCTTCTTGAGTCGGGAGATTTTGGGGCTCATGGATCAGAACCGGGTGAGATAACTGAAGGAGATTTGATCGACGTAGTAGCGGGTTGCCGACGTGACGTAAGGCGGCTCGTGCAGCGGCTGGGATTGAACCCGACGCCAGGAAAGATCGATGGCATCGGTGGGGCCGAGCGGCAAACTGTAGCCCAGGGTCGTGAGGAAGGTCCGTCCGCGGAACCGGTAGTCGTACAACTGGCGCGAGGCGAAGACGTCGTCGGGAGCGAAGGCTGTCGCCATGTCCAGATTCTTGAGCGAAGCCTGCCCGGAGGACACCACGTCACCCCGTCTCACTTCGCCGGTGAGGTAGAGGGAACTGGTCGCGGTGACTGCGTAATCGAGATTGACCCGGGCTGAGACATCGCGGGTATCGAAGACCTTCGCATGGGCGTTGCGGGTGTTGTAGGCAAGGGCGCCGAACAGGTTGATGCGGTCGGTCACCGGCTGACGGATGCTGACGCCGGTGGAGGTCCGGTACCCATCACGCATGGACGACTGGTAATCCTCGCCGCTCAGGCGGGTGAAGAGGCCCAGAGTGGGCGCCAGGAAGTCGCCGGAACTGCGATACTGGATTTCCGCTTGCCCGCCCAGGGTCAGATGACCAAGACCCGAGTAGCGGTGGAATTTCTCGCCGCCGAAGAAGGCATTCACCACAGCCCGGGTCTGGCTTCCCAGCGTGATATTCCAGCGTTTGCCGAGATTGACGTTGTAGGACTCGTCGGAGATCTTGTCCTGGCCGTCCTCGGCGCGACTGACGTTGTCGTCGAAGGTGACGCCCGCGTCCATGCTGATGCCTAGGCGCGGCATGGTCAGGGTATCCCAGGAACCGGCGCGCAAGCCAGGACCGTCGAGTTCCTTGGTGATCCGCAGGGCGACGGCCTGGCTGTTTTCACCGCCGGGAGAACGCAGAGTCTGGTAGTCGATGCTCAGCTTCAGGCCGTTCCAGAAGACGAGGTCGCTACCCAGCCCGAAAACCACGCCATGACGGTTGGTCGTCGTCGCGCCCAGGCTGTAACCGGTTCCGTTCAATTGATCTGCGTAGTGGAGGACGGTCGAGCCGTCGCGATCGACGCCGTACTGGGCCTCCACTCGTGCGTGGGGGAGGAGAAGACCGAAGTCGGTCTGATGAGTGGCTTCGGCACGCAGGCCGAAGGCGATCTGGCGACTGGTCGCGGATTGCTCGCCCAGATTGAGGGCAAAGGCGCCGACTCCCCGCTCGGTGACCGAATCGAGGCGGGTATGGGCAAAGGCGACGCGGCCATAGGGAGAGAAGAGGAATCCCTCGGCACGGAATTCGTAGGCTGCGGTCAGCGAGCCGAAGAACTGATCGCCGCGACGATGGCTGCTGGCCAATTCCCCGATGGCAGAAACGAATCGCTGATTGTCGTAGCTCAGCACCCCATAGCCCAGGACGGCGTCCAGGAAGGTTCCGGGGAGAGGCTGATAGCTGCCGTAGGCCGCGATCGACGATCCCTCGGCCTTGGCTGAACTGTCGTCGTCCAGGGACTGGGAGCGGTCCCGGGCGTAGCTGACGCCGGCGCCCACGCTCAGGCGGTCGCTGAGCTTCAGGTCGGCGCCTACCGTGATGCCGTCGGTGGTGAATCGCGACGAATTGGCGTCTTGTGTGCCAAAGCGGACATTACCGGCAAACCAGAACGAAAGTCCTCCGGCTTCCCAGGAGCGGGGCGAAAGGGCGCCCAAATTGAGGGAGTTGGGCCCGACACCCTGGAGACCGAGGGCGGCGAGTCCCTGGGCAAGACTCTGGGCAGAGTTTGGCTGCAGAGTCGTTGGAGGGCCAAAGGCGTCCGCCGGACCGGCAGGCGTTCCCACCGGTTGGGACGGCGGAAAACCGACCTGTCCCGGTGGAGGCATCGCCATCAACCCGCCGACCGGGAGGGTCGCCGCCTGAGTCCGTCCGCCGCCCAGGGACAAATTGACGATGGGCGCGGAGCGCGGTACGGGCTGGACTTCCCCGAAGGCCTGAGGCTCGTTCGGACGAACCGACGGCACGGGGGCGGCAGAGGTTCCGTTTCCAGGCGTTGGGCTAGTGCGTCCGTGCAGGCTTTCGAGCCGCTGCTGGAAATTGGTCAGCGGCGCGGCGACGAAGCGCTTGGCTGCATCGAGCTGGGCCTTGAGCATCCGGGTGAGCGAAGCGTCCTGCCGCGGGTCCGGACGTCCGACCACGGTGATCGACACGGTCGCAGCGGCTGAGGCGCCACCGGCACCGTGGGCGATGTAGGTGAAGGAATCGGCACCGAAGTAATCATGGTTCGGCGTGTAGGTGACCTGCTTTCCATTGAGGGTGAGCGATCCGTGGCCCGGTTGCTGGCCGATGCTGACCCCGGTGATGAGGGTGCCGGTGATGTAGGGCGTCAGGTCGACGGTGGTCGCCGTGTTCAGGGGAACGGTCAGCGACACCGGTCCGGCGGTGGTTCCCTGAGCGGCGACGGTAATGGTCACCGTGGCGGCGGCAGAGGTCAGGGCGCCGGGGGCGGGCGAGGTCGCGGTGTAGGTGAAGCTGTCGGCACCGACATAGGCGCCCGCCGACGTGTAAGTCACCACGGCACCGCTGACCGAGACGCTGCCGTGGGCAGGCCCAGAAGCGACGGCAATGCTTGCGAAAGACCCGGTGATCGATGCGGTCAGATCGATCGCCAGGGCCTGGCCGCTGACCGCCGCCACCGCCTTGTCGGCCACAGTGGGGGCGGAAAAGCCGATGGTGAGAGTGACCGTTTTCGTGCCGGTGCCAGCCGTATTGGTCGCGCTGACGGTGACCGTGAAGAGGCCACCGGCCGCTGCGGCCGGGGTCCCGGAAATCAATCCGGTCGCGGGATTGAGCGTGAGTCCGCTCGGCAGGGTTCCGGTGACGCCGTAGGAGGACGGCAGGTTCGTGGCGGTGATCTGGTAGCTAAAGGCCTGGCCGGTGCTGCCGCTGGCCGTCGCGGCGCTGGTGACGACCGGTGTCACCAGGCTGACCGTGATGGTCAGGGCCTGGGTTCCCGTGCCGACACCGTTGGTGGCGCCGACGGTGACCGGGAAGCTTCCGCCGGCGGTAGGAGTTCCGGAAATCAGTCCGGTGGCCGTGTTTAGAGTAAGGCCAGGAGGCAGGGAGCCGCTGACCAGACTAAAGCTTGTCGGGAAATAAGCTGCGGTCAGCTGGAAACTGCACGCCTGACCCCCGGTGCAGGAGGCCGTTGAGGCGCTCGTGAAAACCGGTAGCGAAGGTGCGATGGTGATGAACAGCGCCTGGCTGCCGGTGCCGGCGGCGTTCGTCGCGGTAACGGTGACATTGAAGGTTCCGGACTGGGTTGGCGTTCCGGAAATGAGGCCGGTGGCGGGATTGACGCTGACACCGGGGGGCAGGGTTCCGGTGACTCCGTAGGACGAAGGCAGATTGGTGGCGGTGATCTGGTAGGTGAAGGCCGCGCCGCCGGTTCCGCTGGCCGAGGCGGAACTGGTGATGACCGGAATGGCGAGGCCGATGGTGATGGTGAGGCCTTGGCTTCCGGTTCCTGCAGCGTTTGTGGCGGTGACGGTGACGTTGAAGGTTCCCGACTGGGTGGGCGTCCCCGAAATGAGGCCAGTGGTCGGGTTGACCGTGACTCCGGTAGGCAAGGTGCCGGTGACCCCGAAGGAGGACGGGAGATTGCTGGCGGTGATTTGGTACGAGAAGGCCTGGCCACCAGTCCCGCTGGCCGTTGCCGCGCTGGTGATGACTGGCGTCACGAGGCCGATGGTGATGGTCAGCGATTGAGTTCCGGTTCCCGCGCCGTTGGTGGCCGAAATCGTCACCACGAAGGAGCCCGATTGCGTGGGTGTTCCCGAGATGAGGCCCGTCGAGGGATTGACCGAGAGCCCACTGGGCAGGGAGCCGGTGACCCCGAAGGACGAAGGCAGGTTGCTGGCGGTGATCTGATACGAGAAGGCCTGGCCGCCCGTGCCGGTCGCGGTGGCAGGGCTGGTGATGACCGGCGCGGCGAGGGCGACGTTGATGGTCAAGGCCTGGGTTCCGGTACCGACCCCGTTGGTGGCGCCTACGGTGACCGGGAAACTTCCCCCCACGGTGGGGGTGCCGGAAATCAGGCCGGTGGCAGTGCTAAGGGAAAGTCCGGCGGGCAGGGAACCGCTGACCAGGCTGAAGCTGGTGGGAAAATACGACGCCGTGAGCTGGAAGCTGCACGCCTGACCGCCGGTGCAGGATGCAGTCGTCGCACTGGTAAAGACCGGAATCGACGCCGCAATGGTAATGGCGAGCGCCTGGCTGCCGGTTCCGGCGGTATTGGTGGCGGTCACAGTGACATTGAAAGTGCCGGACTGGGTCGGCGTACCGGAGATAAGCCCGGTGGTGGGATTGACGCTGACCCCGGGCGGCAGGGTTCCGGTCACCCCGAACGACGAAGGCAGGTTGTTGGCGGTGATCTGGTAGGAAAAGGCCGTGCCGCCGGTACCGCTAGCCGTAACGGAACTGGTGATCACCGGGGTCAGGAGGCTGATGGTGATCGCGAGTGCCTGACTGCCGGTGCCAGCGGTATTGGTGGCGGTGACGGTGACGTTGAAGGTGCCCGATTCGGTGGGGGTGCCTGAAATCAGGCCGGTGGTCGGATTGACCGTGACTCCGTTGGGCAACGTGCCGATCACGCCGAAGGAGGAGGGCAAATTGCTGGCAGTGATCAGATAGGCGAAGGCCTGGCCGCCAAGGCCGCTGGCGGAAGCGGAACTGGTGATGACCGGAGTGACGAGCCCGATGGTGATGGTGAGGGCCTGGGTTCCCGTGCCGATGCCATTGGTGGCGCCGACGGTGACGTTGAACGTTCCGCTCTGGGTCGGTGTTCCCGAGATCAGGCCGGTAGACGTATCCAGGGAGACGCCGCTGGGAAGCGTCCCGCTCACCAGCGAGAAACTCGTCGGGAAGTAAGTGGCTGCGAGCTGGAAGCTGAAGGCCTGGCCCCCCGTGCCGCTGGCCGAGTTGGCACTCGTGAACACAGGGACCGTCGGGGCGATGGTGATCGCCAGGGCCTTGGTCCCGGTTCCACCGGGGTTGGTCGCGCGGACGGTAACGTTGAAGGTACCGCTTTGGGTCAGGGTTCCCGAGATGAGTCCGGTGGACGTATCGACGGATACGCCAGGAGGAAGTGTGCCGAGGACGCTGTAACCGGTCGGCCCGTCGCCGGCTTGGGTGGTGATCTGGTAGGAAAATGCGCTACCGCCCGTTCCGCTGGCTGTACCAGCGCTCGTGATGGTCGGAATCGGGGCTGCCCCGATATTGACGGTGACCGGCCAATCGGTCGATACGCGCCCGCCGGGGCCGACGGCCTGATAGGTGAAGGTGTCAGACTTGCTAGCCTGACCAACGTTTGGCGTGTAGGTGATGCTGTTGCCCGAGTAGCTGACCGTACCATACTGGGGGGCCGTGGCGCCGGTTTGCAGACCGGTGAAGGTGCCCGCGGTGGTATTGAGCTGCGGATAGGAGACCGAGAAGGTCGTTGCCGTCACGTAGGCCGTGTTCTGGGTGGCGACCTGGAAACTGGGGATCAGGCCGCCGAGAAAGGCCGCGATGGTCGCCTGGTTGGTCGTTGACATGCCGATCATCGCCGGCACGTTGGCAATGGCGTAATCGATCAGGGTCGCCTTGTTGGCCGCATTCATGATCCGGTCGTAGGGCGAGGCGTTGAACGGTGGGGGAGCGACCCCATGGCAGCCCGAGCACTCGGTCGCATAATCGGCGTGGGCCGGAAGGCAGACGAGGGTTGCCGCGACGACCAGCAGAAAACGGTATAGCCAGTCCCGGAGAACGCTAACGAGGGAGGGTGCTGAACCCGGAACCGACGACCGGCTGAAGGGAAGTCTCTTGGGGATGCGAGCAGCTCGCTGAATCATTGTTGTATTGACGGGCCCGGGTGCTGTCATCCGAGAAGTCTCGATGACAGAAAAATTTGCCGGATTGTAACCGAAGGTGACCAAAAGTTACGTAGGAGCACCGCGCTTAATCCCACAGGGCCGGATTTATGGCAAATCCGCAACGGCGCGGGCTCCTGAGTTAGAATTCAGGCTCGCTGTCGCACCGAAAACTAGGGGTTAACCATGAGCCGAGCCCGGCAAATTTCCCTCGCCGCCGCTCTCGTGGCGGGAGTGGCCATTCCGCTTTGGCTTTACTGGCGAGGAAATCGTCCGGCACCGCGACCGGACGCTGTTACCGGAAACGCCCGGGAAAGCGAATTGATTTCGGAAGCCCCACTGGCTGGATCGTTGCCTCACGCATCTCAAGACGCAGTCGAAGCGACCGATCCCCTTTCCCGGGCCAGGATTCTGGTCAGTTTCGGCCACCGGGACCAAGCCGAGTCGATTCTGGCTGCCGCCCTCAAGGGGGGCGAACTGACCGCCGATGCAGTGGCGGGGTTCTGGGCGCAATATGAAGTGGAAAGAGCGCGCCGGGCGGCGACCCCCATGGCCCTGGCGGTTAAGCGGCGTAAGGTCAGGGAGTCAGATCCGCCAGCAAAGCGGCGCGGACGGGCTCGGGAACGCTGATCCGCACCGGGTAGGCCGGATGATCGATGCCGGCGAGGAGCGGAGCGCCGGCGAACAGCGCCGACCGTGTCCCGCGGTCAGGTTCGAAGCGCAGGAAATGAACGGCGGCGGTCTTGTCGGCGGTCGAGCGGGGCAGATCCTCATTGGCGATGCTGCGCACCGGCGGGTGGCCAGAAACGCCTAGCCATACGGTGTCTTCAATGCCGACCATGCGGGTAAGGGCCATGCGCCGTTCGTCCGGGTCGGAGAATTCGATCATGAAGGTCGCTTTCCAGTTCTGACCGTCGGGGATCAAGGGACTATAGACCGCCAATTCCTCCTCGATGGCGGCGCGCTCGAAGATGCGCTCGATACGCAACATTTCCTGCACCTGGTACTTCACCGTCAGGAGCGATTCGAAATAGAGCGCGGCATTGGGGCCCAGGGCGAGACGGCGCTTGGCCTTGTGCGCCATGACCTCCTCGCGAAAGCTCGCGCGGATTTCTGCGTAGTGCTCCAGGCTGAAGAGATCGGCGCGGGTGAGGGAAGGCATCGTGCTTCCTCGATCAGAGGCCGTAGGCCCGGCGCAGCAGCGTCATGGGATGTTCGGGCTGGCGGCCGTCGGCCAGGGCGTGGCCGATGTGGTGGCCGGCCATGGCGCAGTCGCTGCCGAAATGATCGACGCCGGCGGCCTTGATCCTGCCGACTACCGGCTGGACGATCTTCATGGCGTGGTCGTGGAATTCCGCCTTCACGGCGTAAGTCCCGTCATGGCCGGAGCAGCGCTCGATCAGTTCGACCGCAGTGCCGGGGACCAGGGCGAGAACCTCGCGGGTCTTGGGGCCGATGTTCTGTACGCGCTGATGGCAGGAGGCCTGGTAGGCCACCTTGCCCAGGGGATTTTTGAAGTCGGTGCGCAGCAGATCGGCCTTGTGGCGCAGCATCAGGTACTCGAAGGGATCGAAGAAGGCAGCGCGCACCTTGGCGACGTCGGGGTCGTCGGGGAAGAGCAGCGGCAGTTCCTGCTTGAACATCAGGACGCAGGAGGGGATCAGGGCTGTGAGGTCCCAGCCTTCATCGACCAGGCGGGCCAGGATCGGGATGTTGGCCTCCTTCAGGGCGCGCACCGATTCCAGGTCGCCCAATTCCATCTTGGGCATGCCGCAGCAGCGCTCCTCTTCGGCCAGGCGGACAGGGATGCCGTTATGGATGAAGACGGCGGCGAAATCCTCGCCGATGCCCGGCTCATTGCGATTCATGTAACAGGTGGCGAAAAGAGCCACGCGGCCTCGGGTGCGCCCGCCGGGGATGGCTTCCCCGTCGCCGGTCAGATGGGACAGCCGACGACGTAGGGGGCGGCTGGCGAAATCGGGCAGCCAGGCGTCGGCGTGGATGCCCACCGTGGCCTGCAGCAGTTTGCGGGCCGGGCGGATGCGGTTGGCCGCATTGATCGCCTGGGCCACCACCGGGATGCCCGCCAGACTGCCTACCCGGTCCGTACTGGTGAGCACCCGGTCCCGCAACTTCACGTCCCCTTCCTTGAAGCGGGTAGCCTTGGCGCGCAGCATCAGGTGGGGAAAGTCCACCGCCCACTCGTGGGGCGGGACATAGGGACATTTGGTCATGTAGCAGAGGTCGCAGAGGTAGCAATGGTCGACGACCTTGGCGAAATCGGCTTTGGCGACGCCATCCACCTCAAGGCTGGGCGAATTGTCGACCAGGTCGAAAAGGGTCGGGAAGGCGCTGCACAGGCTGACGCAGCGGCGGCAGCCATGGCAGATGCCGAAGACGCGCTCCAGCTCGTTGTCCAAGGCATCCCGGTCGGTGAATTCGGGTTTCTGCCAGTCTAGGGCATGGCGGGTTGGGGCTTCCAGGCTGCCTTCTCGGATCGCGGGCATGACTCCCCCTCCAGACGGAAATGCGGATACCGATAGTGGAAAGGCCGCATTGCGGCCTAGGGATCAAGCGTCGAGTTCGCTGAGGGCTCTGGTGTAGCGGTTGGCGTGGGAGCGCTCGGCTTTGGCCAGAGTCTCGAACCAGTCGGCGATTTCGGCAAAGCCTTCCGCGCGGGCGTCCTTGGCCATGCCCGGGTACATGTCGGTATATTCGTGGGTTTCTCCGGCGACGGCAGCGCGCAGGTTGTCCGCGGTGGGGCCGATAGGCAGGCCGGTGGCAGGATCTCCGCAGGCCTCCAGATATTCGAGGTGGCCATGGGCATGGCCGGTCTCGCCTTCGGCAGTCGAGCGGAAGAGGGCCGCCACGTCGTTGTAGCCTTCCACGTCGGCCTTGGCGGCGAAATAGAGGTAGCGCCGGTTGGCCTGGGATTCCCCGGCGAAGGCAGCCTTCAGATGTTGTTCGGTCTTGGAGCCTTTGAGTTCCATGGTGATCTCCTCGCAATTGGGTGAGCGGCGGCCTTCCCTGCGGGGAAGACCGTAGCCTGAATCTAGTTCAGGCGGGGTCGAGGACTAATTGATTGTCACTATGCAGCCGATAGGGATTTTCAATCGTCGCGACGGCCGAAGTCGGCTCCCCCATGGCCGCCAATCATCATATTGACAGGGGGAGCCGGGTTCCCCATGCTCACGCCCGGTCTTCCGGTCCGAGGTCTACCCGATCGCCTCCCATGGCTGTCCCTACCGTTCTCTTCTTGCACCAGAACTTTCCCGGGCAGTTTCGCCATCTGGCCCGCCATCTTGCTCTGGATAGAGGCTGGCGAGTGGTGGCGCTGGGGGAAGCGGCCAATCTCGAACGCCAGACGCCGGTCGAAGGCGTGGAGGCTTATGGTTATCGATTCGCGCCATCGAAGCCCTCCGGCCATCCCTACCTCGCAGGATTGGAAACCCAAGTCCGCCAGGGCCAGGCGGTTCTCCGGGCACTCTTGCGGCTGAAAGCGCGAGGTCTGGCCCCGCAGCTCATCTGCGCCCACCCCAGTTGGGGCGAGGCCCTGTTCATCCGGCAGGCCTATCCTGATGCCAAGCTGATCGATTACTGCGAATTCTTCTATCGCAGCCAGGGTGCCGATGTCGGGTTCGATCCGGAATTTCCAGCCCCGGATATCGACGCCCTCTGCCGCTTGGGGCTGCGCAATGCAGCCCAACTGCAAGCATTGGCCGATTGCGACCGCATCTGGTGCCCGAGTCGCTGGCAGGCGTCCAGTCTGCCCGAGGTGTTCCACTCGCGGGTCGATGTCGTTCATGAGGGGATAGACACTTGCCGGGTAGCCCCCGATGCCGCGGCCACGTTTTCGTACGGCGGTCTTACCTTGACTGCCAAAGACAGCGTGATCACCTACGTCGCCCGCAATCTCGAGCCCTATCGCGGATTTCACCGCTTCATGCGGGCGCTGCCGAAGATTCTTGCCGGGCATCCCGCGGCACGGGCGGTCATCGTTGGAGGCGACCAGGTCAGCTATGGGCGTCCGCCAGCCGGCGCCCCGTGCTGGCGGGAAAAGATGCTGGCAGAAATCGGGGCCGGTCTGGATCTCGACCGCGTCGTCTTCACCGGCAAGCTCCCCTACCGCGACTATCTCGCCCTGCTGCAAATCTCCTCCGTCCATGTCTATCTCACCTATCCCTTCGTGCTCTCGTGGTCCTTGCTCGAAGCGATGGCCGTCGGCTGTGCTGTGGTCGCTTCGCGCACGGCGCCGGTGGAGGAGGTGATGCGCGACGGTGAGAACGGCTCGCTGGTCGATTTCTTCGACAACGAGGGTCTGATCGACCGCGTTTCGCAAGCCCTGGCCGATGCAGAAGTCGCCCGAAACTTGAGGCTCCAGGCCCGCCAGACCATCGTCGATCGCTACGATCTGGAGTCCATCTGCTTGCCCCGTCAGGTGGCTTTGTTCCAGGAGCTCCTGGATTGATCCGCGCTCGGTCCCTGCGGCGGCTGAAGGTTTCCGTTAGCATGGGTTCAAGGCCGAAGCATCCGCATTGCGTCGCCTTTGTCGACTGCGTTTCCGGTAAGGGCTCAAGCCCCCTTCCTTCGCGTAGGAGGGCTTTCACTTGGGCGGCCAGTTGCCGGTCAGGGACTGCAGCGGCGAAGGCGCCTTCGCGCGGCGTTATTCTTTTTCCGTACGTTCACTGATGAGGGAACCACCACCATGCTGAATTTTCTTGGTATCACCGGAAGCCTGAGGCAGAAGTCGACCAACCGGGGCTTACTGCGGACGGCCGAAGCTCACCTGCCTGCCGGGGTCACGTTTGCGATTGCCGATCTGTCGGACGTCCCGTTCTTCAATGCCGATCTGGTCGAGCGTCCTCCGGGGGTGCAGCGGGTCCTGGCACAGATCGGCACCGCAGATGCCCTGGTATTGGCTTGTCCCGAATACAACTATTCCCTCGCACCGGCCCTCAAGAACATTCTTGACTGGGCTTCGCGGGAAACTGGTAACGCTCTTCTGGCGGGGAAACCCGTCGCGTTGATGGGGGCCGGGGGCGGTATGGGCACTTCCCGCGCCCAGTACCACCTGCGGCAAGTCTGCGTCTATCTGGATCTTCATCCGCTCAACAAGCCGGAAGTGTTTGCCGGGGCCTTCTCAGGCGCCTTCGATCCCGACGGGAATCTCGTCGACGCGCGGATCACCGGGCTGGTGTCCGAGCAGATGCAGGCCCTGGCCGACTGGACCCACCGCCTGCGGGGCAGTTGAAGCAGAATCAGGCGGCGTCGAATCTGAGTGGTGGCATGTCGATACATTCGTCGAAATCGGCGTGCACCACTTCAGGATAACGGCGTTCGGGCAAACGGCGCCGCTCTTCCGAGCCCTGGGGGGGACCGGAGTCGTGTACGCGGCGGTCGATTCTCAACCGCCGCTCGGAGTTCGCATCGGAGAAAGACATGGGTACCTACGAGTATCCCAAAAAAATATGCTTATGCCACAGACCCATGCTTGAGACAAGGGCCGTTCCAAGCAGTCGGAACCCGGGTGCCGAAGCATAAGGCTGGCGGGCGTTTGCCAGGGGGCGTGCTGAAGAGACGCTGATGGGCCTCCGCGCCCCCGTCGTAGATCTCGCCAGAGCAGGATGCCTGGGATCTCTTCCTGCGCGTCGCACGCAGAGCCTGCTCCGGTCGCAAGCGAAGGATGCGATCGGGAAGGTGGGAGCAGGAGGTAGCTTCGCAATTCGGCTGCGGCACCGGGGCAATTGATTTATCATGGCTCGGGGTCCGGGAAGGTGAGTGAGGTAGCCGATGTTTCCTGATGCAACCTTCGATCATGATGGAAACTCCAGGCTGGGCGCGGCAGACCGAGCCTGTGGGTCTCCTGGCGCAGATCTGGTGCGCGTCGGCAAGCGGGCGATATGACAAAGCTCTTCGATCTGCGAACCCTCGCGGGCCGGATTGCCCTATTGCTGGGCGCCTGCGTCGGCGGCGCGATTCTTTTCCTGGTTTGGGTATGGTATGAAGGAATTCCCGCCTTCGGGATCTCCGGTGCCCGAGAGATTCACCTCCAGGATGCCCTGAACACCCAGGAGTTGTTGGCCGACACCCGGGTCGAAGCCACCTTGGCTCGCATCGGCGAGCGCCGGGGAGACGCGCTGACGGTAGCTGAATCGGAAGCGTTGCGTCAGCGCTTTGCAGACCTCAAAGGGCGACGGGGGCGGGAACGCCTGCAGGACTCCGTGGCGGGCAGCTTCCGAGCGCTGCATCGTGCCTACCCGGATCGATACCTGCGCCTCCGTCTGGTTGATCGTGCATCGCGCCGCATCCTGGCCGCCAGCGATCCGGGCGAGGTCGGGGCACGGGTGGCAGCCTTGCCGGAGGCGGATCCCGAGCTTGTGCCGGGGACACAATTGATCTGGCTGGACGCAGATTCAGCGGGTAAGCCACTGGTCATCGCCACGGCGATGGCCGGTGGCCGTCGCGGTGGCGACGCCTTTCTGCTGCTTTACGTTGATGTCGCCAATCTGCTGGGTGGCCTGTCCCGTAGCGAAGAAGCGATTCTGGGATTGGCCGGAAGCCTGACGGTCTACGACTCCCGGGGCCAGGCTCTGGCAACTTTCGGCAAGGGACCGCGGATCGGCGGTCCCTCCGACGGAGCCGCGGGGAGTCCTTCCCGCTCGGGAATCCCTGCCGGCGATGGCAGCAGCCGGGCGGATCTGGTCACCCTCAGAGGGATTGCGCTCGGGGCAGGCGAAGTCTGGTCCCTTGAGGTCCGCCGAGACCGCAACGAGGCTATGGCGAAATCTGAACTCATGTTTCGACGGGGCCTCTATTTTGGCTTGGGCTATTTTCTCTTGACGATGATCATCGTCGCCGTCGTTGTCCATCGGGCGACCGCTCCGGTGCGGAGCTTGGCCGTAGCAGCGCGCAGCTTCATGACTGGCGATCTCCGGGCGCGGATCAATATGCCGGACAGTCAGGGGAGTGTGGAACTGAGGACACTCGCCCAGACTTTCAACGATCTTGCCGCAACCGTGGCGAATTGGAACGAGTCGCTTGCCCGGGAAGTCGCGGCCCGCACCGCCGAACTCCAGCGGGAGCGGGACCTGAATCAGCGCTACCTCGATGTGGCCGGTGTCCTCATCCTCGTTCTGGATCGCCAGGGCAGGGTACAGCGCATCAATCGCGCCGGGTGCCAATTGCTCCACGCCGGGGAAGAGCAAGTGGTCGGTCGGGATTGGTTCGAGGAATTCATTCCCGCGGAAAGCCGCGAAGCCCTGCGGAAAGGCTTCACGGCTGCCATGGCGGGAGAGACCCAGTCCCGACGGCTTGAGCGCGGCGAGGTGCGCACCTGCTTCGGCGTGGTGCGTACCCTGGCTTGGTTTGCCGTTGTTCTCAAGGATCGGGCCGGTACGCCGGATGGGCTATTGGCTTCCGGACTCGATATCACCGAGAGCCTGGAAGTGGAACGACGGCTGGCTTCTTCGGCGCAGGAAATGAAGAAGCTCACACTGGCAGTCGAGCAGTCGCCCATCGGCATCATCGTTACCGACACTGCGGGGGTGATCGAATACGCCAATCCGGCGTGCGAGGCGAGCAGTGGCTATTCCGCCGCCGAGCTCCACGGGCAAACGACCCGGGTTTTCAAATCCGACGCGACGCCCCCCGAGGTCTATCGGGAGCTGTGGGAGACGATTTCGGCGGGCCGGACTTGGTACGGCATTCTCAGGAACCGGAGGAAGGACGGCAGCTTGTACTGGGTATCCTTGAGAATCTCCCCGGTAGTCGATGCAAGCGGCACGACGACCCAATATCTCGCGATCCAAGAGGACATCAGCGAGCGGCACGCGGCCGAAGAAGCCGTGGCGGAGCGGGAACGGCTCTTGAGTACGCTGTTCGATGCTTCCAGCGTGGGCATTTTCCTCGTCGATGCGAGTGGACGCATCAGCCACGCCAACACCCGCATGGGGGAACTCTTTGCGACGACTGCTGAAGATCTGGTGGGCCATGAGTATGTCAGCCTGGTGAGCGCGGAAGAGAGGGACATCAGCCGCACGAAAATGCTCCAATTGATGGCCAGTCAAGTCGATAGCGTCGATCTCGAACGGCATTACCTGCGCCGAGACGGCACTTTTTTCTGGGGGCGGCTGACGGGACGGCGCCTCTTGGGTTCCCAGGGAAATGCCCTGGGATTGGTCGGTGTCATTGCCGACATCTCGGAGCGCAAGGCGGCGGTAGAGGAATTGTGTCGGCACCGCGATCACCTGGAGGAACTCGTCGCCGAACGCACCCGGGAGATTGCGGATCTCAACGCCCGGTTGGCTTCCAGGGCTCAGGATGCCGAGGCCGCCAATCGCGCCAAGAGTACCTTCCTCGCCAATATGAGTCACGAAATCCGCACTCCGATGAACGCCATCGTCGGATTCACCCACTTGCTGCAGCGGGCGGTAGACAATCCCGCACAACGGGAAAAACTGGACAAGATCGCCAGTTCGGCGACCCATCTCCTGGAAATCCTCAACGATATCCTCGATTTCTCCAAGATCGAAGCCGGTCGATTGATCCTGGAATCGACGGAACTCCGCGTTCCCGCCGTCATCGATGGCGTTTTGGCCTTGTTCGCCGGCCGGGTCGAGGCCAAAGGACTTGTCCTGGTTGCCAAGGTGGCGCCGGAACTCGCCGCGAATACCGTTTTGCTGGGAGATCCCACTCGATTGTCCCAGGCCCTGATCAATTATGTCGGCAATGCAGTCAAATTCACCGAGAGTGGCTCGATCACCGTGAGCGCCAGGGTCGAAGCCGATGACGAACAGGGCGTGCTGGTTCGATTTTCCGTGACCGATACCGGGATAGGCATCCCTGCCGAACATTTGCCGCGCTTGTTCCAAGCGTTCGAGCAAGCGGACGGTTCCACCACGCGGCGCTACGGTGGAACCGGACTGGGTTTGGCCATTACCCGGCGGCTTGCCGGTCTCATGGGTGGACAAGCGGGGGTGGAGAGCGAGCCAGGGAAAGGGAGCAACTTCTGGATGACCGCTCGATTTGGCCGGAGCGTGGCTTCGGTGGCAAAAGTGCCCCAGAAATCCGCGGTGATCGAAGAGCGATTGCGCAATGAGCATGCAGGGGCTCGCGTGCTCCTGGTCGAGGACAATCCGGTCAATCAACTGGTCGAGTCGGCCTTGCTGGAGGAAGTGGGCCTGGCGGTGACCCTGGCCCGAGATGGGGCCGAGGCGATAGAACTGGCGAAGGGAGGCGTGTTCGAACTGGCCCTGGTGGATATTCAGATGCCGGTCATGGACGGCCTGGAGGCTGCCCGCGTGATTCGGCGCCTGCCCGGGTGGGATGCGGTTCCCATTGTCGCGCTGACCGCCAATGCCTTTGACGAGGACAGGCGCCGCAGTTTCGAAGCGGGTATGGACGATTTTATCGGCAAACCGGTCGATCCCGCGCTGCTCTTCGCCCGCATCCTCCACTGGTTGGAAGGTGGCCGGGGCGGCGGTCAGGGCGCGCTGCGCGATATCCTTTTCCGCATGGAACGTTCTTTGGAGGCGGATGGCTTCGAGGCCTACGGACTCTCGGCAGAGGCCGAGGTCCTTCTGATCCAGGAATTCGGTGACGAAGGTTCGGCTCTGGTTCGCCATATTCGCGCTTTCGACATTGACGAGGCACTCGGGGCCGTCAGGGCCGCTCGAGAGCGCTTGGATCAGGAGTCCCGCTGAGGTCGCTGTGCCGCTCCGGGTAAACCGCGGGTCTTTCCGTGGCCGGTTTATAGCATCATTGTGCGAGGAGGATTTCCCATGACCCAGATTAACCACCCCATCGCCGCATCCCTTGCCGCCGCCAGCGACAGCGGCAAGATCGTCTCGGCGAGGGAGGCGGTGCGATTGATCCGGGACGGCGATACCGTCGCGACAGGAGGATTCGTCGGGATCGGTTTTGCCGAGAACATTGCCGTCTCGATCGAGTCGCTTTTCCTGGAGACACGCCAGGCCGATCCCGAGGGCGTCGGCCATCCCCGCGATCTGACCCTGGTGTACGCGGCCGGTCAGGGCGATGGCAAGGACAGGGGCCTCAACCACTTCGGCCATGACGGATTGGTGGCCCGGGTGATCGGCGGCCACTGGGGATTGGTCCCCAAGCTCCAGGAGCTGGCGGTGTCGGGTCGCATCGAGGCCTACAATCTGCCGCAGGGGGTAATTACCCATCTTTTCCGCGATATCGCCGCGGGCAAGCCGGGAACCCTCACGCGGGTCGGGCTGGGTACATTCGTCGATCCCCGCTTCGGTGGCGGCAAGCTCAATGCGCGCACCACCACGGATATCGTCCGCCGGATGGAGGTGGATGGCGAGGACTATCTGTTCTACAAGGCCTTTCCCATCCATGTGGGAATCATTCGCGGAACCACTGCGGATCCCGATGGCAATGTCACCATGGAAAAAGAGGCTCTGACCTTGGAAGCCCAGGCCATCGCGATGGCCACCCGAAATTCCGGAGGGATCGTCATCGCCCAGGTGGAACGAATCGCCGAACGCGGGACGCTCAATGCCCGCCAGGTCAAGATTCCCGGCATCCTGGTCGATTGCGTCGTGGTGGCGGAAAAGCCGGAATACCACATGCAGACTTTCATCGAGCAGTACAGTCCCGCTTTTTCGGGCGAACTCCGGGTTCCCATGTCGGCAGTACCGCCCATGGCCATGAGCGAGCGCAAGATCATCGCACGAAGGGCGGCCCTGGAGCTGGCCGCCAACGCGGTGGTCAATCTGGGCATCGGCATGCCGGAGGGCGTTGCCAGTGTCGCTGCGGAGGAGCGCGTCATCGACCTCTTGACCCTCACGGCCGAGCCCGGCGTGGTGGGCGGCATACCCGCCGGTGGCCTCAATTTCGGGGCGGCGGTGAACACCCAGGCAATCATCGACCAGCCGAGCCAATTCGATTTCTATGACGGTGGCGGCCTCGATCTGGCCATCCTGGGGCTCGCCCAGGCGGATCGCGAGGGCAATCTGAATGTGTCCAAGTTCGGGCCGCGGTTGGCGGGGGCCGGCGGGTTTATCAATATTTCCCAGAACGCCAAGAAAGTCGTTTTCGTCGGCACCTTTACCGCTGGCGATCTCGAAATCGGCGTAGAAGACGGAAGATTGCGTATTCTGCGCGACGGCCAAGCAAATAAATTCGTCATGGAGGTCGAGCACCGGACCTTCAGCGGTGCACAAGCCATCAAGTGGGGAAGGGAGGTGCTCTACGTCACCGAGCGTTGCGTCTTCCGCCTGGTTCCCGAGGGCCTGGAATTGTGCGAAATCGCTCCAGGCGTCGATCTTCAACGGGACATCCTGGATCGGATGGATTTCGTGCCCCTGATGCCGAAGCCGCCGGTGCCCATGGACGAACGCATTTTCCGCGACGAGCCCATGGGGATGCGCAGCGGCTTGTTGGAAATCCCGCTCGAAAGCCGCTTGTCTTACGACGCCAGCCAAAACGTCTTCTTTGTGAATTTCGAGGGCCTGGCGGTGCAAAGCGCTGCCGATATCGAGCGTATCCGGGCGGCGGTCGAATCCCGACTGTCACCACTGGGCCATAAGGTCAGAGCCATCGTCAATTACGACCGGTTTTCCGTCCTTCCTCATCTAGTCGAACCGTACATCGCCATGGTCAAGGCGATCACCGAACGCCACTATCTTGACGTCACCCGCTACGCTCGCAGCCCATTTCTGCGCGTGAAGCTTACGGAGGCCTTGACTAAGCAGAAGGTGATAGCGCATCTTTACGAAACTAAGGACGAAGCGGTCAGCCATCTTGCGATAAGCTGAATAAAAACACAGTCCATTACATTAAAGGGGGCCGATGGAGGCCCTTTTTTTATTGCGGCAAGTGCGGGGAAGAAGAATGGCACTGGGGGCATGGACCCGCTGGGCTCGTTATATTTCGGCCTGGGTCGGCGTATTGGCGACCGTCGGGGCGCTGGCCGTCGACGGCGGTTCCGAGCGGGAACTGACCGTCGTAGCGGATGACAACTACCCTCCTTACCTGTTCCGCGACGAACAAGGCAATCTCCGCGGCTACGTCGCCGATCTCTGGCAGCGCTGGTCTCTGCGTACCGGTGTCCGGGTCAACCTGACCGGTAGCGACTGGGCCACGGCCCAGGCCGAGTTCCTCGCCGGCAAAGGACAGGTGATCGATACGATCTTCCGGTCTCCGGAGCGGGGCGAGCAGTACGATTTTTCCCCGCCCTATGCATCCATCCCGGTCAATATCTACGTGCATCGCAGCATCGGCGGAATCGTCGACGCCAAGTCACTGCGAGGCTTTGCGGTCGGAGTCAAGGCAGGCGACGCCTGTAGCGACCGCTTGACTGCCCAGGACGTCACAGGACAGGTCAGCTTCCCGAGCTACGGCCGTCTCGTTGAAGCCGCAGCCAGCGGGGAAATCAAGGTTTTCTGCATGGACGGTCCACCAGCGGACTATCTCCTATACCGGGCCGATGCCCACCGTCAGTTTCGGGCTGCGTTCTCCCTGTTTACCGGACAACTGCACCGGGCGGTTCGGACCGGCGACCAACCCACCCTGGCCCTGGTCGAAAGCGGTTTCTCCCGCCTTGCTCCCGACGAAGTTCGGGTTCTTGAGGAAAAGTGGCTGGAAACGCCCATCAACCTTGAACCGCTGGAGAGAAACCTGATCTGGGGGCTGCTCGCCGCCGGGTTGATCGGTGCCCTGATGCTCATCTGGGTGGGTCTCTCGCGGCGCGAAGTGCGGCGGCGTACGGCGGAGTTGGAGCGGGAACGCGGATTCCTGAGGACTCTGGTCAATACGCTGCCCGATCTCATCTGGCTCAAGGACCCGCAAGGGGTTTATCTCGCCTGCAATCGCGAATTCGAACTTTTCTTCGGCGCGGCCGAGACCGATATCGTCGGCCGCACCGATTACGATTTCGTTCCCAAGGAACTGGCCGACTTCTTTCGCGCCAAGGATCTGGAAGCAGCAGCCCATGGCCGGCCAAAGGCCAACGAAGAGCAAGTCACCTATGCCAGCAACGGGCGCCGAGTTCTGCTGGAAACGGTCAAGACCCCCATGTTCGATTCTGTCGGCAATCTGATCGGGGTGCTGGGTATCGGTCGTGATATCACGGCCCGCAAAGCGGGGGAGGAGTCCCTGCGCCGTAGCGAGGAGCGCTATCGAAGCCTCTACGACAGCATGCTCGACGGTTATGTGCGGATGGACGTGGACGGTCGCATCGTCGAGAGCAATGCCGCTTTCCGCGGGATGCTGGACTACGCTGAAGACGAGTTGACCCGGCTCAACTATCACGACATCACGCCATCGGGATGGACGGAGGCGGAAGCCGAAATTATCGACGAGGAGGTGCTCACCCTGGGCCACTCCGGGATCTACGAGAAGGCCTTTCGGCGCCGCGACGGCATCGAATTTCCGGTCGAATTGCAGACCTATCGCCTCAACGACGAAGACGGCAATCTGCTGGGGACCGCGGCCATCGTCCGCGACATCTCGGAGCGCCGGGAAAACGAGGAGACACTGCGTCTTTGGGCGAGTGTCTTCGCGTCGGCGGGGGAGGGTATCGTCATCACCAACCCGGCCGGCGAAATCGTCGCCGTCAATCGCGCTTTTACCGTCATTACCGGGTATCCCGAACTTGAAGTCATCGGTCTCAATCCGCGTTTCCTGCGCTCTGGCCGCCACGATGCCGAGTTCTACGCTGCCCTCTGGTCTGCCTTGGAACTCACCGGACAATGGCAGGGCGAACTCTGGAACAAGCGTAAGAACGGGGAAATCTATCCCGAATGGCTGACGATCAGCTCGGTACGCGACCGCCAGGGCCGGCCGACCCATTATGTCGCGGTGTTCAGCGACATCACTGCGGTCAAGGAATCCCAGGACGCCCTCTATCATCTGGCCCACCACGATCCTTTGACGGGGCTTCCCAATCGCACCCTCCTGCGCGACCGGCTGGAACACGCTCTAGAACGGGGGCGCCGCGATCGCCAGGGAGTGGCCGTGATTTTCGTCGATCTGGACCGGTTCAAGCAGATCAACGACACCTTGGGCCATCCGGTGGGAGACGAAATCCTCAAGCTCGCCGCCCGCGCCATGGCAGCTCAATTGCGGGCCAGCGATACCATCGCCCGGGTCGGCGGAGACGAATTCATCATCGTTCTGGAAAAGGATGTCTCCTCCTACAGCGTGTCGACCGTGGCTCGCAAGCTTGTGGAAATCTTCGGTCATCCGTTCCCCGTCGCAGGACGCGACCTCTATTTGACCGCCAGCCTGGGAATCGGCCTCTTCCCCAAGGATGGCGAGGACCCGGACACCTTGCTGCGGCATGCCGACCTCGCCCTCTACAAAGCCAAGGAACTGGGTCGCAACAACTACCAGTATTACGAACCCTCCCTGGGAGCCGGAGCCCTGGAGAGGATGACCCTGGAAAACGCCCTGCGCACCGCCCTCGAGCGGCGTGAGCTCTACCTTGTGTACCAGCCCATGTACCGCCTTTCGGACCGCCGGTTCGTGGGAGTCGAAGCGCTGCTGCGCTGGACCAATCCGGAACTGGGCGACGTGCCGCCGGCTCAATTCATACCCGTCGCGGAGGAGATGGGGTTCATCGTCGAATTGGGAGCCTGGGTTCTGCGCGAAGCTTGCCGGCAGCTTGGGGCGTGGCGCTTGGCTGGTTGCGAGGTTCCCCGGATGGCGGTGAATCTTTCGGTGCACCAGCTTGAACGGGAAGAGCTGGTCACCGACGTCGCTGATTTATTGACCGAGTGGGGTCTGCATCCAGGCGAATTGGAGATCGAGGTGACCGAATCGACCCTGCTGCGCCAATCCGGACCGGCGCCCGAGGTACTCGAAGGCCTCAGGCAACTGGGGGTCTTCCTGGCGGTCGATGATTTCGGTACGGGGTATTCTTCTCTCTCCGCCTTGCGCCAGATGCCCGTCAATCGCCTGAAGATCGACGCCTCCTTCGTTCGTGACATCGGCCGCGATCCCAACGACGAGGCGATCGCCCGCGCCATTATCGCCCTCGCCCATAGCCTGGGACTCGAGACCGTCGCCGAAGGGGTAGAGCGGCGCGAACAGGCGGTCTTCCTTACCGATGCCGGGTGCGATATCGTGCAAGGCTATTTCTACGGCCGGCCAATGCGCCCCGAGGAAGTCGTCGGCAAGATTGTCGAAGCGAATTGAAGGTCGTCGGCCGCCGAGCCTTCGCGAGCCGGAAATTCTTCACAAGATGGTCATCTTCGAGCTGGAGAATATCGCCCGATGGGCTAAACAGTAGATATGCCCAGCAGCGATTCCGGCGCGGGTCGGAGACAACCGAAAGCAGCGAAGATGAAAAACAAGCTTCAACATTACGTCGGGCGTATCGTCCGGCTCAAGAAGGCCACCTTTCTTAAACTCGCCGAGAAGGCCGCCCGTTCGGGTGAAATCCTTGAGAACTGCTTCCTCGTCGGAGCGGTGAACCGAGGAATGCGCCAGCTGATTTGTTACGGCGGCAACATGCGCGTGACGGTTTCGGTGTCTGATATCGTTCTGGTTTGATTTTTGGTCCTTGGGATTTTGATCTGCCCCTATCGGTCGGCTATGCTTAGGATGCCGCGTTTCGGAGATCGCCTTGCCCGCTCGATCATTTCGCCGGATTTTCACCGGATTCCTTTTGACCAGTGTTTGTGCCGGAGCCTGGGGTAGTCCCCTGGACGCCCCGGAGTCCATCGGCATGCGCTCCTTGGGTGGAGGAGTGTACGTCGATCCGGCGATGCCCGCCGAGCAATTCCAAGGGCTGAAGCGTGTGGTGGAAGGAGCCCGGCGGCGGGTTGCGCTGTTCTACGGCGCGACTTCGGCGTCTCCCAACGTCGTTTTCTGTGCCAGTCAGGATTGCTACTGTGATCTGGGCGGGATCGGACTCGGGTTCTCGGACGGCGCCCATGTGCTGATTTCTCCGCAAGGACGCCGCCACGCCATCGTCGCTCACGAATTGGCCCATGTCGAATTGGCCAGTCGCATCGGCGGGCTCGAGCGGGTTCTCGATTTGCTCCCGCAATGGTTCGACGAGGGTCTGGCAGTGCTGACCAGCATGGCCCGGGAATTCGATGACGAAGCATGGAGCGAGGCGACAGGCGAGGGCGCCGCAGCGCCTGCCCTGAGCGAAATTGCCGCCATGAACGATTGGTCTCGCCGGACGGGGCCGAACGGCGAGCACATGCAGATGACCTATGGCACGGCGCGCCGGGAAGTCGCTCGTTGGTTCGCGGTGGTCGGCGTGGACGGTCTTGCCGATCTCCTCACCGCCCTGGAGACCCGGGAACCGTTTGCCGAAGCCTATGCGCGGATCGAGCGCGAACACCTCAATGCGGCAGCTCAGCGCAATGGCGTTGCTACCGCTTCGGAAGAGCAACCCAGGCAGGACCCTCGTCCGTTCGCGCCGGAATCCTTGCGGGGAAGGGCAGCCTGGTAGCAGGCCAGGCGATCCGGATGCGGCGCTTGGCCGGTCGGCGGGAGTCACCCGGTCGTTCTTCAGGAGTCCAGTGGTCTTCGCTTGCAAGCGGGTCGCCGGGGCTGCTTGCCCGCGCCGGGCCGGGCTGATTCGGGTTTGTCTCGCAGTAGGGTAAGCCGGGGCAGGTCGCGTTGGCTCAGGCAAACGACGCTAGTAGCCGCCGTCCCTCCCCTCTGCGGGTCAGTCTTTCCCCGGGATGTCGGCATGAATGGCGAGCCAGACGGTGGGTCGGTCGGGGTCGGTCCATTCCACGCGATGGCGTCGGTGGGCTGGAATGCACACGAAATCCCCCGCTGCCAACCGACGGGGCGCCGCTTCGTCGGCGAATTGCAGGAGCGCTTCTCCCTGCAGGACGGACACCCACTCGTCCTGGGCCTGGTCATACCAGAAACCCGGTGGACTGCTGTGGCCGGAGGAGACAATGCGTTCCACCCGAAACCCAGGACAGGAGAAGAGCGGCGTAAAGGTCTCCTCGCCGCCGGACGCCGGGATGTCTGCGTAAAGATTCCCGCTGCTGGGCGGCGTCGGGAACGTCATGGCGTCTATTGATAGAGTGGGAGCGCGGCGATCCGGCGCTCGATTTCTTCGGCCAGACGCCGGTACGCCGGGCTGCCGGGCCCGCCGAAACGACGCCGGAATTCAGGCTCATGGAGATATTCGGGAAGATCGGCGAGGGAAGGCATGAACTCGGCCTCCGTCAATTTGCCCCCAACGGCCTTTTCCAGGTTTGGCGCACCCTGGGCAATGGCCTCGCCGAACCGCGTTCCTGCCCGATCGGCGGCGAGGTCGGCGAAGGAAAAACCGCTCCCGCGGCGGGCGTCGTCGAGTTCCTTGTAGAGGCCGACGGCGTCGGCAGCAGGTTCTCCCGCCCAGGCGGCGAGGGCTGCGGAGATGGTGAAGTGCTGGGCGGAATCGTGGCGTCTGGCGAGCATCAGGGAAACCCGCCGGGGTCTTGGCCACTGGCGGGCCTGGGGGATGAGCACGGCGAGATCCTTGTCGTAGAGATAGACTCCGAGGACCAGGAGCACTGCTTTGCGGCGGGCGCGGGAATCCGATCCGGCGTCGGCCAACAAGGATTGGAGCACTTCGGCGAGGGGTACTGGACTCCCCGCTGCGCGGTGGTCCAGTACCGCGGCCAGGGCGCTTTGGGCAAATTCGATGCGGGCGAGATCGGCTGGGTCGAAGGCGACGGCCCGGGCCTGGCGAACGAGATCGGGTTCCCAGACATAACGGACCACGAGATTCGTGGCCTCGGAGTCCGCGGCCAGAGCTCGTACCGCTCCGCGAGCGCTGTTCCACTCGCTCTCCCGATTGAAGGTACGCAACAGGACGAGGATTCCTTTCTCGACCAGAACCGGGGGCAGCGGGAGGCTGCCGATGGCGGCACTGCGGAACCGAGGCTCACCCTCGCCAAGGTCGACGGCGACCCGTAGATTGAGGTAGCGGCCCGCGGGAAGTGCGCGGGTGAAGCGCAACTCGGTGAAGCGGGCGCTCAGGATTACGGCCCCCCGGCCCTTGAGATAACGGCCCGCGAGGAAATTGGCGGCCTCGTCCAGAAGCGAGACGGGAATGACGACCTCTCGCTGGTCGCCCCGCCGTAACTGGCGTGGGTCGTTCGCCCTGAAAAGCTCCCGTGCCTGTCCGACCGCTTCCGGATTGAGGGCCTCGCCGCGGAGCACCAGAGGTTCGCCGTCCAGGGCGAGGATGATCGCGACGACAATGGCCAGGGGAATGCCGATCAGCAGGAATCCGAGAAGCCGCTTCATGGGGGATGGATTCTGCGATCAGACGCCCTGCTTCAGACTGGCCTCGATGAAGTTGTCGAGGTCGCCGTCGAGCACCGCCTGGGTGTTCCCCACCTCATAGTTGGTGCGCAGGTCCTTGATCCGGGACTGGTCCAGCACGTAGGAGCGGATCTGGTGGCCCCAGCCGATGTCGGACTTGGCGTCTTCCAGCTTCTGCTGCTCGGCCTGCTGCTTGCGCAGCTCGTGCTCGTAGAGCCGGGCGCGCAGCATTTTCCAGGCTTCGTCGCGATTGCGGTGCTGGGAACGGTCGTTCTGGCACTGGACGACGATGTTGGTCGGGATATGGGTCAGGCGCACCGCCGAGTCGGTCTTGTTGATGTGCTGCCCCCCGGCGCCGGAGGCGCGGAAGGTGTCGGTACGCACGTCGGCAGGATTGATCTCGATCTCGATCGAGTCGTCCACCTCCGGATACACGAAGACTGAGGTGAAGCTCGTGTGGCGGCGGGCGTTGGAGTCGAAGGGTGATTTTCGCACCAGGCGGTGGATGCCGGTTTCGGTGCGCAGGGTGCCGTAGGCATAGTCGCCGGTAAACTTCACCGTGGCGCTCTTGATTCCGGCCACGTCACCTTCCGATTCCTCCAGGACCTCGACCCCAAAACCCTTCCTTTCGCCGTACTTGACGTACATGCGCAGCAGCATCGATGCCCAGTCCTGGGCCTCGGTTCCACCGGCACCGGCCTGGATTTCCAGGAAGCAGGGGCTAGGGTCCTGGGGGTTGTTGAACATGCGGCGGAATTCGAGGGCGGCGACCTTTTCTTCCAGGCCGACGTTATCGGCTTCGACCGAAAGCAACATTTCATCGTCGCCTTCCTCCTTGCCCATGGCGAAGAGCTCGCGACCGTCGTCTATCCCCTGCTGGACATCCTCGAGCACCAGTACGATGTTTTCGAGGGATTTTTTTTCCCGCCCCATGTCCTGGGCGCGCTTGGCGTCGTCCCAGATCTTGGGGTCCTCCATCTCCTGGCTGAGGAGGGTCAGGCGTTCGCGCTTGTGATCGTAGTCAAAGATACCTCCGCAGCTCGGCGGCGCGCTGCGCCAGATCGTCGAGCTTGTTGGAAATGCTGTTCTGGCGTTCTGCTTCCATGGAGTCGGTTCCGGAAATGTTGCAAAGCGGCAATTATAGCCGGGCTGACGGGGGAGCCGGCGATTGCGGACCGATGTCCATGCGCTCCAACTCCCGGAGTCAAGTCGCCGGAAGCAAGACCGTCGCCCGCGCCGAAGCAGCTTTGCCCAAGATACCGGCCTTGATCGGAGGAGGCTGGCGCTTTCAACCGACCGAACGCTTCGCTCCCGAGGCCCTTCGGGGCCTCATCGGCCTCGCAGCAGGCCTACTCCGCCCGGTGCAGATGCAGTTCCCCGGTGTTGCCCCGGGTGGCGTTGATGGTCACCCGACTGATCTGAACCAGGGGCGCAACATTCGTGTAATTGGGAATGTCGGCCATGATGGCCGCCTCATGCGGTCCGAAAGCCGCTTCAAATGCTTCGACGCTGTCGAAGAAGAGGTGGCACATGGCAGAAAAAGGGGCGTTCCCACCTTCGCCTGCGATTCCTGCGTCAACGGCGATACCCTTGCAGGCCAGCCCCAGCTTGTCCCGAACCAGCGGCATGTGGGTGTTGCAGTAGTAATCAAGATCGAAACGGCTCTCGGGGGTATTCGGATACAGAACGGTGACCTTGATCATCAAGCATTCTCCTCTTCTTCGCTTTCCGTACCGTGCCCATCGGTCGCAGTCGGCAAGCGGTCAGTCTTTCTTCTGCCAAAAACGCCGTTTGCCGAACTCCAGGTGAGGCGCATCGACTTCGGGCTTACGCTGCGATTCCTGGGCGGTATCGCGATTGGCCTGGCGCATGATGTCGGCGTTGAGCGCGTTGGTATCGACGCCATAACACCCCTGGAGATCGATTTCCTCGATCTCGGCGCCTGCCTTTGCCATCCATTCCGGGATCTCCGGGGTGAAACCGGGGGCGGGCGCAGCGCCTGCCTCGGCGGGGGGAGCCGCGGATGCGGGTGGAGGCGACGCTGGCATCGAGGCCGGGGTTTTCCGTGCGGGTTCTCGTCCTGCGCGGTTGGCGACCCCCTGCGCGGCGAGCCTCTCGGCGAGGTTCAATCCGGTATCGAGTCCCGGAGTTATTTCGGTGCCGAGTTCGATGAGCAGTCGGACCGCGTCCTTCTTTTCTCCGCGGCGGGCTACGGCCAGCAGATTCTCCGCCCGAGCGTCGAGGCAGTGTACATTGACCTCGCCCCCGTGCGAGACGAGGGCACGGATGACTTCGAGATGACCGTTGTACGCGGCGATGCGCAGGG
>DAORDK010000013.1:0-43537 GCA_035345935.1 Rhodocyclaceae bacterium | reverse complement strand
CCGGCAGTTTCGATTTCCAGGGCCGGGCGGGCGACGTAGATGGTTTCCTTGGCCACCCGCAGCACCGCCTGGAGCGGGATCGAAAGCGGAGAGCAGGACAGCAGCGCGTCGTCGAAGCGCCCCTCCAGGATGGCATCCTCGTTTTCCAGAAAGACCGATGCGGCGCTCTCGAGCAGGCGGCCGATGGCCTTGGCGCGCAGGTATTCGAGGCGCTCCTTGGGGTCGTGGAGACGGTCCAGTCGGCCGCCATAGACGCTGCTGCCGGCGAGGTCGCCGAGCAGCAATTCGGCGTCCGCATAGGGGACGAAACCCAGGCGGGCGGCGTCTTCCAGGTCGACGATGAGGTAGCAGATGTCGTCGGCCACTTCGACCAGGCTGGCCAGGGGGTGCCGCCGCCAGGCGACGCCGGGGATGCGCTCGACCAATCCGGTGGCCGCGGCGACCCTACGAAAGGACTCGGCGTCCTGCTGGAAATAGCCGAACTTCTTGCCGCTCGTTCCGTCGAGTTCCTCGCCGACCCAGGAGGGCCTCGGGTATTTGGTGAAAGTGGCGAGAACCGCGGCGGTAAGTTGCAGCCCGGGATTGGCCGGCGATTGCAGGCGGGTGACGATGCGAAAACCCTGGGCGTTGCCTTCGTAGTTTTCAAAATCGGCGCGCTGGGCGGGAGAGAAGGGGTGACGCTCGAGCAGTCCTGAACCGCGGAACCACTCGCGGATGGCGTCCTCGCCGGCATGGCCGAAGGGCGGATTGCCGATGTCGTGGGCCAGGCAGGCGGCGGCGACGATGGCGCCGAAATCCGCCGTCTCCACATGCTTCAGTCCGTGCCGCGCGATGATCTCGCGCCCCACCACAGCGCCCAGGGATCGGCCGACGCAACTGGCCTCCAGACTGTGGGTCAGGCGGGTGCGGACGTAATCGGACCGGGAGAGGGGAAAGACCTGGGTCTTGTCCTTCAGGCGCCGAAAGGCAGAGGTGAAGACGATGCGGTCATAGTCCTGCTGGTAGGCGGTGCGCTCGGGTGCGCTCGGCGCGGCCCCTGCGCCCGGCCGCTCGGCCGAGAGCAGGTTTTCCCAGACTTTCCGTTTGGCCATGGCTCAGTAGGAAAGCCCGGACAGCAACTGATCCAACGCTTCCGCGGCAGCATCGAAGGCGGCGGCCGGAACGACCATCTGCAGGATGAAGAAGGCCTTGGGCCCTTCGACCAGGACCAGCCGCGAGCGGGCGGCCTGGCCGCCCGGGGCGATTCTTCCGTCGTAGGACTGCAGGTTGCGACCCGCGACGCGCACCGTACGGACCGGATCCACTTGACCCCCCACCTCGACCAGAGCCTCGCGGCTGGTGCGCAAGACGCTTTCGGCAGTCACCGTGGCGTCGAGCTTGCGTACGCCGGTAATCCGCACCACCGGGCGTACCCCCTCGACGACCTGGCGAAGCTGAAGATCGGCAACGGGGCCGCCCGCCTCGTCGGCTTGCGGGGATTCCCGATCGATGATTTCCCAGCGCCCCGCCGGGGGCGCGATTTCAAGGCGACCGTAACGCTTGGCGACATAATGGTCCGCGGACAGACTCCCCGCCGCAACGGTTCCTGCCAGCACCAACCCCAGAAGGGCAAGCACGACTTGTCTCATTCATTTCTCCCTGATTCCTATCGGGGCGCAGTTTACTCCCTTCCCCGATCGCAGGATGGGCGGTTCGTTGCAACTTCGGCCAACCAGCAAGCGTCAAACCTGCGGCTAGAATGGAAGAGCACGCGCATGACCGCCAAGTTCGACAATCCCCTGGCGACCGACGGCTTCGAGTTCGTCGAATTCACGGGCCCGCAGCCCGAAGCCCTGGCTCGCCTGTTCGAGTGCCTCGGCTTTGTCGAGGTCGGGCGGCATCGGCACAAGGCGGTGAGCCATTTTCGCCAGGGCGACATCAATTTCATTCTCAATCGCGAACCGCGCAGTCTGGCCGAGGAATATGCCGCCCGCCACGGTCCGTCGTGCAACGCCATGGCTTTCCGCGTACGGGACGCCGCCAGCGCCTATGCCGAGGCGATCCGGCGCGGAGCGACGCCGATCGATCTGCCGGTCGGACCGATGGAGTTGAAGATTCCGGCCATCGCGGGAGTCGGCGGGCTGGTCATCTACCTGGTGGATCGCTATGGCGCGCGGACCATCTACGACGTGGATTTCGAGCCGATCGCTTCTGCCGATCCCGAAGCGGAGACCGGGCTCACGGTCATCGACCACCTCACTCACAATCTGGAGCGCGGCCATCTCGATCTCTGGGCTGCGTTCTATGAAAAGGTGTTCGGATTCCGGGAAATCCGCCACTTTGCCATCGCCGGGCGCCAGACCGGGCTCTTGAGTCGCGCCATGATCAGCGCCTGCGGCAAGATCCGCATTCCTCTGAACGAAAGCCGCGACGAGCGCTCGCAAATCGAGGAGTTCCTTGCCCGCTACCGGGGCGAAGGCATCCAGCACATCGCCCTGGCGACCGACGACATCCAGCGCTCGGTGGACGCGCTGCGCCGGCGCGGCATTCCCTTCCAGGAGACGCCGGCGAGCTACTACGACGAGATCGATGCCCGACTGCCGGACCACGGAGAGGATATCGCCCGCCTGCGGGAGGCCGGCATCCTGATCGATGGCGGCGCCGCCAATGGCGGGGGAATCCTGCTGCAGATCTTCACCGCCGACATGATCGGCCCGATCTTTTTCGAGATCATCCAGCGCAAGGGCAACGAAGGATTCGGTGCGGGCAATTTCCAGGCACTCTTTGAAGCCCTCGAGCGTGATCAGATACGCCGCGGCGTCCTGCAGGAAGCTTCAGCGTAAAGCGCCTCCGCTTCAGCGCGTCTCTCGTATCCGGCGATTGCTCCCGCCAAGCCCAATTCCCATGCCCCAGCGGGGAGGCGGTACGCAAAGCTACCCCGGAATGCTCAACCGGAGGCCTCAGCCGGGACCAACGACAAGGCATTCCTGCTCCCCAGTCCACCCGCGGTCTTCGGCGCCGGGCGTCCTGGCAATGGGGCGGCGTGAGCGGAAATTCAGGCGGACGCCCACGCGGAATGAGCGTGCCTATAGACGCGGTCTTGCGGAAGGGTGTCGGCGGGATCGATATCGGGAAGGTCGGCGAGACGCTGGTAGAGCGCAGAAAAATCCTCGTCCATGGCCGAGAACAGCGCCGCAAAATCGGGCAGCACGAAATAGGTCTTCTGGAAGTCGTCGATCCGGTAATCGGTGCGCATGACCCGCTGGAGGTCGAACCAGACGCGATGGGGTCGCGGGCTCGCCACCGAATGGAGGGTCTCGCTGCGCGACGAAAGCATTCCCGCACCATAGGCCTTCAACCCCTGCCCCGCGTCGATGAGGCCGAATTCGACCATGTACCAGTAAAGTCTCGCCAGACGGGTCAGACCCGGCCCCTCGCCGGCATCGAGCCCCTTGGCGCCGTAGGCCGCAAGATATTCGGCGAAGACCGGATCGAGAAGCATGGGGACGTGACCGAAAAAATCGTGGAAGAGATCCGGCTCGACGAGGTAGTCCATTTCGTCCTGCCGTCTCACCCAGACGCTTACCGGAAAGCGGCGCAGCGCCAGGTGACCGAAAAAAGCGGCATCCGGGATGAAGCCGGGCACCGCGACCAGACGCCAGCCGGTACGACCGGCAATGAAATCGCTGGCCTGCTCAAGATTCGGAATCTCGCCCGAGGCCCCGAGCGCATCGACACCGCGCAGGAATTCGCTGCTGGCATAACGCCGTATCATCGCCGTCTGCCGCGTCACCAAGCGGCGCCAGACCGCGCGGTCGGTATCCGTATAAGACTGCCATGCCTGGTCCACCGTGAAATCGGGGCGGGCGCGGGAGTAGTCGCCGCGCAAGGGAGTTTCAGAATGTGCGCCGAGCATGGTGTTCGCGGCCTTGGCAGTCTCCTCCTTAAGACCGTAGGACGCTGCCGCCGTTCGCCGTCTAGGCGGATTCGAGCGCAACCCTCAGTGCGGGCGGCAGCGGCGCCGAACGGCCGGTCCGGTGATCCATCCAGACCACCTTGGCGGCGCCTTCGGCGTAGAGCAGGTCGCTGCCGACCAGACGCATCTCCACCCGGGTCTGCACGCTGGAGCGCCCCGGCCGGCCGGTGAAGGTCAACACCTCCACCGTTCCCGGATAGGTGAGAGGCACCAGAAAAGTACAGCTCGCATTGATGATGACCGGCCCCTCGCCCCCGCGATCGAGGCCATAGCCTACCGCCTCCAGCCACTCGATGCGGGCGATCTCCATGTAGCGGAAATAAATCGTATTGTTGACGTGGCCGTAGGCGTCCATGTCCCCCCAGCGGATGGGAATGACGCTGCGGTGAATGAGCTTTCCGGGGTGATCCATGACAGGCGGCGACAAGCCGGGCTTGTTCCGGCGGGAGCCCTACTGTACGGTAACGCCCGGAAGACGACAATCGAGGGGAGAACCGGATGGCGCGGGAAGCCATGGAATTCGACGTGGTCGTGGTGGGCGGCGGGCCCGCCGGACTCGCTACGGCCATACGACTCAAGCAGCGGGCGGCGGAGGCGGGGCGCGAGATTTTGGTCTGCCTGATCGAAAAGGGTTCGGAAATCGGCGCCCATATCCTTTCCGGTGCCGTCCTCGATCCGCGCTCCCTGACCGAACTGCTGCCCAACTGGAAGTCCACCGGAGCGCCCGTCGTGACCCCGGTGGTCGAAGACCGTTTCTATCTGCTGGGGACCACGAGCGAATTCCGGGTTCCCGGCTGGGCGTTGCCGGCCTGTTTCCACAATGAAGGCAATTACGTCATTTCCCTCGGCAGCCTCTGCCGCTGGCTGGGCCAGCAGGCGGAGGCCCTGGGCGTTGAAATCTATCCCGGCTTCGCCGGTGCCGAGGTGCTGTACGACGACGAGGGCCGCGTACGCGGCGTGGCGACGGGCGACATGGGCCTCGGTCGGGACGGCAGTCCCGGGCCCAATCATCAGGCCGGGATGGAACTGCTCGCCCGCTATACGGTTTTCGCCGAAGGCTGTCGCGGACATCTGGGCAAGCAGTTGGAAGCGCGTTTTCGCTTGCGCGAAGGTGCCGACCCGCAAACCTATGGCATCGGCCTCAAGGAATTGTGGGAAGTTCCCGCCGAGCGCCACAGCCCCGGCCTGGTGCTCCACAGCGCCGGCTGGCCCCTGGAGCCGGACACCTACGGTGGCGGCTTCCTCTATCATCAGGCCGACAATCAGGTGGCGGTGGGATTCGTCGTCGGGCTCGGCTACGCCAACCCCTATCTTTCACCCTATGAGGAATTCCAGCGCTTCAAGACCCACCCGCGCATCCGCGAATTCCTCGTTGGCGGCCGACGTATCGCCTACGGTGCCCGGGCGCTGGCCGCCGGCGGCCTCCAGTCGCTTCCCCGGTTGACCTTTCCGGGAGGTATCCTGGTGGGCGATGACGCCGGATTTCTCAACGCAGCCCGCATCAAGGGCTGTCACGCCGCATTGAAATCGGGCCTGCTGGCCGCTGACGCCCTGGCCGACGCTCTGGCCGCCGGCCGGAGCCAGGACGAATTGACCGCCTACCCGGAAGCATTCCGCAAGAGCTGGCTCCACGACGAACTCCACAGCGCGCGCAATTTCAAGCCCTGGCTCGGCAAGGGGCTCAAATGGGGATCGCTGATGTTCGGCATCGACCAGATGCTCTTCCGCGGCCGGGCACCCTGGACCCTCCACCATCATGGCCCCGATCACGAGCGTCTGAAACCCGCCGCCGCCTGCCGCCCCATCGCCTATCCCAAGCCCGACGGCGAAATCACTTTCGACCGCCTCACCTCGGTCTCCCTGACCGGAACCAACCACGAGGAGGACCAGCCCTGCCATCTGCGCCTGCGCGATCCCGGAGTCCCCGTAAGGATCAACCTGTCCCGTTACGACGCGCCGGAGCAGCGCTATTGCCCGGCGGGGGTGTACGAAATCCTGGAGGGTCCCGACGGGCCCCGGCTCCAGATCAACGCCCAGAATTGCATCCATTGCAAGACCTGCGACATCAAGGACCCGGGCCAGAATATCGAATGGGTCGCCCCCCAGGGCGGCGAAGGCCCCAACTACCCGAACCTCTAGCTCTGCGGCGGTGCAGCAGGCTGGGAGGCAAATTCCGATATAATCCTTCGGGCTAATCCCTAGGGAGAACAACACATGGGCTTTCTTGCCGACAAAAAAATCCTCATCACCGGTCTGCTCTCGAAGCACTCGATCGCGTACGGCATCGCCAAGGCCTGCCACCGGGAAGGGGCCGAAATGGCCTTCACCTTCCAGAACGAGCGTTTCGCCGATCGCGTGAGGAAATTTGCCACCGAATTTGGCAGCGATCTGATTTACCCCTGCGACGTCGCCAGCGACGAGGAGATCAACCAGCTCTTCGTCGACCTCGGCGCCCGCTGGGACGGCCTCGACGGACTCGTCCATTCGATCGCCTTCGCACCGGCGGAAGCCATCGAGGGCGATTTCCTCGACGGCATCAGCCGCGACGCCTTCCGCATCGCCCACGAAATCTCGTCGTACAGCTATCCCGCGCTGGCCAAGGCCGCCCGGCCGATGATGAAGGGCCGTCGTGGCTCCCTGCTGGCGCTCTCCTACCTGGGCGCCGAGCGGACCATGCCCAACTACAACACCATGGGACTGGCCAAGGCCAGCCTGGAAGCCGCCACCCGCTATCTGGCCTTCTGCCTCGGCCCCGAAGGCATCCGGGCCAACGCCATCTCCGCCGGTCCGATCAAGACCCTGGCGGCGTCGGGCATCGGCAGCTTCGGCAAGCTGCTTTCCTACAATGCCCACCATGCCCCCCTGCGCCGCAACGTGACCATAGACGAAGTCGGCAATGCCGCGGCCTTCCTGCTCTCGGACCTGGCCAGCGGGATTACGGCGGAAGTCCTCTACGTGGACGGCGGCATGCATTCCACCGCCCTGGGCAACGCGGATCCGCTGCCCGGCTGACGGCGATCCGGCCGCAGGACCGGGGCGGCGAGGGCATGAATTGGCGTAAGATACGGCCCTCATTCGGCCCCGGACTGCGATGCAACTTGCCTTTTGCCTGTTCAAGTACTTCCCGTACGGTGGACTTCAACGCAAGTTCCTGCGTTTTGCACTGGCCTGCCAGGCCCGCGGACACGCCATCCGGGTCTATACCCTGGAGTGGCAGGGCGACCGGCCTGAAGGATTCGACCTGCGGGTGGCTCCGGTGAAGGCCTGGAGCAACGCCCGCCGCTACGAAAAATTCGTCGCCTGGGTCGGCGAAGATCTCCGCGCGCAGCCGGCGGATCGCCTGGTGGGATTCAACAAGATGCCTGGCCTCGACGTCTATTACGCCGCCGATCCGTGCTACGAGGAGAAGGCGCGTACCCTGCGCAATCCGCTCTACCGCCTGGGGTCGCGCTACCGGATCTTTTCCGCCTTCGAGCGGTCGATTTTCGGCAGCGACTCGAAAACCCGCATCATGCTCATCGCCCCCCGGCAGATCGAGTCCTTCCGGAAGCACTACGGGACCCCGGCAGATCGATTTCACCTCCTGCCCCCCGGAATCGGCAACGACCGCCGGCTCCCGGCGGACGCTGCGCGCCTGCGGGCCGAGTGCCGGGCCGAATTCGGGATCGCCGACGACGAGTTGCTGGTCCTGCAGATCGGGTCCGGATTCCGCATCAAGGGCCTCGACCGCAGCCTGCTGGCGCTGGCCCATCTGCCCGAGGATCTCCGGCGGCAAACCCGCTTCATTGCCATCGGCGACGATGCCCCCGATTCCTTTCTGCGCCAGGCCCGGACCCTAGGGCTGGCTGACCGGGTGCGCATCACCGGCGGACGAACCGACATTCCCCGGGTGATGCTGGCCGGCGACCTGCTCTTCCACCCGGCCTACCAGGAGGCCGGCGGCAACGTCCTCCTGGAAGCGATCGCCGCCGGACTCCCGGTCCTGGCGACGGCGGTATGCGGGTACGCCCACTATATCGACGAAGCGGCAGCCGGCCGCGTGATCCCCGAACCCTACGCCCAGGACGTGGCCGACGAGTACCTGCGCGCCATGCTGGCTGACCCGGAGGCGCGGCGCGGCTGGGCGCAAAGCGGACTGCGTTTCGCCCAAACGGCCGATATCTACGACAACGCGCAGCGGGCTGCCGATCTGATCCTCGCCCCCCAATGACCGAAATCAGCCTCCTGCCGCCTTTCGACGCCCTGTGGGCGGGCCGCGACCCCTTTGTCGAAGTCGAAGCGCTGCAGGGCACCGTCTACCGGGAACTGGCGGGCCGCCGGACCCTGCAGACGACCTGCGGCGGGATGTCGGTATTCGTGAAGATCCACCGCGGCGTCGGCTGGCCCGAAATCTTCAAGAATTTCCTCTATGCCCGCCGGCCGGTCCTCGGGGCGCGGGACGAATGGCGCGCCCTGCACCGCCTGTACGAACTTGGCGTTCCGACCATGGAAGCCCTGGCATTCGGCGAGCGCGGGACGAATCCCGCCCAGCGCCATTCGTTCATTGTCACCCGGGACATCTCGCCCAGCGAGAGCCTCGACGATCACACCCGCCGGTGGCCGGACACCCCCCCTGACCTCCGCTGGAAACGGCTCCTCATCGACCGGGTCGCCGACATGGTCCGCACCCTGCATGGCGGCGGGGTCAATCACCGCGACCTCTACCTCTGCCACTTCCTGCTCCACCTGGACCCGGCACCGACTCCGGAGGCTTTCCAGGTTTCCCTCATCGACCTGCACCGCGCCCAGTGCCGGCAGGAAGTTCCCCGCCGCTGGCGGGACAAGGACTTGGCCAGCCTCTATTTTTCCGCCATGGAAATCGGCCTCACCCAGCGCGATTTCTATCGTTTCCTGCGCCGCTACTTTCAGCGCCCCTTGCGGGCGATCCTGGCCGAAGAAACGGCCCTGTTCCGCTATCTGGGGCGCGAGGGACACCGCCTGCTGCTGCGCTACCGCAGGAAATTCGCGCCGGGAGTCGCATGATCCGCTGGTGGTCCGATCCGAGTCTGGCCGGGACCCCCTGTGGCGACGCCCTGGGTACCCTGGAGGCGGCATTCGCGATCGGCGGCGAGCAGATTGCCTGGTCGCCCCTCAGTACCGTCCATCGGGTGACCATAGGCGGGCGCCTCCTCTACGTCAAACGCTATGTCGGCGATCGCAAGAAGCTGCGCAGGAGCTGGTTCGGCTTGCGCAGCCTGGTGGTTCCCCTGCGCGTCGAGAACGAGTGGAAGAATCTCCAGGCCTTCGAGCGCTGGGGAATACCGACCGCCCGGCTGCTGGCCTATGGCCTGGAAAGGCGCCTCGGCCGCTTTACACGCGGCGCCCTGGTCACCGAGGCGATTCCCGACGCGGAGGACCTGGCCCACCTCGCCCGATCGGGCGACCCGCGACTGAAGGACGCCCGGTGGGTGGCCTCGGTTTCGCACCAGCTCGCCCGGGCGACGCGGGCCATGCACGCCGCGGGCTTCGTCCATAACGATCTCAAGTGGCGCAATCTGCTCGTGGATCGTCAGGACCCGCCCCGCCTCCATTTCATCGACTGCCCCAACGGCAGCTACTGGAAGGGCCCCTTCCTCCAGTACCGCATCGTCAAGGACCTGGCCTGCCTCGACAAGCTCGCCAAATACCATCTGTCCCGCACCCAGCGCCTGCGCTTCTATCTCGACTACGTCCAGCGTCCACGGCTCGACGCCGGCGACCGCCAGCGCATCGCCAAGGTCCTGGCCTTCTTCACGGGCCGGGAATGACCGCGTCGGGCACGGCAACCCCTCAACAACTGCGGGCCAGCGAGAGCGAAATCCCGTTGCCCTTTGCGGTCGATCCGGGCGACGGCTCGATGCTCGTGGTCGGCGAGATCGCCCGCCTGCTCCCCGGCCGGCGGCTGGCGGGAGTCGCGGACTGGCAGGGCCGACGGGTCTTCGTCAAGCTGTTCTACGGCAGTGGAGCGGTTCGCCAGGGACAGCGCGAGCGGCAGGGACTGGAACGCCTGGCCGCCGCTGGAATTCCGACCCCGGCCCTGGTCCATGCCGGCCCCTGGAGCGCGGACGCCTACCTTGTGGCGACCGAATACGTTCCCGACGCCACGCCTCTCGCCGAAGAAGCTGCCCCGACGCAGTTACTCGCCGCTTTTGCCCTGCTGGGCAAACTCCACCGCGCCGGCCTCGGCCATCGCGATGCCCACCTCGGCAATTTCCTTGCCACTCCCGCTGGGATTCTGCTCATAGACGGCGACGGAATCTACGCAGCCCGGGACAACGCCGCACTCCTCGACAATTTCGCCCTCTTCTGCGCCCAGATGCCCTCCCGTTGGCCCGTCCTCTGCGAGCCGGCCCTGACGGCCTACGGGCGCCCCCTCGACGCTTCCCGGGTCAGGGCAGCCGTCGACAAAGCGCTCGCACGGCGCCTCGCCGCCTATCTCGCCAAGTCCTTACGCAATTGCAGCGAATTCTCGATTCTCCGCGACACGCGCCGCTGGAGCGTGGTGCGGCGCGACGCGGCCGCGGACTTGAAGGCACTGCTGGCCGATCCCGATGCAGCGATGCGCCAGGGTGAAATCCTCAAGGACGGTCGAACCTGCACCGTCGCCCGCGCGCGAGCGGGCGATCGGCCGGTGGTGATCAAGCGCTACAACCTGAAGAACTGGCGCCACGCCGTCTCGCGCAGCTGGCGCCCAAGCCGGGCGTGGAACAGCTGGATCGAGGGCAATCGGCTGGGCATGCTCGGCATCCCAACCGCGCAACCCCTCGCTCTGGTCGAAGAGCGGCTGGGACCGCTCCGGGGCCGAGCCTTCCTGGTCGCCGCCGATGTGGGCGGCCCGAGCCTGCGCGAACTGCTGGACCCGGATGATTCTCCCGAAGGGGCCGTTGCCGAATCCTTGCAATCATTGCTCGATGCCCTCTATCGCCACCGCATCGTTCATGGCGATCTGAAAGCGACCAACCTCCTCTGGCATGGCGGGGCGGTCCATCTCATCGATCTCGACGCCCAGATGCAACAGCATCGCCCCTGGCGCTTCCGCCGCGGCTGGGCCCGGGACCGGGAACGACTGCTGGCCAATTGGCCGCCAGACTCCTCACTGTCCCGGTGGCTGGCCGCCATCGTCCCCGGCGGCGATTGATTCTCGCCCGGCGGCTTCGCTGCGGCAGCGCTCAGCCCTCGGCTTCGCCGAATTGCATGGCGTGGAGCCGCGCGTAATCGCCGCCGCGGGCGAGCAGCTCGGCATGGGTGCCCTGCTCGACGATGTGGCCCTGGTCGAGGACGACGATCAGATCGGCCTTCTCGATGGTGGACAGACGATGGGCGATGACCAGGGTGGTGCGGTCGCGAGCCGCCCTTTCCAGGGCGTTCTGGATGTGCCGCTCGCTCTCGGTATCGAGGGCCGAGGTGGCCTCGTCGAGGATGAGGATGGGCGCGTTCTTGAGGATCGCCCGGGCAATCGCCAGCCGCTGGCGCTGACCGCCAGAGAGCAATACGCCGTTTTCCCCCACCAGAGTGTCGTAACCCTGGGGCAAGCGCTCGATGAACTCGTCGGCGTAAGCGGCCCGAGCGGCGGCGACCACCTGTTCCCGGGGCGTCGCCGCCAGGTCGCCGTAGGCGATGTTGTTGGCGATGGTGTCGTTGAACAGGGTCACCTGCTGGGTGACCAGGGCAATATGGCGGCGCAGGTTGCCTAGCCTGAATTCCTCCACGTCGATGCCGTCGATCAGGATCTGGCCTTCGCTGTGGTGATAGAAGCGCGGTATCAGGTTGGCCAGCGTCGACTTGCCGCTGCCCGACCGCCCCACCAGGGCCACCATTTGGCCGGGCTCGACGCTGAGCCGGATGTCGCGCAGCACGTCATGATCGGCGCCGGGATAGCGGAAGGAAAGATTGCGGATATCGATGCGGCCGACAACCCGTTCGGCTTCGACGGTCCCGCTATCGGTCTCGGGAATCTCGTCGAGCTGCTCGAAAATGCTTTCCGCTCCCGCCAGCCCCTTCTGTATCGTTCCGCTCACTTCGGAGAGTTGGCGGATGGGCTTGGGCAGCATGCCGGCTGCCGTCAGGTAGGCAACCAGATCCCCTGCCGTGGACTCGCCCCGCAGATAGAGGACCAGAAAGAGCACCACCGCCATGGTCGAGAAGGTCACCAACTGCAGGGTCGGGGTGAAACTCGCCGAGGTCTTGACCATGCGCAGCTGACGGTCGGTGTTGTGGGCGCTGGCCTGGCGGAAGCGCTCGCTCTCGTAGGTCTCGCCGCCAAAGCTGCGGACCACCCGGTAGCCCTGGATCATTTCCGAGGCGACATGGGTGACGTCGCCCATGGCCGCCTGGATCTTCTTGCTCTGCTTGCGGAACTTGCGGCTCGCACGGCTCACCATCAGGCCGATGATGGGCAGGGTCACCAGCATGACCAGGGTGAGTTTCCAGTTCATCCACAACAGGTAGCCGAAGAGGAAGACGATGGTCAGCCCCTCCCGGATGATGACCTTGACGGCATCGGTGGCGGCACCGGTGACCATGGTCACGTTGTAGGTGATGCGGGAGATCAGGTGACCGGAATTGTGGCGGTCGAAGTAGGTGTTGGGCAGACGCAGCAGGCTGTCGAACAGCGAACAGCGCAGATCGTCGATCAGGCCGAGGGAAACCTTGGCGAGGTAGTAGTTGCCGAGGAAGGAGCCAAAACCCTGCCAAGTGCTGATCAGCACCACCAGGACCGGCACCCCCCAGACCAGATCGGTGACCCCGAGCAGGGGAAACTGAATCTGCGTCGCGCCCTGGGTCGCGGTCAGACCGTCGACGAAATACTTGAGCACTCCCGCCAGCATCGGCTGGGAGGAGGCGAAGATGAGGTAACCGACGACGCTGACGATGAAGGCGCCCAGGTAGGGACGCACGTAGCCGAGGAGCCGGAAATAGATTCGTAGCGACGACGCGGAGTCGGCAGAGGTGGACTGGGACATTCGGACGATCCGGAAACAAGCCGCGAGTTTAGCCTACCAGCCGGGTGCCGCTGGCGGCCGGTAGAATAACAATTTTGGGAATTGCCGTAGGCTGCGCCGCAAGGCTTCTTGGATCGGGCGCTTTCCCTTCAATCTGATGACCAAGCCCATGCCCTCCGCCCCAAGATTCCTGTCGCCAATCAGTTTTCTCGTCCGGCCCTGCGGCTTCCCCTTTGGCGGCAGGCCCGCGGCGAGCCGCCCATGAAGCGCGTCGCCCTGGAAGACTATCTCAAGCTGCGGGACGGGGGAGAACTGATCGAACGCGACCGCCATGGCGAAAAAGTGGTCCGTCGCCCGGACGGCACCATGCTCAAGCTCTTCCGGCGCAAGCGCCTGGTCTCGTCCGCCCTCTTCTACCCCTATGCCCAGCGCTTCGCCGACAACTGCGAGCGGCTCAGAATACTCGGGATTCCCTGTCCGACAGCGATCAGCGTGATCCGGGTACCGGCGATCGAGCGCGACCTGGTGCATTACCATCCCCTGCCCGGGCGTACGCTGCGCCAATTGCGGCCCGAACTCGATGACGACGCCGCCCGCAACCTGCGCCGCGACCTGGGCGAGTTCTTCGCCCGCCTGCACCGCCTGGGGGTCTATTTCCGGTCCCTCCACCTGGGCAACGTCGTCCTCACGCCGGAGGGCCGACTCGGTCTGATCGACGTCGCCGACCTCGCCGTCCGGCGCGGGCCGCTGGGCGCCAGTGCGCGACGCCGCAACCTGCGCCACCTGGCCCGCTATGCCGAGGACCACGCCTGGCTCCACGCGGACGACGCCTACGCACTCGCGTATGCCGAGGGGCTCCGCGATCCCTCGCCTCAGGGCTGAGCGCGGCTACCCTGCGGAGGGGACGCGCCGTCCCTGAGCGGCTCGGCGACCACCACCGCTTCGCCGGAATCGCCGGGAAAACGACGGACTTCCCGCAAACCGGATCGGGTCAGCCAGTCGCCAAAATCCGGGTCCTTGCGGGAAACCTCCAGAATCACCAGCCGGTAGCGGCCGGCGGCGACTTCTGCGGAGAGCTTGTCGCGATCCAGCTCCTTCCCGGCCCGGGTGGAAAAACGCCAGCCGGCGTAGTGGGCAGTCCGGGCGCTTGCCAGGAAGATAGACGGATCCTCCACCTTAGCCTGGGCGGCAAGCCACTGCCCGGCATCGCGGAACTGCCGTTTCTTGGCCCCGCCGAGCGAGGTCACGTTGGCCAGCGCGAGCACCACGCACAGCGCGATCACGCCCCACCGCCAGCGGGGCAGGCGATCGAGCAGACTCATGAGGCCCAGGGCGACGAAGGGCGTGGCGAAAAGGAGCAAGGGTCCCAGGTAGCGACCGGAAACAAACTGCATTCTGAGGACGAAAACGGCCAGAACCAGGGTATGGCAGACGAAGGCGACGGCGAGCAGGCTGTAGCGGGCCGTGGCCACTGGCCGGGCCGGGCTGCGGGCGAAGAACAGCAGGGGAAGCAGGAAGGGGCCGAATTTCCATAGGAGTTTCCAGGGAATGAGGGCCAGGGATCCGAAAAAGAGGATGGCGTGGGCCGTCTGGGCCGAATCCCGGGCATAGGAATTGAACGCCTGGCCCATGGCCTTGGCGGTGGCGTCGAAGCCGGAAAAATCGAAACGGCTGATTTCGCCGGCGAGACGGGAATTCCCCGGCAAGGCACCGGAAAAATGGGCAATCAGGAGCGCGGCCAGGGCCAGGGCCGGCGGACTGCCGAGTACGGTCCACCGACGAAGGCGCGATGCCGGTGAGGCCTGGAAGTGCTGCCAACCCAGGACGGCGGCGTAAAAGACCACGGCTTCGGGGCGAAAAAGCGCCGCCAGGGCGATGGCCGCCTGGATACCCAGCGCGAGACCCCAACCTGGCCGCGCCGGCCATTCGAGGGCCAGGCGGAAAGCCGCCAGGGTGAAGAACCAGCAGCCGTACTCGCGTATCAGCTCATTGCGGTAGTCGTTGAGCCCGGGCAGGGCGAGAACCACCAGTCCCGCCAGCCAGGCCAGGCGGGGCTCCTGCCTGCGGACCATGTCGACCATCAGGGCACAGGCCCCGCCCAGGAAGAGAGCGTTGAGGACATGGCCGGCGGTCTCCGGAGCCAAGCCGGTGAGCCGGGACAGACCTCCCATGAGGACGGCCAGGAAGGGCCAGCTGAAGACCGCCTTGGCCGCCGGCAATCCGCCTTCGACAAAGGCGCGCGCCGCCTCCGAATACAGCATCCCGTCGCGATTGAGGCCGCCCGGGGCGAGGGCGATCAGGGAAAGAAGCAGACTGGCGGCGAAGGTCCCCCAGACGGGGGCCGCTCCGCCCTCTGCCCGGAGCCAGGCGGCACTCCGGGTGACGAGGTTCACGGCTTGACCACCAGCACGTCTTCCATGATCAGGTAACGCAGGTCCGACCCGAAGAACATGTTGAGGGCATCGGTCGGCGAGCAGATCATGGGCTCCCCGCGACGATTGAGGGACGTGTTGAGGACGACGCCATTGCCGGTCAGGTCCTCCATGGCCTTCATCAGATCGTAGTAACGCGGGTTGAATTCCCGGCGCAGCACCTGGGCGCGGGAAGTGCCGTCTTCGTGGACGACCTCGGGCACCCGGGATTTCCAGGCTTCGGCGACTTCGAAAGTGAAAGTCATGAAGGGCGCCGGATGCTCGCTGCCAAGCATTTGCGGTCCGACGGTATCGAGCATGCTGGGGCAGAACGGACGCCAGCGCTCGCGGAACTTGATCTGCTCGTTGATCCGGTCGGCGACCCCGGGAATGCTCGGGCAACCGACGATCGAACGCCCTCCCAGGGCCCGCGGACCGAATTCCATGCGCCCCTGGAACCAGGCCACCGGCTGACCTTCGGCGAGAACGCCGGCGATCCGCCGCGGGACCTCGCGGTCGCCGTCGGCGATCAATTCCCACTGGGGTCGGGCAGGATGGCGGGCGCAGGCGGCGATCACATCCTCGTTGGTGTAAGCAGGACCGAGATAGACATGCTCCATTTTCTCGACGGCAACGCCGCGTTCGGCCGACACATAGGCGGCGGCGCCGATCGCCGTTCCGGCGTCGCCCGAAGCGGGCTGGACGAAGAGCTCCTTCAGTTCGGGGCGGGCGATGATCTTCTGGTTGAGCTTGACGTTGAGCGCCCCGCCGCCGGCAAAAGCCAGCTTGCCTGTTTCCTTGAGGATGTCGCCGAGGTAGTAGTCCATCATCTGCAGGGACAGTTGCTCAAACAGCTTTTGCATGCTCGCCGCGTAATGGATGTAGGGGTCGTCGGCGATGTCGCCATGGCGCATGGGGCCCAGCCACTCGATCAGCCGCGGGGAGAAATAATAGCCCTTGCCCTTTTCCTTGTAGCGGCGCAGGCCAATGACGTTGGCGTAGTCGGTATTGACGATCAGTTCGCCGTTCTCGAACCGCGCCAGGCGGGAAAAGTCATAGCGCTCCGGATCGCCGTAGGGCGCCATGCCCATCACCTTGTATTCGCCGTCGAGCATCTCGAATCCGAGGTACTCGGTGAGCGCGCCGTAGAGGCCGCCCAGGGAATCGGGATCGTAGAACTCCTTGATCTTGTGGATGCGCCCATTCTCCCCGTAGCCGAAGAAGGTGGTGGCGTATTCGCCTTTGCCGTCGATGCCGAGGATCGCCGTCTTCTCCCGGAAGCCCGAGCACAGGTAGGCGCTGGCGGCATGGGTGAGATGGTGCTCGACGGGAATGATCTCCGTCGCTTCCAGGTCGAATCCCAATTGCAGCAGGCACCATTCGATGCGCTTGCGGTAACGCTTGAAGCGGCGATTGCCGGCCAACAGGGCGTCGAGGGCGCGGTCCGGGGCGTACCAGTAGCGGCGGGCATAGTGCCAGCGCGCCTTTTCCGAGAGGGGGATGGGGGCGTAGGGAATCGCCACCAGACTCACGTCCTTCGGCTTCAACCCGGCAAACTCGAGGCAGAACTTGGCCGCCTCATAGGGCATCCGGTTCTTGGCGTGTTTGTCGCGGACGAAGCGCTCTTCTTCCGCTGCCGCGACCAGCTTGCCGTCGATATAAAGGGCGGCTGACGGATCGTGGGTCAGCGCGCCGGAGAGTCCGAGAACGTTCAGCGTCAAATCGGGATCCTATCTTGGAAGCGACACGGCGGTTCCGCCGCGGGGGCCAAGTATACCGGGTTCACCGCTGCCGCTGGCCTTACCGGCGCATCGCCGTCCGGTGCGCGGCAAGCAGCTCCTGCCAGTCGGCGGAGTTCCAGATCGACTGATGGCGGGAAAGCTGATCCAGGTCGTGGGCGGCGGCACGCCAGGGAAGCCAAGGCCGGCGCAGCTTCTCCAGGTCGATGAGGGCGATCTCCGGCCGCCCATCATCCCAGCGCACCATCACATGCTTGTCGTAGAGGCAGCTGTGCTGAAGGTAGGCCCGATGCAGGGTGCCGACGACGGACCCCACCGCCTGGGCGAGCGCCTTCAACGCGGGTCGGTCCAGGGGAGGGGCCGCATCGAGGGAGACGAATCCATCGAGGGATTCCGTCACCAGCAAACCCTCGAGGCCTTCTGAAGTTCGCCGCAGACCGTGGAAAACGACCTTGGGAACCCGGATTCCCAGCCGGGTCAGGCGCTCGATATTGCGGTGCTCCCGGGCTGTCGTCGGCTCGCCGAGCGGGCGTTCCAGGGAGCGGTGAAGATGGTTGCACTGTTTCTTGACGTAATACAGCCGGCCGCCATGGCTCAAGCGCATCATGCCGCTCCAGCCGCCGCGCCGCTGGTTGGGCGTTTCGACCCAGTCGCCGGGCGCCTGCCACCAGTCCGCAAAGTTCCAGGTTGCAGGAGGGGAATCGGGAGTGGCGGAATTTTCCATCGCTAGGCCTCAATAAAAGCGGGGTTCGCCTTCGGGACGGGTCTTGAAGCGCCGATGCACCCAGTAATACTGGGCGGGCATCGCGCGCACCGCCGTCTCGATCCAGGCGTTCATCCGGGCCGTATCGGCGGCCACGTCTTCTCCCGGATAATCGTCCCAAGGCGGTTCGAAACTGACTTCGTAGCCCTCTCCGCCCGGCAGCATGCGCGTCAGACAGGGCATGATCACGGCACCGGTCATTTTAGCCAGCCGGGGCAGTCCGCTGACGGTTGCTGCCGCAATGCCGAAAAAAGGCGCGAAAACGGCATCCCGGCGTCGTGCATTGAGGTCGGGCAGGTAGTAGAAGGGACGGCCGGAACGCAGAGCCCGGACGGTGGCCAGGGTTCCGTCGTTGCGGGAAATGAGCTTCTGGTCGCCGAAGCGCTTGCGGCCGCGGAGCAGCAGCCGATCGAAAACCGGATTGCTCTGGGTGGCGTAAAAGCTGACCGCGTCCACCCGCCGGGCCACGGCGACACCGCCGGCGTCGAGGCCGAGAAAGTGCGGAGCCAGAAGGATGATCGGCCGCCCCGAGACCATCAGGGCCTCGAAGCGATCGAAATTCCTTACCCGGATCAGCCGATCGAGGCGCTCCGGGCTGCCCCACCAGAACAATCCCCGTTCGATGACGCTGCGGCCGAGCAGGCGGAAATGCTCGCCCACCAGCGCGTCCCTCTCCTCTACGGACAGCTCGGGGAAACACAATTCAAGATTGATCTGCGCGAACCGGCGGCGCTGGCGGCCGAAACGGAACAACAGGCTACCGACGCCCCGACCGACCCGCGCAAGAAGCCCCAGCGGAAGAAAATGGAGGGCCCACAGGCAACTCGCCAGCCCCCAGCTCGCAGCGATGCGCAGGGCGTTCATCGGGAATGGCGCATGGCACTGGAGGACGCCGGCGGGCGCCCCTGGGAGTCCGCATCGCGGAAACGCTGGAGCCGCCCGGCAGCGGTCAGGAACGGTGCGGAAACGGGAAGACGGGGGCAAAGCGAGGCGTTCATGTTAGGCACACCGTCACGCGGGCCGGATCTCCGGCGATCCATCGCTACGAAACAAAGAGGGCGCTGCCAAGACTCCGACCGCACCCGTGGGATACGCCTCGCCCCCTCGCCAAACCTGACCGGCCGAGGGGGTCGCGATCCGCCCCTTACTTTTCCTTCGCCTCCAAGGCGCCGGCATTGATTTCAACGTGATAGCGGGCGCGCAGGGCGGTCAGGTAGGCGTGGACCTCTTCCTGCATCGCCATGGTGTAGAGCTGGCGCAGCATCGACTGGCGACGGGCATCGTCGAATTTTTCCCCGGGCTCCACTTTGACCACCTTGAACAAGGCATAGCCCAGGTCGGGCAACTCGGCAGCGGCATAGCCGGGAAGCTTGGCCGCATCGACCTTGAGAATGGCACCCAGGGCCTGGGGCGGAACCAGGAGGGGCTCGAGCCGGGAAACGGTCTTGGGCGCTCCCCAGGCGACTTTGTCCTCACCCTTGCGCAAATCCGCCAGGCGGGCCTCGCCGTCGCGGACCGCCATGGCCAGCGCCTCCTTGCGCTTGAGTCCCGTTTCGATCGCCGCTTTGACTTCGTCGAAGGGACGCTGGGCCGCAGGCTTGTACTCCAGAATCCGGGCAGCCACCAGGGTATTGGGGGCGACTTCGACGGCCTCGGTATTGCGGTGGTTCTTGACCGCGTCGTCCGAGAACAGGGCAGCCAGGAGCTTGGGATTGGCGAAGGGGCCGCCGGCGGCGGGATTGACCTGGCGGGTGAGCCAGCCGGTCTTCTTGATCTCGATCTTGAGCTTCTCGGCCACCGGGGCAAGGCTATCCGGTTGCTCGTAAACCAGATTGGTAAAGGAATCGGCGGCCTCGGCAAACTTGCGCGATGCCGCAGTGCGCTTCAACTCGGTTTCGATCTCTCCGCGGACTTCGCTGAAGGGCTTTCCCTTGACCCCATGAACCCCGGTGACCTTGATGATGTGAAACCCGAATTCGGATTCGACCACTCCGGAAATGTCCCCTTCCTTGAGGGAGAAGGCCACATCCTCGAAGGGTTTGACCATGGCGCCGCGGGGGAAGAAACCGAGATCGCCACCCTTGGCCGCCGATCCGGGATCGTCGGAATACTTCTTGGCCAGGTCGGCAAAGGCGGCCGGATTGGCGCGGACTTCCTTGAGAACGGATTCCGCCTTGGCTTTCGCTGAAGCCTTGTCGGTCTTTTCGAAGCCGAGAAGGATGTGGGCCGCGCGTCGCTCCTCGCCAGCGTTATAGCGATCCTTGTGGCCTTCGTACCAGGCCTTGGCGTCGGCCTCGGGTACGGTCACCTGGGCGGCAATCGCATCCATGGACAGGACGGCGAATTCCGCCTGGGCCTGTTCCGGCACCTCGAACTGCCGGGGATTGGCGTCGTAGTACTTGCGCGCCGCGTCGGCTTCGAGCTTGACCTTGCCGACGTAATCCTCGACGGCAAGCCGGAATTCCCGGACTTCCCGCTTTTCCGCCTGAAGCGCCAGCACCTTGTCGCTCAAGGTACGGGAAAGTATGCCGGTCTGACCGATTGCTCCGGCCAGCTGCTGAAGGGTGAGATCCTGGCGCACGCGGGCCTCGAATCCCGCCATGCTCAGCCCCTGCGCCTTGACCGCCTGCTCGTAACGTTCGAGGGAGAACTTGCCGTCCACCTGGAGCGCCGGAATCGCTGCGATGGCCCGGCTCACGGCGGCATCGCTGGCCAGCATGCGGTTCTTCGAAGCCTCGAGCAGCAGCAGGCGCTGGTCGATCAGATCGTCGAGCACCACCTTGCGCGCCTCGGGATTGTCGAGGAGTTTGGGATCGACGCTGCCATTCTGGGCGCGAATGCGCTCCTCCTGTTCCCGCAAAGCCTGCTGGAACTGCTGCGTCGTGATCTTCACATCGCCGATCTTGGCGACGGCCCCCTCATCGCTCACGTGGCGCACATAGGAATCGACCCCCCAGAAAGCGAAGGGGAGCGTGATGAGGGCGAGAAAGACCTGAACGATCCTCTTGTTGTTGCGAACGGCGTCAAACATGATCCTGGAATTCCCTGGTTAGGCGGCAAATACGGCGACTCGTCGCGGTCGCCCCTGCTTCCGCCGGCGGTTCATCCGCCCCAAAAAGTTGCTGATTCTACAGCAGAAGCCTCACGCGAACCATGACCGCTAACACCGCCCAGCAGGCACCCGGCCACGCGATATCCGACGCTTCACGCCAGCCCCAATCGCTCCAGGACGAGATCGGCGATCGCCAGGCAGGAAGTCAAGCCTGGGGATTCGATCCCGAAGAGATTGACCAGGCCGGGAACGCCATGCTCCGTCGGCCCTTGAACGACAAAATCCGCTGGCGGATCGCCGGGACCGGAAAGTTTGGGACGAATCCCGCTATAGGCTGGCACCAGGCCATCCGCGGAAAGAGTCGGCCAGTAGCGGCGGATGGCGCCGGCAAAACCTGCGCCGCGACCCGCATCGACGCCATAGTCGAGTTCTGAAATCCATTCGACGTCCGGCCCGAATCGACCGCTACCGGCCAAGTCCAGGGTCAGATGGATTCCCAACCCGCCCGGTTCGGGAATCGGGTAGATCAGACGGGAAAATGGGACCCGGCCAGAGCACGAGAAATAATTGCCCTTGGCAAAGTAAGCCGGCGGAATGCAAGCTCCGGGGAACCCGTCCAGAATCGCCGCCAGTCCCTGGGCGCCCAGTCCGGCGGCGTTGATCAGCCGATTCGCGCGGATGCGAGTCGGCTCAGCGCCCCCCACCTCGAGGACGAAGCCATCGCCCTCGACGATTCCCCCGGTCACCGGACTGAGATAGGCATAGGTCGCCCCCGCCGCAAGGCCGTCGCCGATCAGAGCCTGGAGCAGCCCGTGGCTATCGACGATCCCGGTGGCCGGCGACCAGAGCGCTGCGGTACAGGACAGCTGCGGCTCCAGGTCCCTGGCCTCGGCCCCCGACAACCAGACCAGATCGGTCACGCCATTCGCCCATCCCTGGTCGAGCAGACGACGCAGATCCGCCTCCTGCTCCGCGGCCGTTGCGACGATCAGCTTCCCGCAAGCCCGGTGATCGACTCCGCGCTCCCGGCAATAGGCGTACATCATCCGATTGCCGGCGACGCAGAGTCGCGCCTTGAGGCTGGTCGGGGGCGCGTAAATTCCGGCGTGGATGACTTCGCTGTTGCGTGAGCTGGTCTCCGACCCGGGGATCCGGTGACGTTCGAGGACCAGGGTATCGAGTCCCTTCCCGGCCAGAACCCTGGCGCACGCGGCGCCCACCAGCCCTGCACCGACGACGACCGCATCAACCGATTCCATTCCCTTCCTCAGCGAGTGTCCCGAATCCCGGACCCCAACTGGACCCGGCCGGACATCGAGCGGATGGGATCGGCAGGGAAACGCGCCCTGCTCCCAGGACGGACCTTGCGATGCGATCGCACCCGCGGCGTAGACGAATTTGCCGTACTCCTGAGACGCCCATCATTGCCTCGGCGGATTCCAAATCAACCGCAGGCGCGACCTTGGCGGACCGCGCCAGCCACCTGTCCGACTTCCCGAAATTCGATTGCCGACAGTCCGGCCGCCGAGCGGCATTCTCACGCGATCACCGGAATTCCACCCGCGGGTGGGTCCGATCGAGTTTTCAGCGCTCGCCGCCCGACAACGCCAGGCTCAATGGGCGAAAACCAGATTCTGGCCGAGCAGGCGGGTGAATTCCTCGCGAACCATCGGCCGTCCGAAGAGGAACCCCTGCATTTCCCGGGCACCGACCGCCTTCAGGAAATTCGCCTGGAGCGAGGTTTCGACGCCCTCGGCCACCACATGAAGGCCCAGGCCGGCGGCAATGGCGACGATGGCCCGGATGATGGTCGAATCCTCGCGCCCTTGTTCGATTTCGCGCACGAAGCATTGGTCGATCTTGATGGTATTCACCGGCAGATTGCGCAAGTAGCTGAGGGACGAATACTGGGTCCCGAAGTCGTCGATGGCAATCCGGATTCCGCTCCTCGCCAGGGATTCAAGCCGCGAGGAAATGGTCTCCTGGTCGGCGATGAAGACGTTCTCGGTCAATTCGATCTCGAAAGCGTCGGGGTCGATGTCATAACGGTTGAGCAGGGTGATCAGACGATCCCCAAAATCGGCATCTTCAAGAACCGCCGGTGAGATATTCACCGCCATGCGCGGCAATTCCATGCCCGCGTCGCGCCAGGCGTTGAGGTCTCGGCAAGCCCGTTCGATCACCCAGTCGGTAAGGGAACTCATCAGTCCGATTTCCTCGACCACCGGCAGAAAGGCTCCGGCAGGTACAGTTCCCTTCTCCGGATGATGCCAACGAATCAGCGCTTCGCAACCGATCACTCTCCGGGATTCGGAATCCACCTGGGGCTGATAGAAAAGGTCGAACTGATTGTGCTCGATCGCCCGCCGAATTTCGTTTTCCAAGGCAAACCGCCGGCTGGAAATCTCGCCCATGTCGGGGAGGAAATAGCCAAATCCGTTCTTGCCTTGGGACTTGACGTGGTACATGGCGATATCGGCGTGGCGCACCAGAGTTTCGATATCGTCGCCATCTCTGGGGAAGATGGCGACACCGATGCTTGCGGTAAGGAAAACATCCGAACCTTCGATCATGAAGGGTACCGCCATGTCGGTCACCAGCTTGTGGGCTACGATTCCGGCGTCTTCGGGCTGATTGAGGCCGGTCAGCAAGACGATGAATTCATCGCCCCCCAACCGAGCGAGGGTGTCGGTTTCCCGCAGGCCGCCCTGGAGGCGCTGCGCCACTTGGCGGAGCAGCTGGTCGCCTTGCTGGTGGCCGAAGGTATCGTTGGCGAGCTTGAAGCGATCCAGGTCGACGAACATCACCGCGACCTTGGTCCCTGACCGCCGGGCCTGAACCATCGCCAGTCCGAGACGGTCGCAGAAGAGCGCCCGATTGGGCAAACCGGTGAGCGCATCGTGGTAGGCCAGATGGGCGAGGCGCTCCTCCGCCGACTTACGATCGCTCACATCGCGTGCCAACCCGTAAATGCAGCTGGTGTACCCGCGATTGGCACCGTTGGTCGCCGCGGTAAACCGGGCCGGAACGAGCACGGCGTCAAAATGGCGCTCGTCGGATTGATGGTCGCCCCGGAAAATGCGGAATTCGACCTGGCGCTGACCTGAATCGACTCGCGCGAGGACGTAGCGCAATTTGTCCACATCCTGGGGAGCGACCACCGAGAGCAGGGTTCGACCCTGCAATTCCTGCGGAGCGAAGCCGACGAGATCCACCGCGCGGTCGTTGACGAAACTGAACCGGAACTGGTCGTCCAGGGTAAAGATCAGGTCCGGCGACGCTTCGACGAGAAACCGGTGGAGATTTTCCGAATACTCCAACTGGCGGGCGATTTCCCGATTCGTGCGCTCCAGGTACCGACGTTGGACGACCCGGCGCACCGTGTGCAGCAGCACTTCGACCTCATAGGGTTTGCGCAGGTAATCGCTGGCCCCCAGGCGCAAGGCACCGATCGCCGATTCGACCATGGTGTCCCCGCTGATGACGATGACCGCCGTATCGACGCTGGCGCTGCGTATCATCCCCAGCAGGTCGAGCCCGTCGAGATCGCCCAAGTGAAGGTCGAGGAGAATAAGGTCGATGCCGCCCGCCATCAGGGAGGCCAAAGCCTCCTGGCCGCTCGCGCAGGGAAAGACATCGTAGCCGCTGCGCCGGAGGATGGCGCAAAGGCTGTCGCGCAACAGCGGCTCGTCGTCGACGACCAGGATTCGCGCCCCTTCAGGGGAAAATCCGGTCACCCCTTCGCCAACAGTGGGTAAATCCGCACCCAACACGCTGCATCCGCCCCCAGGAAAACGAAAACTATCCCCGCATTGTATCCACTATTTGACGTCAATCAGGATTTCCCCGAAAAGGGAAGGAGAACCTGGAAGCGGGTTCCCTGAGGACTCGAACGGCAGTTGATCAGACCGCGCAAATCCCGGACCAACTGCCCGACAATGGCGAGTCCGAGTCCCTGATGCTGCCCCCCCTTGGTACTGACCACCTGCTGATAGAGACGGCCCAGCACTTCCCGCGGAATTCCGGGACCGTTGTCCTCAACGGCGATTTCGGCGTGGGAGGCCCCCGATCCCGATCCCCAGGGAGCCGTGGTCACCCGGATGACCCCTCCCTTGGGCATGGCTTCGATGGAGTTCTTGAGGAGGTTGAGCAGCAATTGTTTCAAGCTGTCGGCGTCCGAGACGATTTCGGGCAGGTCCGTTGCGAGGTCGAGGCGAATGTCGATTCCCGGTCCCACGGCCAGAGACCCTCTGCACAAGGCGACTAGGTCCTCGACGACCCGATTGAGATTGACCGGACCTGGCGCGCTGGACTTTTTTCTATCGGATTCCTGGCGGGCCGAAGTCAGAATCTTGCCGATGCGGTCGATCTCGCCCTTCACGACCCCAAGTTCAGGCTGGCCGAACTGACGATCGGCGCATTCGCCCTCGAGCACATGAAGGTAATTGCGGATGATGGACAGCGGGTTGCTGATTTCGTGGACCATGCTGTTGAGCCGCTGTTTGAGCCCCGGATCGCTCGCCCCCCCGGGGTGCCCCGAGCGCACGCCCTCGAGAGTCTCGGCAGCGCCGTGACCGAAATGGGCAATGCAGGCCAGGCGTTCCCGCAAGGCCGTCACTTGCTCCGCCGCCTCGACGCGGGCGACGAGCACGCCGACCGCCGCTCGGCGCGAGGCGAGGGGAACGAGCAGCATCCCCTCTCCGCCCACCAGGCGCAGGACCTGCTCGTCAATGATCTCTCCCCCGCGATCCCCGGGCAGTACCAAGGCCGGCCCTCCTTCGAGCGTTCGATAGAGCAAGGAAGAGCCGCGGGAAAATTCGAGCTGTGCAAGGCGCGAACCGCGCAACGCGAGGGGCCGGGCAACGAAGCGGGACGCCGACGGGTCCGCCGCTTCGAACCAGAGGGCCGCGTCCACGTCGAACAACACCTTGATCGCCCGCGCCAGGCCCTGGACGGCACTTTCGACTCCGTCGACCGCTCCTTGACCCGCCAGTGTCCGGTCGACCAGCACGATATCCTGGAGGCGGATTGCCAGACGCGAGATGTCCTCAGCAGGGGCGACGGGAGATGTGGCGGGCGAGAGCCCGGTATCGCCTGGAGCGGGGATTTCGATTCCCAGTTGTTCGGCGACCGTGACCAGCTCGATTTCCACCGCTTCCAGCAATCCGCCGAGATCGAGGCGCGCTGCGCCGCAGAGAGCGACGAGGGAATTTTCGTCGTCGCCGGGTTCGCGGCCCCGCAGCATGGCGAGCCGGTTGGCGGCAAGAACGATGCGGACTAGCGGATGAGCCACGGCGACGCGGCCGACTGACTCGTGGTGGTAAAGGACACTGTCCCCCAAGAAGGAGTCGAGCTCCCACTTCTCCACCAGCCAGGCCCCCACCTCCGCGTGATTGAGGGAGAACACCTCGTTTTCCCGAGCGCAGAGAGCGTGGTTGTCTTCGTACTCGTAGAACATCCGGGTGTAATTCCCGGGGTCGGTGGCGAGGATGGCGAGTTGACCGACGTCGTGGAGCAATCCGCCCAAGTAGGCCTCTTCCGGACTGACGCCGTCAACGCGGCGAGCCAGTTCCCGCGCAATCAGGGCACAGCGCAAGGAGTGCCCCCAAAAGCGCTTGAGGTCTATGCCCTGGCCGGAGGTGAAGCGATTGAAGACCTGGAGTACCGACTCGTTGATGACGATCGTCTTGATCGCATTCATTCCCAGGAGCGACAGGCACTGCTCGAGGGTCGCCGGCCGACCGCGGCCATGGTAGACCGATGACGAGGCCAGAGCGAAGACGCGGGCCGCCATTCCGGCATCACGACCCACGACGCCGGCTAGATCGTTGAGCGAGACGTCTTCCTTGTGGCACAGATCGAGCAGGCGCAAAAGCACCTGGGGCATCGACGGAAGCCGCGCCATGGCGAGCTTGCCGCGAATGTCCCGCGTACCGCCACCGGCGCTTGCCGCGGCGTTCATTCCTGAACCTGCCCGAAATTCCTTGCTCTGGACTTGCGTCATCTCCTTACCCCCGAACGCAGAGCGCCCGGCCCTATGCGGCAGAATAGCATAGGTGGAGGGCCGTCAGGCATGGCGCCATGTCGCTCCACCCGGTGGATGTGGTACCCAAGTCCTTGGCGAACGCCAGTCCGCTCAATGGACCATGGTAAGCTCCGCGGCCATCAGCTTCCGCTCCGCCCGCTTTTCGACCTCCCCCGCTTGCCCATGACGCTACGTATCGCCATCAATGGCTACGGCCGCATCGGCCGCTGCTTTCTGCGCGCCCTCGGCGAATCTCCGCACCATCACGCCATGGCGGTCGTCGCCATCAACGAACCTGCGGACCTTGAGAGCATGGCCTACCTGACCCGGTTCGATTCAACCCATGGCCGCTTCCCCGGGCCGGTCGAACTGGAGGGCCGCGCACTGCGCATCGCCGGCAGGACGATTGCGGTCAGCCACGCCTCGCGACCCGACGAGGTGGACTGGGGACAACTGGGCATCGATCTGCTGATCGAGGCGTCGGGGCGCTATACCCGGCGGCAGGAGCTCGAGACGTTCCTGAGCGCCGGCTGCCCCCGACTGCTCCTCTCCCAACCCGGCCAGAGCGCCGATGACGTCGATAGCACCGTGGTCTTCGGCTTCAACGAGTCCATCCTGGAGGGGGGAGAACGCATCGTCTCCGCCGCCTCGTGCACCACCAACGCGATCGTCCCCCTGCTGGCGGCGGTCGATGGCCACTTCGGCATCGAGCGGGCTTTCCTCACCACACTGCATTCGGTCATGAACGATCAGCCCCTGATCGATGGCTACCACCATCCCGATCTGCGGCGCACGCGATCCGCCATGCAGTCGATGATTCCCGTCTCGACCGGCCTCGCCCGCGGCATCGAGCGCCTGCTTCCCGAGCTCGCTGGCCGGATCGACGCCAAGGCCATCCGGATACCGGTGGCCAATGTCTCAGCCATCGAACTGGTGACCAGCCTCGCCCGCCCCGCAGACCGGGAGACGATCAACGCTCTCCTGCAGGATCTGGCCGCCGGGTCTGCCGACCGCATCGGCTGGACCCAGGAACCCCATGCCTCGATCGACTTCGTCCATAGCCCGCAATCGGCGATCATCGACGGCAGCCAGACGAGGCTCCTGGGCGAGCAACTCCTCAAGATCTTCGTCTGGTTCGACAACGAATGGGGATTCGCCAACCGGATGGTCGACATCGCCGCCTACTGGGGTCGGCGCCTGCCCTAGCCGGTCAGGAAGGCCTCGATGGACGCCGCCACCCGCTCGGGCTGGTCGTGGTGGAGATTATGGCCGCAATCCGGAATCTCCTCCCGCTCCAGGGAGGCAAAGCAAGCCATGCGCTGAGCCAGTTCGTCGGACTCCCGGCCGAAGCGCTGGACGACGAAACCCTGGTCCGCGACCAGAAGGCGCGCCGGCGCAGTAACCGAGCGCCAGCACGCCATCGCCTCCTCGATCCGGTACGGGAGGGCGGAAGGCACGCGGTGCCAGGGATCGCAGGCCAGGGTGACCCGGCCCCCGGGCTCGGCCATCCCGATGCGGCGGGCGAGAAAATCGGCTCGCTCCGGGGTGAGCCGCGGATTGACAAAACGCAGACGCCGAGCCAGATCGCCGTAATCGGCGTAGGTGCGTGGTTCGGGCGGCGAGGCCAGCCCTTCCAGCCAGTGGCCGAGACGCACCGGGGTTTCGCCCGGGTCTACCCGCGGCAGTCCGAGGAAATCGAGCATGACCAGTCGAGCCACCCGGTCCGGCCGAACTCCTGCGTAGGTCGCGGCGATGCTGGCTCCCATGCTATGGCCGACGATGCGGGCCGGCTCCTCGGGAAGATAACGGCGCAGCAAAGCGTCCAGATCGGCCAGGTAATCGGGAAACCAATACGGCCGGGCCAGCCAGGCGGTGGCTCCGTAGCCTCGCCAATCCGGGGCGATCACATGCCATTCGCGGGTGAGGGCATCGACGACGAACTGGAAGGTGGACGAGGTATCCATCCAGCCGTGAAGGAGAACCAGTATCGGCCTGTCCTTCCGCCCCCAGTGGCGGACGTGGTAATCGAGCCCGGAGACGACGATCCTTTCCGAACGGCTCGGTGTCCGGCGAACGGCCTTCCCTTTGCCCACGACCAAATCAGCGGCGACCGAACTTACGGGCGAGTTCCTCAAGTTTCTCCTGATGGCGACGAGCCTCCTCATCGGCCTGGCGCTTTTCCGCCGCTTTCCGGAATCGCTCGCGCAATTCGGTGGCGGCCTGCTCCCGCTGCTCGGCGGTGACTTCGCCGGCTGCACTGCCGCCAAGATCGAAGCGCTGGGACCCTTGGGCCAGGCTCTTGAGATAGCCGGTCGAGGTCGTATGGAGGCGCAGCGCCGTCCGCAGGGCCGCGTTGTCCACCTCGGGCATCAGTTCGCGAATCGCCTTGTGGATGCCGATCGCGAGGGGCACTCCATCACGAAAGACGGCGAAACGCTCGCGCAAGGTGTCGAGCAGGGCATTGCGGCGAACAGGCTTTTTCTTTTCAGGACGATCCATAAGGAGAAACCGACGAAAGTGAATGGGCAGGAGCGAAGGATAATCCCAAAAGGCCGCCGCCGACCGCCCTCTCCCCATGGCTCAACGGGCCAAAGCAGGAAATCTCTTTCGTGCGGCGCGCGTCCGGCATAAAGCGGGCATTTTGCCCGTTGTCTCGCGGGAAATGTGCTCATGCCGGCGCGGATTGCGGCATCTAAGCTTCGGGTATCGTTCCTGCGCCCAAATCATCCGATGCCCGTACCCTTTCGGCCTTTCGCCCCGCTGATCCTCCTGGCCGCCCTCGCGCTCCCAGGAGCCGCCCACTCAGAGGGTCCAGGTCGCTTCTGCGGCGGTCCCGCCACCCCCGGCGATCCCAGCGACCTGGCCAACGTCGTCGGCGACCAGACCCTCGAATACACCGTCGAACTGCCCGCCAGCCTGCTGACCTGCGCCCGCGGTTACCTGCTCGAGAAGTGCGGCGACCACGAGTCTGCCCACAAGATCTTCGACAAATGCATTGCCGCCGGTTACGTCGGCGCCATGATCTGGAAGGCGCTGCTCCTCGAGGACGGAACCGGAGTGCCTCGCGACGACGCCAGGGCGACGGAACTGATGCACCGCGCAGCCACCAGCGACGACCCCCACTACGCACCCATCGGCAAGCTTCATTACGCCACCGCGCTTTATCTGGGCCGTGGCGTCCCGAAAAACGAGCAGGAAGCCCGCAAGTGGTTCGCGGCGGCAGCCGCCGAGGGCAACGAAGAGGCTGCCGAATTCCTGCGTACCGGCTACCACACGGGATCGCGAGATCAAACCGGGATGGGCGTCGGCACTCCCACGGCCGCAGCCCTGGCCGGTCCTCCACGGGGTGACAATGCCAGCCTGCCCAGGCATTCCGCTTCCCCGACAGAGCCAATACCCGCCCCCCCTCCGCTGGCTTCCCGCCCCCCTCCATCGAGACCGTCTCCGGCTCTGCCGGAAGAGGTCACAGGCCAGCGGCTGACCCTGCGCGAAGCGCTTCCTCTCCGGATGCCGGGACCGGCCAGTCTGGCCGCGTGCCTGGTACTCCTGGCCGCCTTCGTCGGCGGAATGCTTCGCCAGCGCCTCGTCCCGAGATTCCCCTCGCCCAAGAGCGCCCCCCGCCCATGACCGCCCTTTTCCTTCCGGGCCCCGGCACCGCGCTGGAAGGCCTGATGTACGACCTCAGTCAGATCTTCCTCGTCCCGGTCCTGATGGCCATCGCCCTTCTCTTCCTGTACGCCTTCTACGCGCTCGGCGCCTTCGTCCTGCAAGCACTGCAGCGACGACGCGGAGTACCGCAAGCATTCGAACTCCAGCATTTGCGGAGTCAGGCCCCCCACCTCGACCGGGCGTCGCTCGAGGCCGAGGCGGTGACCCGCCTCGAAGCGATCCGGATCGCCACCCGCGTCGCCCCCATGCTCGGCCTGGTCGCCACCATGATTCCCATGGGCCCCGCCCTGCGGGCCCTCGGCGACGGCCATCTTCCCGACGTTGCCGCCCGCCTGACCGTGGCCTTCTCGGCGGTAATCCTCGCCCTGATCGCCTCTGCCGTGAGCTATACCGTCGCCCACGTGCGCCGACGCTGGTACGCCAGCGACCTTCTGACCCTCGACCAAAGCGCGAAAGGCCCCCCGTGCGCCTGAGCCTCGACGACGATCCCGAGGGCGACGATCCCATCCTCTCGGTGGTCAATCTCATCGATGTCTTTCTCGTCATCATTGCCGCGCTGCTGCTGGCCGTGGCGGCCAATCCCCTGAATGCCTTCGGCGTCGACAAGGTGACGGTGATCCGCAACCCAGGGCGCGCCGATATGGAAATCGTCACCCGCGACGGCAAGAAGATCGAACGCTTCCGTGCCGACGGCGGCAACGGCAAAGGCCAGGGCGTCCGCGCCGGAGTCGCCTACCGACTGGAGGATGGATCCATGGTGTACGTCCCGGAATAAGGGCGTCGCCATGCTTTACCATAAGAGTTCCGCCACCGCCGGTCCCCTGCCCGCCATGGATCTCAAGCGCAGCCTTCTCGTCCGCATCACCCTTTTCGCCGGGGTGATCTCCCTGGCGGCGGTGGCCGCCATCCTGGAACAGTCCCGTACCCGGGTCCGCTCCCACATCGAACGCACCGGGAGCACCATCCAGCAGCTGATCACCGACGAAGTGGCCCGCAGCACCGACGCCTTCCACCGCACCGTCGAGGATATCGATCTATCCAATCTGGCCGCCATCGGCGAATTGATCCATTTCTGCGTCGAAATCGAAGATCTCTACCGGCGACCGGTCACCGCCCGCTGCTTCGAGGAGCCCGGCTACGCCCCGGCCGTCCTCCACTGGGCCATGAACCGATTGATCGGGTCGGACGTCATCTACAACAGCCGGGTGGGCATCTATCCCGGGGTCAAGGTGGGCCATCTGGCGGTACGACCGGACATCGCCAGCGAAGCGGCCGATGCCTGGCGCCAGATTCGCATGGTGCTCGGCATCACCCTGGGCATCCTCTTCCTCAATGTTCTCGTCTACTGGCCGGTACGCCGAGCGCTCAGGCCCACCGACCGCATCCTTGCCGCCCTGGGCCGCATGGAGGCCGGCGACCTGACGGCGCGCCTGCCCGACTGCGAATTGATCGAACTCCAGCGCATCAGCTCGGTATTCAACCATCTGGCCGACCGGCTCCAGAAGACTATGGGCGAACAGCAGAAACTTTCCGAGCGCCTGCTGACCGTCCGCGAAGAAGAGCGGCGCCATCTCGCCCGGGAACTCCATGACGAATTCGGCCAGTGTCTCGCCTCGATCAACGCCGAGGCCGCCTACGCCAACGAACTCGCCCTGGACGGCGTTCCCGAGCTGCTCCCCAGCGCCCAGGCCATCGCCCGCACCACGGCCCAGATGATGGAATCCCTCCAGCAAATCCTGCACCGCCTGCGGCCCGTGGGCCTGGACGCCTTCGGACTGGTCGCCGGACTGGAAGACCTGGTGCGCGGCTGGAACCAGCGCAGCCGCGGGCGCTGTCGCTATCGCCTGGAGGTGGAGGGCCTTTGCGACCGGTTCCCGGACAATCTCAACATCAACCTCTACCGCATTGTCCAGGAGAGCCTCACCAACGCCACCCGCCACGGCGACCCTGCCGAGGTGGTGGTGCGTATTTCCTGCGGCGAAAGTATCGAACTCACCATCGACGACGACGGCCGCCGCGACACCGCCCATCCCGCCGAACCCGGCCACGGCGTCCTCGGCATGCACGAACGGGTCCAAGCGCTGGGCGGCATTTTCAGCCTGTCTTCCAGGGACTCCGGAGGCACGCGGGTGAAGGCCAACATCCCTCTCGCCGCAGCCGCCGGAGCAAGCCCATGACTACGGTCACCCGGCTGCTGCTGGTGGACGACCACGCCGTGGTCCGCGAGGGTTACCGCCGCCTGCTGGAACGGCGCAGCGACCTGCGCATCGTCGGCGAAGCCGGCGATGCCGCCGAAGGCTACCGCCTGTACAAGGAAACCGGTCCCGACGTCGCCGTGCTCGATCTCTCGCTGCCCGACATGGGCGGCATAGAACTGATCAAACGCCTGATGCAGCGCGACCCGAATGCTCGCATCCTCGCCTTCAGCATGCACCGCGACCCCCTTTACGCCACCCAAGCTCTGCGGGCCGGCGCGCTCGGTTACGTGACCAAGAGCAGCCCCCCGGAGGTGCTCATCCAGGCGGTCTATCAGGTGGCCGCCCGGCAGCGGGTGCTCAGCCCGGACATCGCCCCGGAGATGGCGCTCAACCTCCTCGATGGCGCCCCCGATCCCTTCCGCGACCTGACCCCCCGGGAATTCGAAATCCTTCGCCTGCTCCTCGACGGCAAGAATGCCGAAGAGATCGGCGATGCCCTCCACATCAGCCCCAAGACCGCCCAGAACATCCATTACCAGATCAAGGCCAAACTAGGCGTGCGCACCGACATCGAACTCCTACGCCTCGCCCTGCGCCAAAAGCTGGTGCAGTGAGCGGGTCGCGAGGGCGTGACGAACGGAAGCAACCTCGATCCAGGGCTCTCCAGAAACGAAAAGGACATGGCAATCCAGCCATGTCCTTTCCAAAGGCGCGCTCGAGGGGAGTAGTTGCTGAGCCTTGCGGGGGAAGCGGCACCCGCTGCGGGCGATCTCCCGGAATCCGGGCTAGCGCCGCGACACCTTACTCGGTGTAGAAACTCACGTCGTAGGGATACGGTTTCTGGGGCACCTTGGAATCGTTCTGGCGGGCGAGCGCTGCGGCATCCTGTTTCTTGTCCCACCACAGGGCACGACCAGCCTTCTGGTCAGCGGCCCAGTCCGGGTTCTTTTCCATGAGTTCGTCGATCCACTTGGTGTGGTCGGACACATAGCTCGTATTGACGTCACCCATTTGCCGCGATCCTCGAAACGTTTGCGATGGGCGCCGATTTTAGCACGTCAGTGAAAGACGATGGGGCGCGCCGAGTCTCCGCAGTAGTCGTCGAGAAAGGCATCGATGGTTTCCTCGTCGCGCTCGTCTTCGGGGATTTCCTCGATGGCGGCTCGGAAATGGAGCGCCGAGGGCCCCTGAAGGAAGAGCATGCGTCCGGCGGACTTGTCCACCAACTCGACGCTATCCTGGGCAGGATAGGAGAGGACCGAGTAGTGATCGCTGTTGTAGACGACGTTCATGGAGGGCTCCTTTGCACGGCTTCCACGACTACATTTACGGCCAGCCTACTCCTTTTTCAAGGGCAACCCCGTGATCTTTTTCACACAGGCTAGGCCGGTTGGCGGATGGGCAGCTCCTCCTGGACGCCTTACCATGCCGCCATTCCCTATCCGGAGCCAGCCATCGTGGCCTCCTGGGGCTGCCCCCACGAAATCGACGGTCGATGCAACCGTATCCCCCCATTGCTCTGCGACCCGGGGATGAAAGGCTGCGTCCTCGCAGGCCGCTATGTCTTCGCGAACGAGGACAAGAACCGGCGATTGCGCGAGAAGGCAGCACGGCAGGGACCTCCATCCGCCGCGGCCCAAGGCGACACTCAGGGGTAAAGGCCGCGGATCGCCCGGGCCTCCAGCACGCGGCTGCAGCCGATGACGAAGGCCGCAGTACGCAAGGGCAGCTTGCGCTCCTGGGCCACATGCCAGACGGCGGCGAAGGCCTCGGACATGATCCGTTCCAGGCGCTGATTGATCTCGTCCTCGGTCCAGAAGAAACTGGAAAAATCCTGCACCCACTCGAAGTAGCTGACGGTGACGCCGCCGGCATTGGCGATCACGTCGGGGACGATGAGGACGTTGCGCTCGGCGAGGATGGCTTCCGCCTCCGGGGTCGTCGGCCCGTTGGCTCCTTCGACGATGATCCGGGCGACGATGGAGGAAGCATTGTGCTTGTTGATCTGCGCTTCCAGGGCCGCCGGAACGAGGAATTCGCAAGGGACCGCCCAGAAGTCTTCCTGTCCCATCGCCTCGCACCCCGGCGCACCGACCAGGGTTCCGCAAGCGGCCCGATGGCGGCGCAAGCCCTCCAGATCGAGCCCCTCGGCCCGATACACGGTACCGGAGACGTCCTGTATCGCCACCACCCGGGCTCCGGCCTGGGCGAACAGGCGAGCCGTCGCTTCGCCCACATTGCCGAAACCCTGCACCGCCACTCGCGCCCCGGCGATGGGAAGGCCCAGGTGCCGCGCCGCCTCCCGCGCCACGACGAAGACGCCGCGGCCCGTGGCGTCCGGACGCCCGAGGGAGCCCCCCAGGGAAACCGGCTTGCCGGTGACCACCCCGGTCACCGTACGCCCCTCGCCCATGGAATAGGTATCCATCATCCAGGCCATGACCTGGGCGTTGGTATTCATGTCCGGCGCCGGAATGTCCTTGTCCGGCCCGATCATGGCGCTGATTTCGCTCGTGTAGCGCCGGGTCACGCCCTCCAGTTCGGAGAGCGACAGTTCCCGGGGATCGACCCGGATGCCCCCCTTCGCCCCGCCAAAAGGCACGTTGACCACGGCGTTCTTGATGGTCATCCAGCCCGCCAGGGCCATGACTTCGGAGAGGGTGACGTCCTGATGGAAGCGCACCCCGCCTTTGCCAGGACCCCGGGAGGTGTTGTGATGGACGCGGTAGCCTTCGAAATGGGCGACTTCGCCATTGTCCCGCCGGATGGGAACATCGACGATCAGGGAGCGCTTCGGCCGACGCAGGGTTTCCACCCAGGGCCACAGACGCTGGTCGAGGAGCGGCGCCACCTGCTCCACTTGCTGGAGGAAGATGTGCCAGGGACCGACGTTTTCGCGAGAAATATAGGAAGGCAGCTGGGGAGCAGTCATTGTGGAGATCTTTCCGGCCGAGAAGTCGGAACAGCCTAGCCCTCCGGCGTCCGCCTTGGCAAGCCGTAGGAAGGCGACGGGCGACTAGGTAAACTCCGCGAGTTGCGGTTATGCTGCTTCGCAAATCCTAAAAAATTGGAGACAACCCGTGCCCGCCCTGTTGCCTCAGCCTGATCCGCTCGGCTTCCTCGAATATTCCGTCGTCTATACCGACCGCGCCTTGAACCACATGTCCCAACGCTTTCAAGGGGTCATGCGCGACATCTCGCGCATTCTGAAAGCGGTGTACAACGCCAGGAGCGCGATCATCGTCCCCGGCAGCGGCACCTTCGGCATGGAGGCGGTCGCCCGTCAGTTCGCCACCGACAAGAAGTGTCTGGTGATCCGCAATGGCTGGTTCAGCTACCGCTGGTCCCAGATCTTCGACATGGGCCGGATCCCGGCCGAGAGCGTCGTTCTCAAGGCGCGTCAGGCGGGAGCCGGTCCCCAGGCACCCTTCGCCCCCTGCCCGGTCGAGGAAGTGGTCGCCGCCATCCGCGAGCAGAGGCCCGACGTGGTCTTCGCTCCCCATGTCGAGACCGCCTCGGGCATGATCCTGCCGGACGATTACCTGAAGGCCGTCGGCGCGGCGGTGCGTGAAGTCGGCGGGCTCTTCGTCCTCGATTGCGTCGCTTCGGGAACGGTCTGGGTCGACATCGCCGACAAGCAGGTCGATGTGCTCATCAGCGCCCCGCAGAAAGGCTGGAGCGGTTCCCCGTGCTGCGCCCTGGTGGTGCTGGGAGAACGGGCGCGGGAGCGGATCGACGCCACAACCAGCACCAGTTTCGCCTGCGACCTCAAGAAGTGGCTGCAGATCATGGAGGCGTTCGAGGCGGGGGGCCACGCCTATCACGCCACGATGCCTACCGACGCCCTCGCCGCCATGCGCGACGTCATGTTGGAAACCGAAGCCTACGGTTTCGCCCGGGTGTGCGAGGAACAGAAGGAGCTCGGCCGCCAGATTCGTTCCCTGCTGGTCTCCCGCGGCTTCGCGAGCGTCGCCGCCGAAGGTTTCCAGGCGCCGGGAGTCGTGGTCAGCTACACCACCGACGCGGACATTCAAAACGGGAAGAAATTTCTCGCCATGGGGGTTCAGACGGCCGCCGGCGTCCCGCTGATGTGCGACGAACCAGCGGATTTCCGCACCTTTCGGATCGGCCTCTTCGGCCTGGAAAAGCTCCACAACCCGGAACGCTCGGTGGAGAATTTCCGCAAGGCCCTGGACGCCATCGTCGCCTGAGATTTGCCGCGGCACTTCCCGCCATGTCCGACACGCCTGACAACACGATTGCCGTCGATCAACTCCAGGTAGGCGTCTATGTCTATCTGGACGTCGGCTGGATGCACCACCCCTTCACCTTCAACAATTTCAAGATTCGCGACGAGGAGCAGCTCAAGGTCATCCGGGGCCTGGGGCTGAAATGGGTACGCTGGGACCCCGCGCGCAGCGATCGAAAACCGCTGGCCCGCTCGGCGGCCCAGGCGGCGCCGGAAGTTCCCCCGCCCCCAGCCGGCACCGAGGCGCCACTCGCGGCTCCCCACGAAGCCATGGAGCGCAAGCGCGAGCGTATCCAGCAATTGAGCGAGCACCGGGAGCGGCTGGCCCGGGTCGAGCAGGCTTTCCTGTCGGCGGCGAACGTGGTCAGGAATATCAACAAGAACATTTTCTCCCAGCCGGAAAAGACCGTCAGCGATGCCCGGGACCTGGTGGTCCAGGTGGTCGACACGCTCCTGGCGGCGCCCGACCTGGCCATCCAGGTGATGGCGGAAAAGCCCGGCGGCGAGGACATCTACCTCCACTCCCTCAATGTGGCGGTCCTGGCCATGACCTTGGCGAAGGAATTGGGACTGCCGGCGGAACTGGTGCAGTTCATCGGCATGGGAGCCATCTTCCACGACATCGGCTTGAACGAGGTGCCGACGACCATCCTCAACAATCCCGGCCCCCTGACCAGGGCCGAGCGCGAATTCCGCGAGATGCACTGCCAGTACGGGGTCGAGATCGGGAAAAAAGCGGCGCTGCCGGCGCCCGTGCTGCGGATCATCCAGCAACATCACGAACTGTACGATGGCAGCGGCTATCCGCAGAAACTCAAGGGCGACGCCATCGACTCCCTGGCCCGCGTCGTTTCCCTGATCAACGCCTACGACAACCTCTGCAATCCATCCAACATCGCCCATGCCCTCACCCCCCATGAAGCCCTTTCGGCGATGTTCGCCCAGCAGCGGAATCGCTACGATCCCCGTTTCCTCCAGGCCTTCATCCGCTTCATGGGCGTGTATCCGCCGGGAAGCGTGGTCGCGCTCTCGAACGACGCCCTGGGCTTGGTCATCCGGGTCAATGCCAGCCGACCCCTGCGTCCCAGCATCATTGTCTACGACGCCGGAATACCGAAGAACGAAGCCATCATCCTCGATCTCAACGAGGAGCCCGACCTCAACGTCACCCGGGCCATCCGGCCCGCCCAACTGCCGGCCGCCGTCTTCGAATACCTGAGCCCCCGACGCCGGGTGAGCTACTATTTCGATCCCAACGCCTCGCCGCAGGCGCCTTGATCCATGAGCGGAACCGTATCCGACCGCTTGCTGCTCGATCAGGCTTCCGAGGTTCTGCTCGCCGTCGATCCGGCGACCCTCCTCATCCAGGGGGCCAATCAGCGCGCGCTCGCCCTGCTCGGCTTTGAACCGCAGTCGCTGGTCGGCCGCTCGATCACCGACCTGGAATGCGCCCTTTCCGACATCTTCTACTGGGAGGAAGTCCGGCAGGGCGCAAACGGTGAAGTCGATAACGTCGAAGGTCTCTACGCCTGCGCCGACGGTTCCCTCCTGCCGGTGGTCAAGACCGTGCGCCGGGCGCGGGATCAGAACGGGGACTGGTTGATCCTGCGCATCCGGGACGAGCAGGAACTCAAGCGCGCCGAGGCCGGCCTCGAACAGTTGGCGGCCCAACTTAAGGCCACGCTGGAAGCCACCGGCGACGGCATCATGGTGGTGGGGACCGATGGCGGCATCGTCAACCTCAATCGTCGCTTTACGATGCTTTGGGGCCTGAGCGAATCCCAGCTGCTGGAGGGCGACACGGCAGTCTTCGCTTGGCTGGATTCTCAATTGGAGTCCGCCTGCCCCTTCCGTTTCGCGTCCCTGACTGCTCAGCACGCGGGCGAAGAATTCCTGGTTCTGCCCCTGATCACCGGCAAGCATTTCGAGATGCGCAGCGAACCGCAGATGGCCGGTGACCAGGTCGTCGGCCGGGTTTACAGCTTTCACGACATTACCGAGCGGGTCCTCAACGAACGCGAACTGATCCGCGCGCGGGAGCGGGCGGAGGACGCCAACCGGGCGAAGAGCGACTTCCTGGCGATGATGTCCCACGAAATCCGCACCCCGATGAACGGCGTCATCGGTATGGGCAGTTTGCTTCTGGAAACCACCCTCACCCAGGAGCAACGGCAATTCGCCGAAATCATCCGGACCAGCGGCGAAGCGTTGCTCTCGATCATCAACGACATTCTCGATTTCTCCAAGATCGAGGCCCGCAAACTGTCTCTTGAGACCATCGATTTCAACCTGGTCACCCTCCTGGAAGATTTCGCCGATCTCTACGCCCTGAGGGCGGCGGAGAAACACCTGGATTTCGCCTGGACCATCCCGGGCGATATGGCGACGCAATTTCGCGGAGACCCGGGGCGAATTCGGCAGATCCTGATCAATCTGGTCGGCAACGCGATCAAATTTACCGAGTCGGGGGGCGTCACCCTGCGGGTGGAAGCTCCGGAAATCGGCGACCGCCATGCGCTTCTCCGCTGCACCGTCACCGATACGGGAATCGGCATCCCCGCGGATCGCCTCGCTTCTATCTTTGCACCCTTCGAACAGGGCGACCGCTCCACCACGCGGCGGTACGGCGGCACCGGCCTGGGCCTGGCCATCTGCGCCCAGTTGGTTCGCATGATGGACGGTGAAATCGGTGTCGACAGCGAGTCCGGCAAGGGATCGGCCTTCTGGTTCACCCTGCGTCTGGCCCGTCCGCCGGCCGACGCACCGGCCGCTCCTCCGCTGCCTGGAGAAGAGAACCTTACCGCCCTGCGCGGCACACGCATCCTGGTTGCCGACGGAAACCCCCACCATCGTCAGCTTCTGGAAACGATTCTTTCCGGCTGGGGTTTCGACGTCGCAGCGGTCGCCGACGCTCAAAGCGCGCTCGTCCTCGCCTCGGAGGCCGCGGTCCAGGGCAGGCCGTTCCGTGTGGCCTTGATCGATCGCTTGCTGACCGGAGTGGAGGGAGAAACGCTCGGGCAGTGGATACGCTCGACCACAACTCTCTCGGCGACCGCCCTGGTCCTCACTACGGCTTCGGGATCCCCCGGTGACGGGCGCCGCGCCTCGGAAATCGGATTTGCTGCCTTTCTCAGCAAACCCTACAAGCGCCGGCTGCTCCTCGAATGCCTCCTCACCCTATTGACCCGGACCGCCCCCGTCGTCGCTCCGGCGGGGATCGTCACCCGCCACAGTCTCGCCGAGGCCCGCCCGCAGGGGATCCGCGTCCTGGTGGCCGAGGACAATGCGGTCAATCAGACCGTCATTCGCAGCCTCTTGAAGAAACTGGGTTACGCCTCGGTAGAGATCGTGGGCGACGGCCAGGAAGCGGTGGACAAGGCCCTGGCGGAACCCTTCGACATCGTCCTGATGGATTGCCAGATGCCCCGCCTGGACGGCTACGAAGCCACCCGCGCCCTGCGGGCGGCCGGTATCGTCATCCCCATCGTCGCAGTGACCGCCAGCGCCATGGACACGGAAATCGAGCGCTGTTACGCCGTGGGCATGAACGACGTTCTCGCAAAACCCGTGACATTGGCGGCCCTGGGCCGCTGTATCGAGAAGCATCATCCGGGAGTGGGCGCCGACGGCACCCCCGACATCGGCGCCTGATCCGCATTGGCGTTCAGGCCGCCGACGGGCTGGCGGGTTTCTTCTCCCCTGCCGTGACCGCCACCGGCAACCAGTTTTCGGGCGGCGGCAAGGGGCAGGTCGCGAAGGGCGTGAAGGCGCACGGCGGGCTGTAGGCGCGATTGAAATCGAGGACCACCTTACCGTCGGAGCCTATCGGCGCCTTGAGGAAACGCCCGGCGCCATAGGTCTCGCGGCCGCTGCTGCGGTCGCGGAAGACGAAGAAGGCCTTTTCGTTCTCGACACTCACCGGCAGGAGGCTCAGGGGCTCCCCATCGACCTCGAAGACCGCGCGGTGGTCGACCTGCACCTCCCGGAGGTCCCCGCTGACATTGGGAACTTCCATCGTCACCGGGGAATCCAGACGCTGCCAGGCGGCGTTCACGCGCCAGGACATCTGGTAAGGGAAGCATTCCGGCGCGACGAAGGTGGTCTTGCTCGCCCACTCGCGATCGCGGACCCGTACGGCCAGCCGCCCGTCGCGGTCGATGACGAAAAAGGCCAGGGGACCGAGTTCGACCACCGTCGGTTTCCCTTGCCGGTCGCTCGCCAGCATGAGCGGTTCGCCCCCCGCCGGATGCCATTCCAGGGTAGCTCCAGCCCAGACCAGTTCTCCCGCGCGATCGGGTCCGCCGGGCAGCGCTACCGTGCAGTCCGCTCCCCTGCCGACGGGATTGATTCCCGGTTCTATCGGATGGAGGCCCACCAGCCCCAACCAGCTTTCGGGACCGGCCAGTTCGGCGATGCGCGCTTTCCGCCAGGCGGCAAAGCGCCGCATCGATTCATCGCGTCCAGTCATACTTCTAGGCCCAAGATCAGCCCACCGATGCCGAAGACCGCAAAGCCGATCATCAGGATGAGCAGGATGCCGATCGACTGCCAATCGCGATCCGGCCGCAGGGCCACCCCGACGATGAAGATCAGCATGGCCAGGGCGACCCCGCAGAAGCCGCCAGCCACCGTGGGCATCACGTCGTAACGGGAGATGCCCATGCCGATGAAGGACAGCAAGAGGGTCACGTTTCCGGCCCGAATGCAGTTGAGGGCCCAGGCCGCCCGCACCGGATCGACCCGCGGCCTTCGCTGTGGCGCTGTCTTCCCCTTTCCGTTCTTGGAGGCCCCGACGCCCAGGAAGAAGAGACCGAACAGGAGGGGAAAGCCGCCGAAAATCCCGAAGGCCAGGACGCCCCCCCACTGATTCTGGAAATCCGCGATCACCGCCGCACCGGGATCGTCGGGTCGATAGCGGACCGGAACCGTGTCCCCCTCCGCCTTGCTTTGCTGACTGCCGCCCAGTCCCTTGACGGCATACTCCTGGCCATCCGCCGTCACGAAAACGACCTGGGGCTCATAGCTGACCGTGGCATGCCCCTCCGAATCCTTCGTCCGCACCCCGTCGAAACCCACCAGCCGCCCCTCGACCGCGACCATACCCTCAAGCTGCCTGGCGCGATCAAACCCCACCAGGACCGCCATCGTGCTCCCGGTCAGCCCTATCACCAGACAACCCACCGCAACGCCGCGCTCGAACCCGCCGACGAAATGGACCAGCCAACCCGCCAGCGGGCCGACGAAAAGGGCACCGAAGAACCACAGGAAGCCCTGATTGATCAGCGTATCGTCCATGGCCGGGACTTTACGCGAAAAACTGCGCTTATCGCGAACCCCCCCGCCAACGGAGCCCGAGGAGCCGGACTCACCGCTCGCGCGCCGCCTCGGCAAGCATTGCGGACGGGCGAAAGGAGCATCGCGACGACAAATCGCTCAAGCCTGAGCACTCAGGCCCTGGGAGGTCACGGCTCCCAGCCCTTCGGACGCGCCCTGCTCTTCCGAAATCAAGGACCACTCCGTCAACAAGACACCGAAATGCTTCACCCACTCGACATGGGCTCATTCCGTCAGTATTCTCAGCATCTCCTGTCCTCTCGATCCTCAGTGCCCCGCCCTTGGGGAACCGGACGCCTTCACTCTCGCCGCAATCGGCAATAGATAAGCTCGCGCGATATGAACGCTCATACCGCAGAACCCCTGATGACAGAAGCCTTCCCAGACGCCGCGTCGGCCAGCTTATACGGCGACTCCTCGGGATACCTGGCGTCGCCGCCTGCTATTCAGCCTCCGCAGCCTGTTTCAGCGCCAGCTAAGCACCGCCAATATTTTTCCGTCCGACCCACTTTCCACACTGGATGGACGTTTCCAGCCGCCGCGTCATCCGGGATATCTGGCGCGCTGCCGGCGATACCGGCTCATATGCCGTCCACTTCTAGTTGGGCGTCATAAGCATGGCCTACACACTCCAAGCCATTGTTACCGTCTCTGATGAAATCCAAAGTCAGTTGCGGCCTCCGCTTCGTTCCGTCTCTCTCGGCTCCGATGTAAAGCTGATTCCGTTGGGTAGCGAAGCCGCTCGTCACCTTGGCATTCCCTTCTTGCCACTCACAGACGAAGGCGAGACGGAAACACCGCCGCAGGTAGTGCAGCTTTGTGAACAACTGAGCCAAGGGCGCACTCTTGCGTACATTGAGGCAGAGTTCTTTGGTGGCGCAGGTGCCCAGGCATCCGCGGTCTTCACTAATGGAAAGCAAGTCGGCCCGCCCTTCGTTTCCGAAACAGCGATCAATCAGGCATTGCAAGTCCTTGGTGTCTCAAAGGGGGATGCCCATGATGAATTTGAGGCTGTTGGCTTGGGGGCGCATCGAGATACCGACTCATGGCTGGAGCAACCATGACGCCCAACCCATCAATCGAGCGGACCTCGCGCATAAAGCCGCGCGAGTCCGCTCATTTCAGACGTTCCCTGGTCAAAGACCGCTACGCCAATGGCAACCGAGCATTATAATCAGAATA
>DAORDK010000012.1:0-48401 GCA_035345935.1 Rhodocyclaceae bacterium | reverse complement strand
TAGGGATGCACCATGCCGCCCTGGATGGGGCCGGGCCGCACCAGGGAGACCTCGATCACCAGGTCGTAGAAATTGACTGGCTTCAAGCGCGGCAGCATGGCCATCTGAGCCCGGGATTCCACCTGGAAGACGCCCATGCTGTCGGCCTTGCCGAGCATGGCGTAGACGGCCGGGTCCTCCGCTGGAATGTCCGCCAGGCCGAAGGGTTCTCCGCAGCGCCCGGCGACCAGGGCCAGGGTGCGGCGGATGGCCGAGAGCATGCCCAGAGCCAGGATATCCACCTTCATGAGGCCGATGGCGTCGAGGTCGTCCTTGTCCCACTGGATGACGCTGCGCTCCGCCATGGCGGCATTCTCCACCGGCACCAGACGGGCCAGCGGCCCGCGGGCAATGACGAAGCCGCCCACATGCTGAGTGAGGTGCCGGGGAAAGCCGCGCAGGGCCTCGGCGATGGCCAGCCATTTGGCCACCCGGGGCGATTCCGGGTCCAGCCCCTGCTCGGCGAAGCGCTCGGGCAACTGGTCCCGTTTGTCCCACCAGGCCAGCGAGGCGGTGAGCGCATCGATCTGGGCGATGCCGAAACCCAGGGCACGGCCGGCATCGCGCAGCGCCCCCTTGGTGCGGTAGGTGATCAGCGCCGCCGCCAGGGCCGCCCGCTCCCGGCCGTACTTGCCGTAGATGTACTGGATCACCTCCTCCCGCCGCTCGTGCTCGAAATCCACGTCGATGTCCGGCGGCTCGCCGCGCTCTTTCGAGATGAAGCGCTCGAAAAGCAGTTGGGAGCGGGCCGGGTCCACCTCGGTGATCCCTAAGGCGTAGCACACCGCCGAATTGGCCGCCGACCCCCGCCCCTGGCAGAGAATCCCCTGGCGGCGGGCGAAGCGGACGATGTCGTAGACGGTGAGGAAATAGGCCTCGTAGGCCATCTCGGCGATCAGCGCCAGTTCGTGCTCGACGCGCTCCCTAACGGCCGACGGCGTTCCGGCCGGGTAGCGCCGCGCCAGCCCCCCCTCCGTCTCGGCCCGCAGCCAGGAGGCGGGCGTCTCGCCGGCGGGGACGATCTCCTCCGGATACTCGTAGCGCAACTCGTCCAGGGAGAAATCGCAGCGCCCGGCGATGGCCAAGGTCTCCGCCAGCAGTGCCGGCGGATAGAGGCGGGACAGCCGCAGCCGCGTGCGCAGATGCCGCTCCCCGTTGGGAAAGAGGGCGTAGCCGGCCGCGAACACGGTGGTCTTGAGGCGGAGAGCCGTCAGCACGTCCTGCACCGGCCGCCGGGCACGCACGTGCATATGCACGTCCCCCGCCGCCGCCAAGGGCAGGCCACAGGCGGCACCCAGGGCCTGCAGGGCCTCCAGCTTCGCCCCGTCGTCCGGCCCGGCAAGAAGTTCCACGGCGATCCAGGCCCGGCCGGGGAAACGCTCCGCCAGCCAATGGCCGTCCGCCACCAAAGGTTCCACCGGCGGCACCCAGAGAACCAGGCAGTCCGGTACGGCACCGCTGGGAGCGAGGCTATCCAGGTCGCCCCGGGTCAGGTGATAGCGGCCCTTCCCCGCCCGCCGCCGGCCCAGGGTGATGAGGGCCGAGAGGTTGCCGTAGCCCGCCCGGTTGCAGGCCAGCAGCACCAGTTTGAGGCCATCGGCAAGGACGACCTCGCTACCGACGATGAACTTCAGCCCCGCCGCCTTGGCCGCCAAGTGACCCCGTACGACGCCGGCGAGGGAACACTCGTCGGTCAATGCCAGGGCGGCATAACCCTGGGCCACCGCCCGCGCCACCAGTTCATCCGGATGAGATGCCCCGCGCAGGAAAGTGAAGTTGGAAAGGCAGTGGAGTTCGGCGTAGGCAGGAAGCGGCACGGGCAAGCGCGAGAGGCAGAAGGCTCCGCAAATAACTGTTCATATGTACAGTTATAGCGATTCCCTCACACCGCTGCAAGCCCGTTCCGCGGGGAACGGGTCCCCTACCCCTCAGGGGGGCGATAGCCGAGGGAGTATCAGGGAAAGCATGCGCTCGACGCTATCGCCGATCGACTCCCGACCGGTTTCCAGGACCAGGTCCGGCGACTCCGGTGCCTCGTAGGGGGCAGAAATCCCGGTAAATTCGGCAATTTCCCCCGCCCGGGCCCGTCGGTACATGCCCTTGACGTCCCGGGTTTCACAAACGTCGAGGGGGCACGAAACGAAGACCTCGACGAAATTGTCGCTGCCGACGATGCGCCGCACGAGTTCCCGGTCTTCCCGCAACGGGGAGATGAACGCCGCCAATCCTACAACGCCCGCGTCGGCAAACAGCTTCGCCATTTCCCCGATGCGCCGCAGATTCTCCCGTCGGTCGCTCGGCGAAAAACCGAGATCACCGCAGAGACCATGGCGAACGTTGTCGCCGTCGAAAACATAGGTTCGCATGCCGCGGGAGAAAAGAGCCGCTTCCAGGGCATGCGCGAGAGTGGACTTCCCCGCGCCGGAAAGACCGGTGAACCAGATGACGCAGGCCCGGTGGCCATTCTGCCGTTCCCGGTCGACGCGGGTCACTGTGGGCGAATGCCAGACGACATCCGAAGATTTGTTTTCGATCATGAGTCCCTTAAGTCCGCTAGCCCGACCGAACGACCGTCTAGCCGACAGTGGCTTGCTGCTTCCTGAGCAGCGAAGAACCAAGCAATACTTGTTCCAAAACACCGCGGATTCAGGACGCGCTCAGCGCCCGCTCCGCGACTCCCGATACCAGGCCATCGAACGGGCGATGGTCTCCGCAATCCCTCCGCTGCGGGCGACCAAACCACCGTCGGCACGCAGGCGGTCGTTGAGATGACCGCAGGTCCGCCCGAAGATACGCACCACGAGGGGATGAAGCAATGGCTCGCGCTGCGGCAAGGCGATCCGGCAGGCCATCTCACACGCCCGCGCCGCCACCTCGGCCACGGAAAAGGGCAGATTGACCGTCAATCCGTGGCGCCCGAGATGGCCCTGCATGACTTCGATCACCTGGGCCCAGGTCGCGTCGCCATCATCCCGCACGTTGTAGCAGCGCCCCGCCGCCACCGGCGAGTCGGACGCCCACAGCATTGCCGCCACCACGGTGTCCACATCGACCACGCCAGCATGGGCGCGCCCGCCATCCACTTTGAGCATGAGTCCACCTTCGAGGGCCTCGCCCACCCGGTCCACGAACGGGCTACCGGGCCCGAACACATTGGCCGGCCGGAGAATCACCGTCGGAATTCCAAGCTGCGTCGCCCGCTCCCGCAACAGGCATTCCCCCCGCAGCTTCGAATCGCCGTAGCCGAATCCCGCTGCGACCAAGGGCGCGTCTTCATCACAGGGCCGTTCGGGGAAGCCATAGACGTCGACGGTGGAAAGATGGACGAGGCGTCTTAGCCCCGGATTCTTTTCGCCGATGGCGGCAAGCAGGTTGGCCACCCCCTCGACATTGGCCGCCAGGTAGTTTTCCCGGCGGTCCCAGGTCTTGACGTCGGCCGCACAGTGAAAAATGCGTTCCACACCCGCCACCGCCCGCGCGAGGGCGGCCCGGTCTGCGAGACTGCCTTCGACCACCTCGACTCGACCCGCAAGATCGGAACCGAGCCGGCTCCGGTCCCGCACCAGGACTCGCACCGGATACCCTAGCGCGACGAGCCTGCCCGCCAGGTGGCCGCCGATGAAGCCGGTCGCCCCTGTCACCAAAACGGATTCCATCAGCTCGCTGCCTCAGGCCCGGCTTGAATGACTTTCCTCACTTCGAATCCCTCGGTGCCCTCTCGCCGATCACTGATCGCCTGCCCGCCCTCGGATTTCCGTGCAGCGGGTTCTAGGAGCCGAATTCTACGACGGCGCGCGGATTCCCGCTAACCGGAATCGTCGCTTCACCGAAGGAGGCTCGGATCAGGCCAGTTCCGCCTCGGCAAAGCGCTTGCCCACCGCATCCTTCGCCGAAATGGTCGGAGCAGCGTCCAGGGGCCAGTCGATCGCGAGTGCCGGATCATTCCAGAGAATGCAGCGCTCGAGCTCCGGAGAATAGTAATCGGTGGTCTTGTAGAGGAAATCGGCGGACTCGCTCAGGGTGAGGAAGCCATGGGCAAAACCCGGGGGAATCCAGAGCTGACGGCGATTTTCGGCGCTGAGGATTTCCCCGACCCACTGCCCGAAGCTCGGTGACCCCTTGCGGATATCGACGGCGACATCGAAGACCTCACCCTGCACCACACGGACCAGCTTGCCCTGGGCCTTGGGCGGCAACTGGTAGTGGAGGCCGCGCAGGACGCCCTTGATCGAACGGGAGTGGTTGTCCTGCACGAAATTCAATGCGGTACCTGTCGCTTCGTCGAAAGCCCGGTAGTTGAAGCTTTCGAAAAAGAACCCGCGCTCGTCGCCGAAAACTCTGGGTTCAAAGACGACGACGTCGGCGATGGAAGTCGGAATCGCCTTCATCAGAACACCCGCTCGGTCATCAGCGCCTTGAGATATTGGCCGTAGGGATTCTTCAGCATCGGTTGCGCGAGCCGCTCGAGGGCGGCGGTATCGATCCAGCCTTTCCGGAAGGCGATTTCCTCGGGGCAGGCTACCTTGAGGCCCTGGCGTTTTTCGATGGTGGCGACAAAATGACTGGCATCCAGAAGACTTTCGTGGGTTCCGGTGTCGAGCCAGGCATGGCCCCGGCCCATGACCTGGACATTGAGTTGCTCGCGCTCGAGATAGATGCGATTCACATCGGTAATTTCCAACTCGCCTCTGGCTGAAGGTGTCAGATCACGAGCGATATCGAGTACCTGATTGTCGTAAAAATACAATCCGGTAACCGCATAGTTTGATTTTGGCTGCCGGGGCTTCTCCTCAAGACTCACCGCTTTGCCTGAGGCGTCGAACTCGACGACCCCGTACCGTTCCGGGTCATGGACGTGATAAGCGAATACAGTGGCGCCGCTTGATCGGCCATAAGCCGTAGAAAGATCGGCGGCGAATTCGTGCCCGTAGAAGATGTTGTCCCCCAGCACCAGCGCGCTGTCGCCGTTGCCAACGAAATCGCGACCAATGATGAAAGCCTGGGCCAGACCGTCAGGACTGGGCTGGACGGCGTAGCTCAGATTAATTCCCCACTGACTTCCGTCGCCCAGAAGCTGCTCAAATCGGGGCGTGTCCTGAGGCGTCGAAATGATCAGGACATCCCGAATACCGGCCAGCATGAGCGTGGTGAGCGGGTAGTAGATCATTGGCTTGTCGTGAATCGGCAGGAGTTGCTTCGATACCGCGATGGTCACTGGGTAAAGGCGGGTTCCCGATCCGCCAGCGAGGATGATGCCTTTGCGCATGGTGTGTTCCTGGAAAATCACAGAATCTGTTTGAGGACATGGGCGAGCCCGTCCTGCCAGGGCGGCAGCACCAGTCCGAAGGTGTCCTGCAGCTTGACCGTCGCCAGCCGCGAATTGGCGGGCCGCTTTGCGGCAGTCGGATAGTCGGCGGTTGTGATCGGCAATATTCGATCGGGGGTCGTCCGGACGGGCTTTCCCGCAACCAGCGCCGCGCTGACCACAGTGCGCGCGTAATCGTGCCAAGTGCATTCGCCCCCCGCGACGAGGTGATACACGCCGAAGGGAAAATTGTCGCGACCCTCGCGGAGGTAGCGCGCCACGATCTGGGCGGTCACGTCAGCCAGAAGTGATGCCGAGGTAGGCGCTCCCCGCTGGTCGGCGACCACCTTGAGCTCATCGCGCTCCCCGGATAGGCGGAGCATGGTCTTGGCAAAGTTGCCTCCATGGGCTCCGAAAACCCAACTGGTTCGGAAGATCAGCGAATCGGCCCCACTCTCACGCAGAGCGCGCTCGCCGGCAAGCTTGGTGGCGCCATAGGTGCTCTGCGGATTAGGCGCATCTTCTTCGGTGTACCAGCCGTCCTTGGCCCCATCGAAGATGTAATCCGTCGAATAGTGGATAACCAAGGCGCCTAGGCGCCGCGCCTCTTCTCCAAGGACACCGGGCGCCGCCGCATTCACCGCGTAAGCAAGGTCACGCTCGGATTCCGCCCTGTCCACCGCCGTATAGGCCGCCGGATTGACGATTATCCGGGGCCGCGTTGCAGCCACCAACCGGCGCACAGCGCCCGGGTCGGCAAGATCACACTCCGTATGATCGACCGCGACGACTTCCCCGAGCGGCGCCAAAGCGCGCTGCAGTTCGAAGCCGACTTGGCCATTCTTCCCCGTCAGCAGAAAGCGCATGGTCATCCGCCGTAGTGCTTGCCGACCCATTCACGATAGGCGCCGCTGGTCACGTTCTCGACCCAGGAGGGGTTGTCGAGGTACCAGCGGACGGTCTTGCGAATGCCGGAGGCAAAGGTTTCGGCCGGCCGCCAGCCCAACTCGCGCTCGATCTTGGTCGCGTCGATGGCGTAGCGACGATCGTGTCCCGGACGGTCGGCAACGAAGGTGATCTGCTTGCAGTATGACTGACCATCGGCCCGTGGGCTCAGTTCGTCCAGAATCGCGCAGAGGGTTTCGACCACCTCCAGGTTGGCCTTTTCGTTCCAGCCCCCAATGTTGTAAGTCTCGCCCGTCTTCCCGGCCTCGAGCACGCGGCGTATGGCGCTGCAATGATCCTTGACGTAGAGCCAATCGCGAATCTGCTGACCGTCTCCGTAGATCGGCAGGGGCATTCCGGCCAGGGCGTTGTGGATCACCAAAGGAATGAGCTTTTCGGGAAAGTGGTACGGACCGTAGTTGTTGGAGCAATTGGTTGTGACTAGCGGTAGACGGTAGGTCTGGTGATAGGCACGGACCAGATGGTCGCTGGCAGCCTTGCTCGCCGAGTACGGACTGTTGGGTTCGTAGCGATGGTCCTCCCGAAACGGAGCATCGTCCTTGGCCAGCGACCCATAGACTTCGTCGGTCGAGACATGCAGACAGCGAAACCCGGACTTCGACGCTTCATCAAGGCCGCCAAAATAGGCGCGGACCGCCTCGAGTAGGCGGAATGTCCCGACGATATTGGTTTGGATGAAATCCTCGGGCCCATGAATACTCCGGTCGACATGGGACTCGGCAGCGAAATTGATCACCGCCCGCGGGCGATATTCGGCCAATAGGTCATTGATCAGGTCGAAGTCACCGATACTGCCCTTGACGAAGCAATGCCGTGGATCGCCTTCGAGTGACGCCAGGTTCTCGAGATTACCCGCATAGGTGAGTGCGTCGAGATTGACGACCCGCCCGTCCGAAGCCGCCAGCCAGTCGAGAACGAAATTGCTGCCGATGAATCCGGCGCCGCCGGTGACAAGAATAGTGTCATTCACCTCAATAAATCCTTAATTGCGCTCGTTTCTAAACACTTGCAATTGGCCGTACGTCCCGGAGTATCCGATGATCCGATTCCGATAACGCTTTTCGTCATAAAAGAACCCGCTATTTCCCCCAAAAAGCGAGAGGCCAAGAATGCCAGGACTTACCATGATCATTTCATAATCCGGGGTCTAGCATAGGATCACGCCGGAAAACTGGGTATTCTATCACCACAAATCCCACACATTTCACGCCACCAATAGCCGCTTCTTACACAACCCCCTTGCTTTCAATTAAGTTTTGAAATAGCGCCGCCCCTCTCTGTCAAGGCCAGAGCAGTGTCTTGGCATTCACCCTGGACTCATTCGAGGCGAAAGAACTTGAACCCATGAATCAGTTTGGTTCTGGCACCATTAATGCCAAATGATAGTTCCGTGACCGAGAGTCCTGCCGCCCCGATCAATCCTATCTGACACCGAATATCAGCCGAAGGTACACCCGATAGATCCCTCGCCACCAGGGTGCCCGATTCCCGGTACCTCTTCGCCACGCAGTCAAGTCGTCCAAGGCTTCTTCCACACTGATCTGACGTTTGCCGTCGCGGCTCAGGTACAGCGGATACAAGATGAGGGCACCCGCCACGAGCTGATCCAAGTGCAATCGCCGAGTTCGACGAAGAAGCGGAAACTTGTCACAGGTCAGGCCCCAGCCCGAATAAAAGGGCTGACCGTAGCAAGTCACTTTCTTGCCGCGCAAGAGCGCTTCAAAGCCGGCAAGCGACGTCAGCACATGCACCTCATCCACCGCTGCGAGCATTTCGCTCATATCGACATCCGTCACAAGTTCATTGCACCAGGCCTTTGCCTCGTCTTCATGAAGTCCTTTCTTGCGCAAACGAGCCAGAACATCTGGATGCGGCTTATAAACGATGTAAGCATCTCGATGCTCTTGCCTTACGGCCTTCAATAAATCCAGGTTAGTTCGCAGGCATGGCGCCCCCACGGCGATCGATGCGTCGGTCTCCACCTGGCCGGCAACCAAGATCACTTGGTGCTGTCCTGCGGGCCGCGTCCACCGGGCGGACCCGACGTTGTACTTGGTCAATCCTGAAGCAACGACGCGTTCTCTCAGAAGTCTTGCACGCTCGAGCAACGTTTCCGTGAATTCCGTCTCGGAGAGAATGACCTCAAGATCGGAGGGGCTCCGGGGATCGTAGTAGATGCCGCGACGATCCACGACCCAGGACATCGGCCGGACTAAATCCGCGCCCAGGCCCACGGATCGGAGGAATCCATCCTCAAGACGAAAGATGCGCACATCGGACGGCGCTCCGTCAGGAATGGGTTTCTGACCCCAGAGCACTAGGCATGCCCCAGACGGAATGGCCGCCCCCCTGGAGACAATGCGCAGACGGCAATTGGGAAAGCACTGAGCCAAAACGCGCCACTTCCAACGAGGGAATGCAAAAACGTAAATATCCACCGGAGTGACCTCAGAAAGCGCCATAGACTAATGTCGACCGTGCCAGAGCCCTACCGGCCGAAGCAATTGCGGTTTCCATCCCTGATCGGAGGTCGTCAGACGCCGTTCTCAGGATCTTTTTCCTGTCCAGATTCGACTCAACGCACTCGCAGCCTGAACAAGCCGGGCCGCGACGCCAAGATTCGGCCTGGCTGGAGCCATCCAGCCCCTGCGAGCTTCTGGCACCGTTCCGGACCTGAGCTCCTCGCGCTGCTTACCTATCCACTCGACTAGGCGCTCGACCTCACACCGCTGACCCGTCTCAGGGTCAACATAGCTCGGATAGCGAATGAGGCTAGCGAAGATCAGATTCTCAAGAGCCGTCTTTCCGCGCCGGCAAGGGGCCGCCAGGTCATCCTCTGTCAAGCCCCAACCCGCGTAAAAGGGCATACCGAAGGTCCGCACCCGCTTGTTCCAAAGCAGCCCTTCAAATCCCATCTGGGATGTCACCACGTACAAAGCGTCCGCTCGCTCGATCAACCCTGCTGGGTGAACATCTTCACCCAGCACGAAAACTCGGGCACTCCCGTGCATCCTCAACCGGTCGAGATAGCCATGCTTCCGGCCCATCATCACTTCCGGGTGAACCTTGATCACAATCCTGTGGTGAGGGTTCTCCTCCAAAGCACACTCGAGCATGCGGGAAAACGATGCCCCCGAGGCCAATCCGCAATTCACCGAAGCATCGCCTCTTGTCTGATCGACGACCAGGACGAAAGGCTGTCCCCCATCCGATTGCCAGTCGGGAGCGTGGTTGTACTTGGAAACCCGGGCTGCGCACCAAGCCTGACGCAGTTGCTGAGCACGCCGCATATCGTCGTCCGAGATGGGCTCACGAATCAGGCACTCCAGCCGCGAAACCCGCCGCGCGTCATAGTAAATCCCTAGATCATCGACCACCAAGGAATACGCGGGGTGTTGATCACCTAGCCCGAGAGATCGAAGAAATCCATCTTCAAGTGCGATATACGGCAGGCCAAGCGAGCAGGCCAGATCTCTGGCCCGACGCGAAGTGGGTTTCGCCCCCCAGCCCGCGACGGCGGAGTAAGAGATGCCTCGTCCCATACGGTAAAGCACGACCGGCCTCCCGACCAGGGTTTCCAGGAAGCTGATGCGAGCAATTCCGCGGGAAGTGATCGCAATCGTTTCTCGCGATTTCATTTGCACTGCACCGGTACCACGTGGATTTCCGCATCCCGGTACCCTTTTGCGACGGCTTCTCGGAATTCCACCGCTTCCCGGCAAGCCGAGAGAAAACCAAAGGTCATCGTCGGAACCGCCTGTTCGTCGGTCGCCCGGGATCGCACGATTCGGATCGAAGCCGGGTCCTGCACGGCACCGCGCATCACCCGGAATCCCGCGATCGCTGCCTGCCCCTCCCAGTAGCCATTGGCGCCAGTATCGACTGCCAAACAGTCGTCGAACGCGATGCGCCGACTTGAGTCGTAGCGCCCCTCTGCTTCATTCTTGCCGCCCACCACAAATCCTGCCAATCCGCTCCGGCGCACGGTCGATCGAGCAATACTCACGTCCGTCGTGCCATTCGCCATTTTAATTCCGAATGCATGTATATCCGATACTTCGGCGTCCGAGATCTCGACTTGGGACAGCGGATGCCCCGTCAGATCGATCCCTTCCCAAACGTCCGAGATTCGTGCTCCTGAAATGCTGATACGGCTCGGAATGGCGCGTCCGGAGTCGTCCAGGGCATCGGACCCGACGGTAATTCCGTCGGTCTGCCATGCAAGTTCCCGACCGTCCGCCAGACGGGCACGAAGCCGCTCGATGACCGGAGCGATGATCCGGATAGCACGTGACCTCAGAATCTTCATTCCCGTCAGCGGCTCCTGAATGCGAATTCGATGGGAGGCAGGATTAAAGCAGTCCTTCATGGAAATCACCGCGTACGAATTCCAGGCAGTCCTTATCGCTTCCAACGGGATGCCTTCCGTCTGCGCGACGCACGGCGCCCAAGTCATATCGTGGATCCAGAGGTTGCGAAGCTCCATGTTGACCACGTCCGTGAGCTGCACGCCTGAACCCCGCCCATTGCCCGTGACTTCGACATTCGTCAAGCGGCTGTCGACGGCACCATCGATCCAGATTCCCGCAGAGTCGCTGGGGCTGCCCTGGGTCGCGCTCACCCCGCGATCCACCTTCAGATTTTCGAAAACGACGGTCACGGGTTTTCCGGATTCACCGCGCACGAAAAGTGTCCGATCATTCACCCGGCCTTCCGTTCCGTCCGGGGGCGAACCCTGGATGAAGGTCGCGTCACGTAACGTCAAGCTGCGGAAAATTCGAATCGAACCGCGGATTCTATAGGCCCTGCCCTCGCCGTCCAGTGTTGCTCCAGGAGGTAACTGCCCGATCGCCGCCTGAATTTCGCGAGTATCGTCGTGAACTCCGTCGCCAGAGGCTCCAAACTCCATCAAGGTCGCCCCAAACAGACGGAAGGGTGCCAGCAGCATCAAGAGCAACAGGGCGATCGGCATCAGTTCCTCTCCATTCGTTCCGGAAGTCGCCTGCCCATCCAAATCCGGAACCCTAACATCGAGGAATCTCGAAAATCAGTCACTCCGTTTCCTTTCGTCCGCCTCTCGGCGCATTCCTTCCAAAAGTTCGCGCCTCCGATCGGGGGATCCAAGCAGCTCGATGATCGCTTCAACCCATTGCGACCGACTGTTGGTGAGCAGCACGCCGTTGATTCCATTCTTGACCACGCCCGAATACGCCGGCACATCGGAAAATATCCCTACCGCCCCCATCCGTGAGCAATCGAGGTACTTCACGTGGGATCGCGCTTGATTGAAACGAGTATCCAGACAGGGTACCAACCCCACCTCAAATCGTGTCCGGCGCGTATAGTCGAGATAATCGGCCCAGGGCATGGGGTGAACGACGCGAACCCTCGGAATTCCATGGAAAAGCTCCTTAACCCGGTCGGTGCCGATGATTTCGAACCAAACGCCGCTCAGTTTCCGCTGGACTTCCGCCACGACGGGCACCAGCCACTCGATCTCCCACCGGTGAGCCCAGGTTCCATGGTAGAAGTAAGCCGATCCCGACGTCGATGCGGAGCCTATTTCCCCGAGACCACTGGGCGGCCTGACCACGGGATTGGCATACGCATAACGTGCTGCGAGCACCGGCGTCGATACCCAGATTCCGTCGCAGATTTGGGCAAGTATCGGCCTGCTTCGGGCATAGCGCCAGGAAGTCTTCAAGGCGTAGCGAAAGGGCAGCTCCCGTGCGCGAATGGCGGCCGGCAAATCATCATCCAGGAAGTACTTGATCGAGGCGACCGACTTCCGAATCTCGGCCAATCGGTGCAAATGCTTACGCGGCAAGTAGCGCACGATCACAATCTCACAAGTCGAATCAAATTTGATGTCTTCGATCCGAACCCGGCTCAAGTCTTGGTGTTCGGGTTGCGGGCCACCACTGCCCCCCTCCGATGCGCCGAAATAGTAGTCGCAACTTGGAATATGCCCGAACGCGAGCACTACTCTCCTGGACACGGATTGCTCGGAAATGACGTTCCGGGGGACGAAAAGACCGCTCCCGCCGGCAATGAAATTCAGCAGACCGGAAATGGCTCTCCTGAGCATGCCTACTCCCCGCTCAAGTCGACGCCGCGACCCGGCGCCCTGCGGCGTCTGACGCGACCCGCAAAATCGCGGCAGGCGCCGCCAAGGTAAAGTCCGATCGTCGCCGGGCCATATTCGGGTTGTAGAACGGATCCTGGCGTAAGGTCCCGGCCCACCGCAATCGCATCACTCGCGCTTCCAGCTTTGCTCTTAGGCGCGCGAGCAGTCCTTTCGGTCTTCCACGGGTAGCAGATTCATGATGGTAGAGCAAGGCATAGGGCGTCCAGATCACCTTATATCCGTTCTTCCGTAGACGCAGGCAGAAATCCACATCATTGAAGGTCACCCGAAGAAATGTCGCGTCAAGACCACCGATTTGTGTGTAAATTGACCTAGGTGTCAATAGACAGGCGCCGGTAACCGCCGAGAGTTCCTGAGCCACCGCAGCACGGAGACAGTATCCCGGGTCTGTGCCCTCGATTCCGGCATGCAGATGGTTGGCACAGCCGCCATACCCGACAACGTCGCCCGCATGCTGAACCCGTCCGTTTCCGTAGAGCAGTTTGGCCCCTACCGCTCCCACGCCGGGTTGGATGACGTGGCCTACCATCTCGTGCAACCAGTCTGGCGAAATGACTTCCGTGTCATTGTTGAGTAGGCAGATGAGTTCTCCTCGGGCAATTTCGACTGCCCGATTATTCAGATCGGAATAATTGAAATCCCGATCATAGTGAAGCACCCGAATCGAAATACGATCTGTCGACCTTGCCGGAAGTGATTCGAGATAGTTGACCGCCTCCCGCTCGGAACTTCGATTGTCCACGATCAAGAGTTCAATGCGGGGGTAAAGCGTCCGGGTCAATAGACTGTCAACGCATTTTCTGATCAGGGTAGAAGCATCCCGCGTTGGAATGATGATACTCACCAACGGTACTGTCGGCGGCACTTCATAATGCACTCGGCAAACTTCGGAACCAGGAAAACTGAAGGTTGCGCGCCTTCCCATGCGCTGGAAGTGTTCGGCGAGCGAAAGCTCCCTTTGCTCAGGTAGCGGAGATGTCAGAACCTCCTGGCCACGACGATTTCGGAGTACCCTGGGAAGGTGTTGAATGAGCCGCCGGTCGTGCTCGGATTTTTCCGCGATCCTCAACATCAGGTCGAAGAGCACTCCCCGCCTCAAAGGGAAAAAAACTTCCGCGGCATCGATAAGGGCATCGGCTCGGAGCACGACGGACTGACCCACAAAATCTAGCGAATGGTAGTGGACGAGGGACCAGTCAGGTTTGAATCGGGGCTGGGATCTCAATCCTTCGCCGTCGAGCGAATCGTCGTCGAAATAGACCGCCACCGCTTCTGGATGACGATCGATCTTGCGTCGGAGCGACGCGAAAGCACTGGGAGTCATTCGGTCTCCCGAGTTCAGAAAGAGCACCCAGTGTGATTTGTTCCATTCCCGCGTTCCGCGGGCCAGTTCACCCCGCACCCGCGTTAGGCCTTCCTGGTCGTGGAGATCGACTTGGATCCAGCCCACTTGCCAGATCGATTGGGAGGCGATGGACTTGATCGTTTCATCGACCGCAGCCTGGTCACCGCCATTGGTAATGATGACCAGGAAAAAACGCGGACCCGAACGATTCGGAGCCAATTTCGCACTATTCGAGCTTTCGTTTGCCGCAAGCAGATCGACGGCGCAACACCAGTCACGATAAGCGGCATCCACCTCCGCACGAAGCCCCAAGAGCGGCACCTCAACCCCCACTGCGTGCATGGCGGAATTCGGGAGACGCTGATCCGTTGAACCAGCCTCCCTTAGCCCTCGCTCATTCCGGACGATCAAGCGCAACCTCGTCGCACTCGACCTCGATCAGGCGTTCCGCCTCTGCCACGGTTTGATCCTGTGTTGCCGAACCAGCAAGAGCTTCGGAGGAAGGAGCACTCGCAACCCGCTCGAATACCTGCCCCTCCGTCACATGTTTGAGGAAAAGGCGCATGACGTGGGAAACCCCCTCTTCGGTAACACCTCGCAGATCCTGGGCGAAATACCTGCCGCGGGCGTACTGCCCCGTGATGATTTCAAAGGACGGAAAATAGTGCACCCGATCATGGCGTCGGCATATCATGTCGGCGGCTACCCGCAAGACGGACTTGGAGTAGGTAGTCGCCGAAAGGACATGGGCGCCCGGCTGCGCGGTCGCCATCAACGGCACCGGCGAGACGGTCAGGATAACCTGGGCCCGTTCGTTGATGCCACCGAGGATGGCGAGAAACTCGTCTAGATCTCCGTATACTTCATTGACGTCCTGATTGCGGAAAGCATAACTTCCGGCATCGAAGGTTCCCCCCTCAACGCCTGGGCACAGAGGGAACGCAGCCCCGTCCGCGCGCGAGAGCCAACATTCCGTCAGTCCGAGAGTAAAGACAAAAACGTCAAGGGTTTCAAACATGCGCCGCACGCAGGCCAAATGCTGCTTGCGATCCCACAGCATCTCGTCGACGGAGACATAGCCTCCGGGTTGGACAGTCGGACGAAATGGATCTAGGACCCGCCCATCGCCCTCCACCCAGGCCCCTTCGGAGGGCGAAAACTTGCCATAGGCACGCTTGATTAACTGGACGAGTTGGCGCGCCGTGTAGAGATTCCCATAGCGTGCGGAGAACACCCCATAGTTGTGGTTGTCGCGAACCGCCTGCGGAAGTATCGGATGTCCCGTCTCAGCGACGTAGTAGTTGAATCCGGATTTCTTCAGGTGGCGCGCGATGTGCTGTGCAAAACAGCTCCCGGCGGTGGCGACGCGAGTCTGCGGCCTGATGCGCAATCGGAACTCGCCAACCGGATCGACTTCGGAGTAGTCCGGCACCGCCACAGATCGGCGCCAAAACGCCTTGTCGGGGAGCGCGCGATAGGGATGTTCAGCCACAGGCTTTCCTTTCGAACAGGATTCTCCAGGCGGTCGCCGGAGCAGCCAATTTTTAATATGAGCCCAGCGGGGTGTGGATGCGAGCAAACTTTGCACCTACGCCAGTCAGTTTTTCTTGCGTGCGCGAACGCGGGCGATCAATTGGCGGAGAACGCGCTCGCCGTACTTCGTATTGCCGTGGGTTGCATCGTCCGCATAGTATTCGCGGCCGAGATATCCCCGCTCGTCTAGGGTTCCAGTTGGCGGATCGAGCAGGACGACATCGAACTCCGAACAGATGGATCGAAGAGCCGCAACCTGGGTTTGCCACACTTTCTTGCGCAGTACGGCCGAGGAAATTCCCTTTTCGGCAATCCCCGACTTGGCAAAATCCGTCTCATGCCGCCTCATGATGTGCTCGCTATCCTCTTTGGGCGGGGGCGGAATGAGGTGCACGACCTCGCAGCCGGCAGCCTCGCGCAGACTCTTCAATCGTGCGCCATCCTTATTTCTGATTCCCCGATCGAGCGTTTCGAATAGCTGCCCATAGGGGATGAGCGTAGAGGATTCGTCCGGAAGACCCTCGGATTCTCCGGGAAGCAACACATCAAACCGATCAGGGTGCTGAATCAGCGAAAACGTCTGATGCTGATTTCCGCCTATGGTCGAAACCACCAAGTCGTCCTTGCCCAACGAGGCTGCCAATTCGCACACCGCGGACTCGGAAAGATCACCGATTTCCTTTCCGTTCTTGGCTTTCGAATAGCGGTACGCTTCGACCGCGATCTCGGGGTCGACGAAACGCCCACGGGCAAGAGCTCGCTTGATGGCATCCGTATGGCTATCGCCTACCACGACAATTCGAATCATTCCCATTGCATCGCCCCCTTCCGGGCCGGACTTTCCCAATGACAGAACCCATGCGCGCGCAATCTTGCCTCCCTCACCCCATCATGTTTCGCGCCCGCAGTTCCGCGTTTGCGGCAGCTAACCTATCTTCGGGCAGTGGCTGATTCTTGACCCAAGCGGCGAACCGAGCCATTCCCTCGGATAAGGCCACGCTCGGTGTGTAGTGCAAGCGCACGCTAAGCTGCTCGATTTCGGCAAAATTGTGCCGGATATCGCCTATGCGGTACTCGCCGGTCACGATCAGGCGCGGTGTGGCATCGAAGGCAAGGCTGAGTTGCTCAGCAATCTCGGCGACAGTACTGCGCACACCGGTTCCGACATTGATCACCGCGCCGACCTTCCCTTCGGCTGCCACGGCACGCGCGAAAGCCCGAGCCACGTCCTCGACATGGACAAAGTCGCGGGTCTCCCTACCATCCTCGAAAATGGGTAGATTTTGCCCCCGGCGGACGCGCGTGGAAAAAATTGAAAGAATCCCCGTATAAGGGTTATTGAGCGACTGTCCTTCGCCATAAACGTTCTGAAGTCGCAAGATGGCGTGATCAACACCCAGCGCCCCACAGGCAATCCGCACCAGTTCTTCCTGCGCATACTTGGTTGCGGCATAAATCGACGCTGGCTTGGCAGGATCGTCTTCCCGCGTGGGGACCGGGGAAAGCTCGCTGCCACAATTCGTACAAACGTGCTCCCAGCGCCCGGCCGCTAAGTGCTGTTTGGCGCGTGCCTCTGGATACCGCCGAAGCTCCGGAGAACAACAGGTGCAGACAAAGGCACCCTCACCGTAAATTGATCGGCTGGAAGCGAGTACGACTCGCTGTACATCGCAGCCTCTGGAATTGGCCAAAATATCGAGGAGCAGGGCGGTCCCGCCGGCATTCACCGAATTGTAGTGGGCAATCTGATACATCGATTGCCCGGTCCCCGTTTCGGCAGCCAGGTGGACAACCGCCTGCACCCCCTGAAGTGCCGCCTCCAGGTCGCTACGGCAGGTGGTGGAACCCCGCAGTAACTCGATTTCTGGATGCTGCAACCAGTCCAGATCGCGTGGAACCTGACCATGCACCTGGGGCGACAGGATATCGAGAATCCTGACTCGATGCCCTTCCCCGATCAACTCGCGAACCAGATGTCTTCCGATGAATCCGGCTCCGCCGGTAATGAGTACATGCGCCATGCTTAAATCCTCAGCGTCGCGATTTTGGTGGAACTCGCATCAATTGACCAGCGATCGCAGTGCTGGGCAGGCAGCATCGACGTAAGACAACATTCTCTCCCAACTCCCCAGTTCGCGAATCGCACTGGGCGTCCGCTCGTGAAAGCCCCCATAGAAGCCGCTCTTGTAGCGCCCCCTGCCTCCCTCCCTGGCCGCCCCCTCGGTGAGCCAGGACTCGAGAAGCTCGGCTGGCGAAATTCCGAGGAGTGCTGCAACGGCTGAGAGAGCAGGTTCAGGGTCGGCCATGAGCTGCTCGTAATTGAGGAGCACCTGCGGCGCATCCCCTACTCCCGCGAGCGCGTTTTGGTAGTAGTTGACGTGCTGAAAATACGTCAGCATATCCCCTGCCTCGAAGATAGGGATGGACCCGGAAGTTTCGATGAAGCGCCAGACGATGTCCTCGATCTGGCGAGCCGGCAACTCGAGAAAAGCAAATTGCGAAAACAGCGCACCATCGGGGATCGACGGGAGTCCGAGCAGATCGACGAAAAAACGTTGCGCGCGTCCGTCTTCCACCCAGGCAGAAGCAGCTTCGGGTCTTTGATAGAGCATCCTGCTGTAATCGATGGCGCTGTTCAGAACACAGAAAGGATTCCGGAGCATGTAGATGTAGGCACACCCGCGTCCCGAGAACAGATCCACGCTTCCCCTGTCCAGTGCATCGGCAAGCCGGGCCAGGGAATCCGGCTGCTTGCGTAGCTTGCGCGCGAAATCGCCTATGGTGTGATGGGTTTTGATCAGCAGTCGGCCATCGGGCGGCGCTCCAATCCGGAAATTATGCTTCCCTCCACCCCATTCGACAATTTCCCCCCTGTCCTTGCCCGCCCCCCGAAGCCAACGGTCAAGAATATTCGGCAGCGCCGTACTGCCGGTCTTCGGATAACTTGCGTAGAAAACGATCGCGGATTCTGCCAATTCGATCTTGGGACTCATTGATCAATTCCTGCCCGGCGCTTGCACCAAAATGATACCCGTCATGCCGATGCCATGATTTCCAGGGCGCCCGCATGGGAGGGGGCGATTTCCAGGGCGCGCCTGGCAGCTTCAATACCCTCCGCGGCTCTGCCCATCTTGATCAGTTGGGCACCGAGCCGCCAGTGGTAATCCGGTTCCCTGGGATTGAGCCGACTGGCCTGAACAAACATGTCCAGAGCTTCCGCGTCCATCTTCACGCGCGCGTAGCCCAGGCCCAGCTTGTAAGTGGCGCGAGGATTATCCGGACTGAGTTTCTTCGCCACAGCCAACTCCTTGATGCCCTCCTTGGTCAACTTGGCGCGCAGAAACGCAACGCCGAGGTTCAGTCTGACCTCGAATTCCGTCTCCGTGTCGAGTGCGGCTCCGTAGCGATACAGAAAACTGGAGTAGACGGCCACTGCGCCTTCGTAATCGCGGGCTGCGGCGGCCTCCTTTGCCTTGGCAAGGAGCGTTGATTTATTGCTCGGCGCCAGACGAGTTTCCGCAACGCCTTCGGGACGGACGGAATCTATCTGTTGATTGGCGCCAGTGACGTAACCCCCGACGACTGTAGACATGATGAACGCCACCGTTTTTCGCGTCACATGAATATTATCGAGTTCATACGCAATGTTTCGGTCCGACAGGGTGACAATTTCGAAGCTCGGGAAATAATCGACGTTGGCATGTTTCCTTGCAAAGGCTTCGGCTGCTGCCCGCTGAACCGCCTTGCTATAAGTATTTGCGATCAGCGCATCCTTGCCCGTGAATGTCGCCTTGAAGGGGACCGGGGAAACGGTGATTAGCATCTTGAAATCGGGATGGCCATGCCGTTCAAGCAATTGATGAATCCGCTCGAGGGACTGCACGATTTCCTCAAAATCTAGGACGTGCAGTTGAAACCGCTCCGGCTCCGCACTGAGGGCATATTGCGGCGGCATGCCATTCAGGTAGAGGTCGTTCGCCGTGTCGTACCAGGCCTCAGCCAACCCCAGGGTGATCACCACCACGCGACATTCCGGGATACGTCGCATCAATCCCGTTACCATTGCCCTGCGCTCGATCACGCGCTCGAGAGACGCCGGCTTTAGATTGGGCACCATCTGGGCGTCGTGCCATAACCCGTCACCCCACTGCAGGAAGAAACGCTCGCTTTCCGGCAGTGGATCCTTGAACGCCCAGCGCAATTCATTTTCCATCGAATGGACGCTGTACTTGTTCAAGATATCGTTGGCTGTCTGCGATAACCGCTCCTCGGCAGGTATGGCGATGCTCAGGGCGGGTACGGCAAATCCGAGTTCTGAGAGGTACTTTTCGATCTCCCTCGCAAAACAGGAGCCGATTGTAAAAATCCTATCCTGCGTGGAAAAGGAGAATTTGGGTTGAAGCGTTACCTTCGCAACCCCCTTAAGCCTCGCCTCCGATGCCCGGCCATCCGGCCATCGGGAATCGCGGTTGGAACGAAGATTGGTCGACGCTTCGGCAGCGGAATAGACAGCTAATGGCATTTGAACCTCCGCAGTGCATTTCTCACAATAAAACCTTTGGGGGTACCCCGACGGGATCAACCCCCTGACGGAAACAAATATCGGTCCGCAGGCGGGATTTCAAGCCTTCCGCCCTGACCGGTCCCCGGAGATCCGGAACCATCTCCGGGCATTCTCTTGGGGCCGCCGGCCGGGAAAGCCCATGGATCGCGGCAGTGGGCACCCACGGCACCGGAATCAAGCTTAGAGACGTTGCGCGCAAAACCCCATTCGCGCTGCCTCCTTGAACCATTCATCCGAAAAATCAACGTCCTGATATTCGATGAAGTAGGGTCCGCCCACAGTCCAGTGAACATTCTTGACGTCGGCCGGAGGCTCCGCATACTCCCCGACCAGCCAGTTCCAACGAATGTTGAGATCGCCGATTTCATCGTCCTTCAACCAGTGAAACCGATGAAGGTCCATGGCGGTCGCATGATTCACGTAATCCGTGGTGACGACGCGATTGGCGGGATGGGCGCAATTCCACAGGACGACGGAGGACCAGTTCTTGCGCGGATACTTGTATTGTCGGGTATTCAGAAACTTGACCTCGTCGCGCGGCTCATAGTCGTGCTTGACGACATAGACCGCCTTGCCGGGATCCTTGTCGACCTCGGCGAAAATATCGTTGATATCGGTGCGCAACATCATGTCGCAATCGAAGAACACGCCGAAACCCTGGTAATCGCACAGATACGGCACGAGGAAGCGGGAGAACGAAAACTCGTTCGACTGTTTGGCATCCCGTTCCCGAGTATAGATTCCACGCAGGTTGGCAAGGTTGACAGGAACGATGGCTACCGGTCTAGAGGCCTGCCGGAGTATCGAGTGGGCCATGGTGTGCCAGGCCACGCTCTCAACCTTGTCAAAACCGATAAACACCTTGATTACGTCTGCACGCACTTCGTACTCCCCAAGATTTGAATGGACAACAATAAACCGCGAATACCACCAGCAACAAAATCAACATCCTTCTCTCCAGCTAACCTAGCCGCGACACTCACTGACTCCCCCGCTCCAGGTGAAGCTTGCGGGCTTGACCGATCATCCCCTCGACCTGGCGCTTCAACCTTGCAAGCGAGTATTTTTCGGAAATCTTCTCCTGAGCCCGCAACACCATCCGGTAGCGCTCTCCGGGTTCGTCGGTAAGCCTCGTCAAGGCCTCGTACCATTCGCCTTCGCTTGAGGCCAAAATCCCGCAACCCTCGCTGCAGCAATCGTCGTACACGGTACCGCGGCTAGCCACCACGGCCGCACCGACCGAGGTGTATTCGACCCACTTGGTGTTTGCCTTCATCAGGTTGAAAGGAATGGGGGTCAATGGGCAGATTCCGATATCCCAGCGATATTTTGCGAACTCGTTGAGAAAATCCCCGTAGTTTGCAATGCGCGGCGCATGAACGACCCGGTTTCCGAATTCCCCAAACTCCGGCGGAGCTGGGATCGAGCCAAAGAATTCGAAAGTCACTCCGGGATGTTCCCGGAGGTAACGGACCAAGGCTGCAGTCACAACGCTGAGATTGTGGGCATGATCCGCACTGGCCATATAGCCGATCTTTCGAACCCGGCGATCTTCCGCCACCGCGAGCACTTGGCCCGAACAGTAGATTTCCCCGCTGACGATCGGCGAACTCACAGCGAGTTCACGTAATCTCACGCTCAGGCGCGCTGTTGAGCAGTAAACCAGATCGACCCCGTCCAGAAGCTTACGCACCGTGTTGAGGCGCCCGGTTTCGTTGTGGTGCCGATGCTTTCCGACTCCGATATCGACCGGAATGTGGAGGAGGTCATCGTCGATATGGTAGAGGGTAGGGATATTCAACTTCCCCGCCAGATACAGAAAGGTATTGGCAAGGGGGCCGCTGTAGCGGCAGAAAACAAGCACCGTGGGGTGAAACGCCGCAATGCGTTTCTCGAGCTCGCCGATCGTGTCGTCGTGGGCAAGACTGTCTTTGAAGGTTTTTCTGATTTCCTCCTCGGTAATCAGACAGTAGTGCTTTCTTCCAACCTGAAAATCATCGGCCAGGGGTTTGATGAAGCTCAATTGGAGCGTGGGGACAAAGGCATTTGCAACAAACAGAATACGCTCCCCCTCGCTGACTTCTGGCGCTAGGGCCGGAACGAAGGTGCGCTCCGAATCGAGGAGACTTGCGTAGCGGGTATAGACTTCCCCGGGAGCGACCAGCAGTTGCTGAGCCTTCAGGAAAGCGTCCTGCTTTTCCAGAAACTGCCCGGGATTCTCGCGGGCAGCCCGATCGAAGCCCAACCACTCCTCAACGGTGGAAATGCGCGTCAGACCGCTGTAATTTCCGAGATCGATGACGCTTCCTTCGTCCTGCCACACCGCAGTCGGGATCCCCGCTAGGACCATGTCGATCAAAATCGATGAAGGCGCTGAAATTCCGTAGCTAAATCTAGAAAGATCGGTCTTGTAGATGGGCGCATTGCTGAGGACAACGTTTTCGGCCAGTTCGACCTTGTTTTTCAGGATATATTGGCCCCCGGGATGGGGACGCAAGGCAACCTTCCTTCCCGCCGCCGCTAGCGCACCGCAAAATCTACCAAATATTTCAAGGAAGTCAGTCTTGAAATCCCCCGCCACGTTGAGTCGGGGAGAATGCATGTTCTCGCAGACCAGCCCCATTTCCGCGCCGCCGATCGCGGTACCTTGGGCAGGCCTCTGCTGAAGCGCGGCCGTGGGGCCGGCGACGTAGAGTTTGTGCCGCTGCGAGGGCACGACGGATGTCAGGCGCTCCGGACTCGCCCAGCCGCAGATGACATCGGCGGCGAAGGTGATGTTGCGCCCATGGGCGAGATTCTGGTCCCGGCTCTGCAGGAAACCCACACATTCGAACCCGTGCTGGAGGGTGACGCGCACAAAGCTGCTCGGGGTCGCCCGAAAGAGGTCATGGACGGGCGTGTGGGCTGAAAGGTGGGACTCGCTCGCGGCAACGATAACCCCGGACTTTCCGTAGAGTTCAGTCAGCGCGTCCTGCGCATGATCGAAGAACACCACCTTACAGGCCGTCTCCTCGGCAATTTCGCGCAATTCTTGCTGCCAAAGGCCGGACTTGTCCCGCTTGCAGAACGCATCCGTCACCAGGAACATCGTCCTGCGCTTCAGCCCGTGCGCAGCCAAATGGACCAGGGGCCGCAGGATGTTGATGTCCTGGAGCAGGTTTACCACAAAGATCACATGACCGCTCTTCATGCAGCCCCCGCAACGCACTCCTGGGCTTCACCGTAACGGGCGTGCCAAGGAATATTCTTGTTCTGCTCCGCGAAGACGCAGCAAACTTCCGGAAACAGGCGCTCAAGTACCGAGACAACGCTTCCCATAACTTCCGGATATGCGGCCGTCTGGCACGCCAGGGAGGGATGCCGCGCGAGCGCCAGTCCCTTTGGCGCCAGGTCGGGAGCGATCTCGGCGGACCTGAGCACCTGGTATTCGGTATTCAGGATGGTTCCGAAAGGAATCAGTTTCCTCTGCAGCGCTGGCGAAAGTGCCCCCGCGACCTTTCCGGACAGCAAAACGTCGTAGCCCCGGCCGTCCGCCTGAGGGTCGAAACGGATGTCGTAATTGAGGCTGGCGCCGGCAAAGGGGCTTGCCACCGAATATGCGCCGAGCTTCTGCGCCAGTTTGTGGATATCGCCGAGCGTATCCTTGCCGTGAATCACCGCAATCCGCTTCGCTACAGCAGGAGAGGCGATCGGTCGCCGAAGGTGCTGGAGGAAACCTGCCAGCCCGGAAGCTTCCTTGCCGGCATCGGCAACCTGGGAAAGCTTCTGCAGCAATTGGGGCACCGTTGCCTCGCGCAGGGCGAGGTCTCCCGACTGCAAATCGTCTACGAACTGCCTCGAGTCTCGGTAAATGAAGGGTGAAAGGGCAGCGTACAGCGGGAACCCCGGAGAAAGCACCTGCGTTCCCGAAGCGAGCGCGGAGACCGCGCGGTTGAGCGACTTGGCAATGCTGAAGGGCTGGGAGTTAACCGGCAGAAAGCCCAGAAGGCTTCGCGCCAGCAGTTCGCGCTCTCCTTCTTCCGTCCATTCATCGATCCGGTACGGAGTGGCGAGCTGGCGCACCGCCGCCAGCGCTGCCGGAGTCAGCGCCCTGCGGTTAGTCAGGATATCGAGATGGATTTCATAGCCCTGGCCCCGCAACCGGTCCAGTTCTCCGCCGTAGGCCACGAGATCATGGAGGCCAACAGGGAAGCTAGGGTTGTCCCCCATGCCGAACCACGCGACCGATAGCCGGCGCGAGTCCCGAGCCACGGCCCATTTGCCCCGCACCGCCTCTACCAGCCGATCACCATCGATCCCGGGCCCCGGATCGTTCATGACATGAATCGGCAAGTCCGATCGATAGGGACCGGCCACTGCCGCCATGCGAGCGGTCGAGCAGAGGATGAAGGAACAATGGCCCAGCATGGCCCGCAGCCAGTGGCGCAGCCGGATGAAGCGGCTGTCTTGCCGCTGGCTGAAGTAATCGTCGAACAGGTCGACGCCGACGAATTTCCCAGCAGCCGCGAGATGCATTGCGGCCAGCGGAGCCCGAGCGTCATAGCACTTGCTGACCAGGAAGACATCGTGCTTGCGGGACTGAGCTTCCGTCAGCGACTGAATGGGGATGAGTTCGAGCGAGTGTCCCAGCGCCTTTAACGGTTCGGCGATCCGATCATAGCGAATGCGCACACCCGCCTGTTCTTTCTGCTTTTCGGAGGGAATGAGGACGGCAATCTTCATCTCATTCAGCCCAATCTGATCGAGACGGAGCACAGTTCACCGGTAGTGGCCCCCTGGGGACAGTAGCCGGCCAGCGAGTGTCCGCCGGCGATGGTTCCCGGCGAGCCCGCCCCGTGCCATTCGACAGTGACCAGCGAAGTCATTGCATTGACCAGACCCTTGGCGGCAAATTCCGCACCGAGGCCGGAAAGAGAATAGGCGCGCGTACCCTCGTCGCTATCCGGCCGGTACTCCCGGAATTGAGCCCAACGACCCATTTCAAGCATGACCAGGGCCTCTCCAGCGCTTACCACGGGATAGAGGTCCGCAGGAACTTCCATCCGTGCTTCCAAGGTACACAGCTCTCCCCCGTCCGCGCTCCGACGCCAGACGGGCATGAACCCGGAAAAGACTGGGCAGACTCCCGTTTTGCCTGCTCCCACGATGCTCCGAATCAGCACACAACTCGCGGTGGCAACTTGGCCTAGCTCCAGGACGCCTGACAGCACAGCCAGAGTCCTCGGATCGTGAAGAGTAACGGGCCTTCCGACCACCAGGACGTTTTCCGCGAACCCGGATTTCTCCAGGCCGGTGAAGGCACAATCCAGCCAGGCGTCCTGATCGGTGGCACCCGTTGCGGAAATCACTGCCCAGGAATTCCCAAGATAGCGCTCCAGGATTTGGCGTGCATCGGGGGAAACTTCTTCTGCGGGGGCCGCTACGGTCACCCCGTCGAGAATCACGTCGCGCTGGAGGGCCAGCGATTCGAGCAGCGCAGGCAGAACGTTCGCCTCACAGGCCGTGGAAGTCAGCACGGCACGCACCCGCCTTCCCGCGGAAAGGTGCTGGGGCCACGGAGCGTCAGGCGCGATGGGAGCGATGAATTCGCTTGGTTGCCCCTCCGCGAACCCTGCTTCGGCAATGACTTCCGGAATCGGCGAAGCCGATGCAGGTTCGGCACCTGTAGCGCTCGACCCGAATCCGGTCACGAAGGGGTGTCGACTGCGGGTTGCGAACATTCGCCACTCCGGCGCTCCCATGAGCTCCGGATAGCGAATCGTCACTTGATCCCAAGGCGCACTACCCCCAAGGGAATCTACCGGGGTGCCCGCCACGAGCCCGTCTGACACCGCGCACGCGATCAGGGTTCGAATCGTCGGATAGGCGGCCGCAGGACACACGAGCGCCCCCCCGACCGTAGCAGCCTCGCGCGCGGGCGCCACGCCAGGCGGACAGCCGAGGAGTTCGTCCCAGTACGCCGCCACACCGGCGTCGGCGCTTCGCGACGGCCCCCAGTATTCGAGACGAAGCTTAAAGGCCGCTGCGATCCACTCCTGAAAATCCGGAGAAACTAGAATCTCCGACCCTAGTGCATCGGTCGTATCCACCAGGAGTCGCGACCTCTTTTCCTGCTCCGAATCCACCCGCCGGCCAAGGAATTCCAGCGCAAGTTCTCGGGAGTGGCGACGCAGCACATCCATTTCCCCCCCAATCGCAGTCGCTCGCCCAAGCTCGCCTTCGTGGATCCCGCCGGGACAAAGAGAGGGAAAGGGGATCAACGAAACATCTTTCGCCCTACCATCACCAGTAGAAATGACCAGCAGTATTGGCGCATAGGGGTTGATGAGGGCCAGTGCTGCAAACTGGGGCGCAGGCCCCTGCAGCGGCGCTTCGCCCACTAGGACCAGCCTACTCGACTCGTGAGCGGCAAATTGATAGCCGCGGATCACGCGAAGCGCATCGGAACCAGAAAAGTCACCGTCCAGACGCAAGTTGAGGTCCCTCGAGTCGGCGTACCAGAATGTCGGCTCCAGCCCTTCGACCGTAAAATCCAGAAGGGCAATGTCTTCCTCAACCTGGCCCGCCCGCCACATGCCGTCTCCCTGGTACCCCCCGAAGTCGTCCGGCACTGTGCCGGCCAATACGCAAAAAGCAGAAATCGTCCGCAACCAGTGGGCGGGGAGCGATTCGGGCGCTCCCTCCAGCCGGGCGATTGCCAACCCACCGAGCGTCCAGCGATCCGACCCCTTCAGCTGGGAAAGGTCGATTTGCGAAGCCCAAACCGGCCTGGATCGAGGTGGGTCCGATTCGAGGAGGAACGGTTTGACGGCCTCATCCCCGGCTTTTACCGGAAGGCCCCCCGCGCCTGGATTGCCGGCAATCGTCGTCGGCCCCTTCCGAAGAGCGCCCTCTCCAGGCGGCCCCTTCGGTCTCTCCGGTGGAGGGAGGGCAGCCGTCAAGCGACGTTTTTCCTGCCTCCCATAGCGTTCGAAGTGCAGGAGCGGATTCATGCCGGAAGCCCGAACATCGGAATGGCACTCCAGATAGCCGCGACTGGAAAACTCGGGGCCGGGATCACGCCCTTCCTTGGCACCCCAACGCACGTAGTGCAGTGCCGGATCAAGGTCCGCCTTGCGAACATCGGGATAGCGCCCGAGGTACCAATCCGCATCGAAGAGCGAGCTCCTCGCTACGGCCATCACCTCCTCCTGCATTTGGCGATTCGCCTGGGAAGGCAACAATCCCCGCCAAAAGCCAATTGCGGTCGAAACCTTGCGCTGCGCCCACCATCCCCAGCCCGCTGCAATCCGATCGAACTCAGTTTGAAGCGCTTCATGCTTGCGCTTGTTGATATCGCGTTCGTGAAGCAAGGCATCGCGCTTTCGCCGCGTCTCGAGATACTTGGATTTAAGGACCTCTGCCTCCCTACGGGTAGACGCGCATTGCTCCCTCAGACGCCCCACTTCCAGGGCATGCTCGCCGCGGATCAGCCCCAGTTGCTCTTCGCTGCGAACCTTCAGAGCCTCCTGCTCCAGACGCTGGGCTTCCGACACGTCTGCAAACCGGCGGCGCTCGCTCTCCAGGCTTACGCGGAGTTCTGCAAGTTCCACCATAGCCTGCCGATGCTTGGCATCCGAGACTCGAAGTGCCTCCTCGGACTGCTCCTGCGCCAATCTGCCGTTCACGGAAACATGGGTCAACTGCGCAAGAGCCTCTCGGTATCGGCCGTCGAGCTCCCCATTCAAGGCTGCAAGCTCTTCCCGCTGCAACCGAAGCCTCTCCAATTCGACAGCCAATTCCTTCTGGGCGAACTCGCTCAGCTCCCAGAGGCGGCTCCTTTCGGCAAGCTGCTCTTTCGCCAAGCGTCCCTCGGCAACTGCCTGGACGGAGTTCCCCAGCACCTCCCGGTAGCGTCCCTCCAACTGGTCACGGGACAATACGAGTTCGTCGATGCGTGAACGTGCACGACTCAATTCGGCATCGCGGTCCCGTAGCGCCAGTTCCCGTTGGTCGCACAGGCGAATTCTTTCGGCAAGCTGCTCCTTCGCCAGACGCCCTTCGGCGATCGCCTCAATAGATTGGCCTAGAACTTCGCGATAGCGATCTTCGAGCCGAGTACGCTCCGCGACGAGACTGGCTTCGAGGACACGAGCCTTTTCAAGCTCGAGTTCTAGCGCCTTCCGAAGACCTTGCTCCCGTCGCACTTCTCCCTGCTGAAGCGCCAATACCTCGCGAACCTGCTGCTCGCTGACGCGTGCTGCTTCCGCCAGGGCTTCGTGGCGGTACCTCGCCTGGATTGCTTCCGGAAAATCGGCTTCCAATCGAGCGATCCGCTCGGCTTGCTGATTGGCCAAAGCCTGCTTCTGCGCGAGATCCTTGGAGGTCTTTCCCAGATCCTGCTCCAGCCCATCGGTCTTCTTTCGCAAGCGCCGCAATTCGTCGAACGCCTTTTCGCCGGCCGCGCAGAATCCCTGGATGGACTGAGGGATCGCGTCAAACTGACCACGCATGTAGTCAAGGGCGGGAAAGTCCGAAGGGGATTCGGATTCCAGTGACCAGCGCCGAAAGATGCCATAGGCGTTGCGGACCCACTCCGGCAAGTTGAAGTCATGAAGAGCTACGGAATCCGAAACCTCATGGTGGCGCAGCTTGGGTCTTACCAACTCGCTCGCTTCTGAATCGGAGCGCAACCCCTTATCCAAACCCTTCAGGCCCGCTTCGGAAGCAATTTTCTTCAGCACCGCTTCAAGATTTTCAAGGAGCGCACCATAGCTCGAAAAAGACCTTGCGAGACCGCGTGAAGCAATTTCCATGTCCAGTTGGTAGCGGAGCCAGAGCAGCAGCCCCATGGCCTGGGGCATAGCGTTCCGCTGCTCAAGGGATGCGGCGATCTCGAGAGGATTCCGTACCGGACAGACGACCACCGGGCGAACCGAGAATCTCTCGAAGACCTGAAGCCAGAAGGGAAGCAGCCGGCAGAATCTGGGATCTTTAACGACGACGGAGCGGGCACTGCCGAACTCCATCTCAAGCAAATCGACGGCCTCATCGCGCAGAGCTGCGAACTCGGCAGGGGCGATGACCTCGAGACGCAGTGGAGACCAGGAACGCCAGGAGGCGTTCGCCGCCTGGAAAACCTTGTCGTTCAGGCGATTGATGTTCGGAGATTCCCAGTACCCTGCTTCGTTTGCGCTATTGGCCGGGAGCAAATTCTTCGGAAGTGCGTAGCCACACTCCGACAGAATTCGGGTCAGGGAAGAAGTTCCCGACCGGTGCATTCCGGCAACGACTACGGCGACTTTTCCGTGTTTGGCGGTTCTTTTCATCATAAAACGCAGAGAGGCCGGGGGCCTACAGGCCGAGGACGACCTTAGCCGATACTGCAATCTGGTAGATGATCTGGGTCAAATCTTTCCAAATTTGCCTGGACTTGACGTCGATGCGCGGCAGCACCAGTACCTGATCCCCAGGCTGAACCAGTTCGCCGCTCGACAGACTAAATCCGCTGCTGTCAGCATTCGCCTCCGAGAAGCTCCCATCCTGCTTCGCAACAACCACCCGAGAACCATCGGCATTCTGGGTAAACCCGCCAGCAAGCCTGATGTAGTCCTCCAGCACGAGATTGCGCTGATAGGCGATTGCAGTCGGGAAGAGGACCTCGCCGCCGACGAGAACCAAGCCATCCTTCACCGGAATACGGATGACGTCGCCGTTTTCGAGGAGCAGGCTTTCCTTGGAGTCGCTCTTGGCAATAATGACCTGTCCGACGCCTTCAATTTTCTTCGCGCGCTCGATCCATTGAAGAATGAGATCGGCCTCGTCCTTTCGCAGTCGCGCTTCGTCGCTCGTCCCCGATCGTGCCGTCAGCGCCGCAGTCTCCAGACTGCGCAGGGAAGTCTTGAGCAACTGGGTTTGCCGCTCCCGAACGCTCACCCGGAATAACTGTAGGCTTCCCTGCTCGGAACGTTCGGAGTACTGGATGCGCGCCAGGAGGTCGCCGAGACGCGCTCCATAGGGCAGAACGAACTCTTGATTGCTCTGGTGCTCGCCTTCGACGCGCACCGTGATGGTCCCCGGTTTTTTGTCCGATGTGAATTCCAGTTCGTCGCCATTCTGGATGGCAACCCGCGATGCTTCGGTCAGCGGGAAATACTCGACATTCTTCAACTTGTCTGAATTCCGGACGATGCGCACATGGTTGGCTGAAGGAAACGGCTTCGCCAGAGAAATCAGGTCCGCTACGGTACGACTCTGGTCGGAAAATTCAAACTGCTTGGCGTTCGCCACCAGACCCGAGACGCGAATTCCATTCTGCCGCGCCTGAACCAGGATGACGTCCCCCTCGCTCAGTTGCACCAGAGGGATCTGACCGTAGAGCATGAAATCATAGAGATTGAGCGTCGCTCGCACCATGTCCCCGCGCTTCACCTGGACATTCAGGAATGAACCCCGGCCCGGGTCTATCCCGCCGGCCTGATCGAGGTAAGACAAGACGCTATCGAGACTTGTCCCGTTATACAGACCCGGGCGATTGACGTATCCACCCACGAAAACCCTGACCGGCTGAGCGGCGGCCAAACTTGCATAACAAAACACGTTGGCGCGGAAAACCTTGCGTACCGCGGATTCGACGGTCCGTTGCAGGTCGTTGTTTCGCACGCCGAGAACGGATACAGGTCCGACGTGCGGAATGAAGATATTGCCCTTCGGATCCACGACGAGCATCCCGTCGAACTCGAAACCGCCCCACAATCGGAACTGTATCTTGTCGCCCAGCATGACGGCATAGTCTTGATTGAATCGCAGAGCCCCCTGTCGTGCAAAGGACCCGGTAAAGAGGTTGGCGCCGAAGACATCGCTGCCCCGGTTCGCAGCGTAATCGGCAAGTTGCGGCGCTGTGGGCGGCATGAGCCCGGCGGAGTCAGTCCCCATGTCGCCACCACTGGGAGAACCGGGTACGGCAATCTTGCGATCCACGGGAATTCCAGAGAGTACGCCCCCACCCTCCACGCTCTGAGCCGGCGGACTCCCCAAGCCCACCGATTTGCGAAGGGCGAAGCTTTCCTGGCCCTGCACGAGTCCTGCCATGCAACAGAATACGAAACAAAGAAGTCTCAGCTTAACCATGAATCAATCTCGGTGATCTCGGATGATAGCCATCACGAGGTGAAGGATGCCGGCAGCCAGGAATGCCAGGATGGCGAAGAGAGACACGTTGTAGAAACGACGCGGCTCAAGCGGATACTGCGGAAGGGTGGGTGCCTGGATGACGGCAATCTTCTTGAGTGTCCGCACAGCATCGACCCGCCCCTTCTCTAGGGCGGCGAGGGCCGTCTTGTAGGTATCCTCGGCAAACTTTGCAGCAAGTTCGAGGCGCTGATATTCCTCGACAGTGCGATTGAGCGTGGCATTTTTGGGTGAGGTCAACCGCGCCTGCTCTTCGGCGATCTGCCGCTCGATAGCCTTGATCTGAAGTTCGAGCTCCACGACACCCGGGGCGGACGGACTCAAATATCCCAACATGACAGTGCGCCGCGCTTTGAGGTCGATCAATTGAGCTTCCAGCCGATTGACCGTGGCCAACAGGGTCTCCGCCAGTGCCTGTGGCGAAAGCATGCCCTTCGTGTTCTGGAACGCAAGCAATTGCTGGCGCGCGCGCAGGGCCTTCTCGGCCACCTCGGAAACCTGCCGTTCGAGGAAGGCGACCTGGTCCCGCGCCATCGCATGCCCAAGTTCGTTCATGTAGCGCTCGCCTTCCTCGACAAGACCCAAAGCAATCTGCTGGGCGACCCCCGCATCGTAGGCCTGAGCCTTGACGATCAGCACGCCCGAATAGTCGTCGTACTCCACCGTCGTTCGTGACAGAAAATGTGTGTGAAACCACTCCAGCGCCTCGTCTTTGCTCCACATCCGCGAAACGATGTCCCGACTCGAATCGCTGTAGTGGGCACGCAGGTTAAGTCGCTTGTCCAGCAAAACGAGCGAATCCGTGGATAGCAGATAGCTACGGAGCAGGAGTTGATCCGCGCGCTCCCCATTCTGGGCGCCCGACAACAGCGCTCCGAACGTGAGAGCGGGAACCGAGATGGCATCGGTTCTTTCGATCACGATCTGCGCCTCGGAAACGTAACGATCCGAGGCGACCAGTAGCCAGTAGAGTGCTGAAAGCAGGCTGAGGACCAGGGCGATCGAAGCGATCCTGTGGCTACTCAGCACGCCCAGGATACGGTTGTTGCCAATCTGAATCATTTCTTTCCCATTGCCAGCTGATGCCTCGCCGTCATTCGCCCACACTCTCGCGGTAATTGCGAAGGGCATCTTCAAGGGCGTCAAACCAGTAGGCGCGGCCCCCATGAAGCCAGATACCCGATTTACAGAACTTCCTCAATGTCCCTTCGCTGTGCGAAACCATGATCAACCCGGAACGATCCGCAAGCTTTTGAAAGCATGCGGCCGCCTTACGGCGAAAGCCCATATCGCCCGCGGAGGTCACTTCGTCTGAGATATACACGTCAAATTCGAAAGCCAGCGAAATACCGAACTTGAGTCGTGACTGCATTCCAGACGAATAAGTCTTGACCGGTTCGTCAAAAGCTTCACCGATTTCCGCAAAATCCTGAATGAAAGCTATCTTCTCTTGAATGACCGAATCATGCCCAAGGACGCGACATACGAATTTTGCGTTCTGGCGCCCGGTAAGCGATCCCTGCAAGCCGCCGATCAACCCCATGGGCCAGGAAACCCTACAATGCCTTTCGACGCTCCCACGCGTTGGGAAATCGCTGCCCCCGATCAAGCGAAGCAGGGTCGACTTGCCGGAACCATTCGCCCCGACGAGGCCGACACTCGTCGAGGCAGGAATCTCGAGGTTGATCCCCTCGAGCACCCATCGCCCCGGCCCATGCTCCGTGTGGTAGCGTTTATAGAGATCCCGGACGCGAATCACAATGCGACCAGCCGCTTGGCAAACTTCCTGTGAAGCGCGAGACCGAAGAAAACGCTACACATGGACAGATAGAACAAATATTCCAGGCTGAGGCCCGGAACTACATGGTAGTAGGGAGAAATCCCCAGTCGCAGTCCTTCCAGACCATGCGCAATGGGATTCAGAAGGAGCCAGTCCCGATACGGTTGCGGAACCAGCGCGATGGGAAAGACAACTCCGGAAACCAGATAGAGGGGCGTCATGGCAAACTTAAAAAGATGATCCACCTCGGGAATCAACTCGATTCCGACCGACATGGCGAGGCCTACTCCCAGGCCGAATACCCAGAGTAGGAAAGCACTGGCGACAACCAGGAGCGGATCCCCGGGCAGACTTCCGAGACCGGCCAATACGACCCCGAGGTAGACAGCGCACGCGATCAGAATCATCAGCGCTCCCTCCAGGACAAACCGCACGATCACCGTATCAACCGGATGGACTTGGCGGTAGCTGAATAGCGCAGAATTTCCACTGATCGCGTTGGCGCACTGAAATGCGGTGCGGCGAAAAAGAAAGAATCCGAGTAATCCGGAGACGATCCAGGAAAGGGTGTCGATCCCCGCCACGAGCCGTTGTCGAACAACAAGCATCACGAAGGCGAGGAAGAAGATGTGCACGACGGGTTCCAATACCAGCCACGCCCAGGGCGCCCGCCCTCCCGACACCCGCGTCAATGCCTCCCGGAGCAGCAAAGCCTTCCAGACCGACAAGGTCACGCTAAGAGAGGACCGCGAGAACTCAGCCACGGAGCCGCCTCGCCCCGGTCGACATAGAGCCCTTCTCGCCGCTCTCGCACACGCACGGCTGATCGACCCGAATTCTCTTCACGCCCATCGCCTCTATCATTCAGCTCGCGATTTGCGCCAACAAATCTACGACAGCACGAATCTGCGTTTCGGTATGCAGGCTACTGGCAAAGAACCGCAGGCGCGCACCGCGTTCTTCCACGGCCGGATAAATGATGGGCATGACGTTGAACCCGCTCGTAAAGAGATGCTCCGAATATTTTGCCGCCTTGAGCGAATGGTGGGTCAGGGCCGGAACTACCGCATATCCTTGACTCAGCCCGGTATCTATTCCCCGCGACTTGGCGTATTCGAAAAGCAACTGCGCACGCTCCCGCAGTCGGTGCACCCGCTCCGGTTCGGCGCAGAGCAATTCCAACGCCGCCAACGACGCCGCCGCCAGCGGCGGCGCCATCCCGACGCTGTACACGAAACCCGGTGCCGCGTACTTGAGGTGCTCCACCAGAGCGCGTTCGCCGGCAATGTATCCTCCGCACCCGGCCAGGGCCTTACTCAAGGTACCCATCCAGATGTCTACGTCGGTTCCCGCCACGCCGTAGTGTTCCCGAAGGCCTCGCCCGCTAGCTCCCAGCACGCCGAGGGAATGGGCCTCGTCCACCATCAGGAAGGCCTTGTAACGGCGCTTGATATCGATCAATGCAGGCAGGTTGGGAATGTCCCCATCCATGCTGTAGAGGCCCTCGACCACGATCAGGGTACGTTCGAACTGGCCCCGGATTTCGCCGAGGATCGCTTCCAGAGCTGCCGTGTCGTTGTGCGGGAAAGAACGGCGGGTGGCGCCCGAGAGGCGTGCGCCTTCAAGGACGCTGTTGTGGATGAGGGCGTCGTGGACGATGAGGTCGCGGGGGCCGAACAGGTAGCCGATGGTCGTGACGTTGGTCGCGTGGCCGCTTACGAAGACCACGCAATCCTCGACTTCGTAGAACTCGGCCAGCGCTTGCTCGAGTTCCCTCTGGATAGGCCGTTCGCCGGCGACCAGACGACTGGCGGAGGCCGACGTCCCATAGCGGTCGATGGCTTCCTTGGCGGCCTGGTTCACGCGCGGATGGCCGGCCAGTCCCAGATAGTTGTAGCTGGAAAAATTGACGAAGGTCCGTCCTTCAATTTGGGTCGTTGCGCCGGCAACGCCTTCGTGGGTTCTGAAAAAAGGATTCGGCAGGCCGAGGCGTTTGGCGGCGGCCTGGGGAACCAGCAGTTTTTCGTAACCGGGAAAGCGGTCGAATCGGCAGTAGGCGTCTGGGATCGCAGCTGCACTGCCACGCATCCGCGGCGAAACGTCGTCGGGGGCGGCATCGGGCTTCTTCCCGCGCATGCCAAAACGCTGGATCAGCGCCTCGCGGGCGGCCCCGGTGAGTCCCAATTTGCTTTTCATCAGGGGATCAACCTCGCTCCGGTGGTGGCTTCGAGCTTGACGTCGGCCACCGTTCTGGCCAGATCCTCGGCGGTGAAGGATTCGGCGTGCTGCGCGGCCACCTGCTGGACCAGCGTTTCGATTCCCTCGCCATCAGAAGTATCTTCGCCATTTGCCACCAGATCGGCAATTTTGGCGGCAATCCGTTCTGGCGTCGGCTCGGCGGTCAAGGCCATGGCGGGCAGGTTGACCCCGAAGCGCCGTTCGATTCCCATCGCGAGCTCCACCGCCATGAGGGAATCCATCCCCAGGTCAAAGAGGGAACGTCCGGGGTCGATGCGGTCGGCGGCGATGCCAAGAATGGGCGCCACTTCCGCCCTCACCAGGTCCTGGATGATGCGAACCGCCTCCTGGGGGGACTTTCCCGCCAGCAGAGCGCGTAAATCGCCTCCCTCCTGACTCGACGATTCGAAGCCACCGGCCCGGCGGGCGAGGAATTCGAAGCGCGGCCCCTGGGCTGAGGGCATTAAACGGGCCAAAGCCTGCCATTCGAAATCGGCGACCGTCACCATGCCGGCTTGACCCAGTAGCGCGGTTTCCAGCTCACGCAAGGCAGCCTCGGCGGTCAGGGGCTCGGCACCTAATCGGCTGGCAAGGCTGTCGCGCAGTTCGGTCTGGCGGGTCAAGTAGCCCACATCGCCCAAAGGTCCCCAGCCGATGCAGGTCGCCGGAAGTCCCCGCGCCCGGCGCAGAGCCGTCAGAGATTCAAGATAAGCGTTGGCGGCGACGTAATTGGCTTGGCCGGGATTACCCAGGACGGTAGTCACCGACGAGTAAAGGACGAAATGGTCGAGGGGAAGTCCGAGGGTAAGACGATGCAGGTTGCGGGCTCCCGCCACCTTGGGTTCAATGGCCCTCCTCAGGCGCCCAGCGTCGAGATTAGCGATCAAGGCGTCGTCCAGCACCATGGCAGCATGGACCACACCCTTCAGAGGCGGCAAGTCCCGTTCGATACTCGCGATGACCCGGGCAAGCGCCTCTTCGTCGGCGATATCACAAGCCTCCACACGCACCCGGGCACCCCTGGCCTCCAGAGCCGCAACGGCGTCGGCGGCGCCAGGAGTCGCGGCGCCCCGGCGTCCGATGAGAACCAGTGAGCCCAATCCGTGCTCGACGAGCCAAGTCGCAGTCGCCAAGCCAAATCCGCTCAAGCCGCCGGTCACCAGCCAGGTGGAATCGGCTTCGAGGCGCAGGCTCACCGCCGGACGCCCGACTTCGGCTAAGGTTTTCGGCGGGCCATCCAGGGCCACCACCACTTTGCCGATCTGGCGAGATTGTTGCATGGTGCGGAAGGCATCTACCACCTGGTCGGCTGCGAACAGCCGATAGGGCAAGGGTGCCAGCACGCCGTCACGGAACAGGGCCATGACCTCGGCGAAAAGTTCGGCCGCCAAGACCGGCCGCGCCACCAGCAATTGGTCGGCGTCGATGCCGAAATAGCTGATGTTGTCCTTGAACGGCCGCAAGCCGATCACCGTGTTCTCGTAGAAATCGCGCTTGCCAAGTTCCAGGAAACGGCCGAAGGGTCGCAGTACTCTCAGGTTGCGATTGATCGCCTCGCCGGCCAGGGAATTGAGGACCACATCGACGCCTTCGCCACCCGTGGCGACCAGTATCTGGTCCGCGAATTCGAGGCTGCGCGAATCGAAGACCCGATCGGCCCCCAGGAGACTGACGAAATCGCGCTTTTCATCGTTGCCTGCGGTCGCGTAGATCTCGGCACCGAGATGCCGCGCCAGTTGGATGGCGGCGATCCCCACTCCCCCGGCCCCGCCGTGGATCAACACCCGCTCTCCCGGACGCACTTGGGCGAGGTGCTTGAGGGCGTAATAGACCGTGAAAAACACAGTGGGCACTGTGGCCGCCTGGGCGTGGCTCCAATCCGCAGGTTTCCGGGCGATGGCGTCGCGGCGGGTCACGACGTGACTGGCGAAGCAGGCGGCACCAAAACCCATGACTTCGTCGCCCACCCGGAAATCGCCAGGATCGCTTCCCACCCGGCTGATCGTTCCGGAAAATTCAAGTCCCAGGCTCGCTCCGGCAAAACCGCTCTCGACCGCCTCATCGGGTAGAAGTCCCATGGCATACATGACGTCGCGGAAATTGAGTCCGGCGGCCAGTGGCTGGACCTCAATGCCGTCCGGCGGCAACGCCTGCTCCGCCGCCGGTATCCAGGCCAAATTGCGCAGCCGCCCAGGAACCGCGAAGTCAAGCCGGAACCGCGGTTCCTCCTCGGCGGGCAACACAGCGGCCGTCACGGATTGCAGACGTACGACGTGGCGGCCGTCTGCGGCGAGGACAATTTCGGATTCGCCGTCGGGGCAGAGGAACTCGTCAGCCAGACGGCTGGCGGCTTCCGGCACCCGGGAAGCGCAGGCGAGGTCAATCAGGGTGCAGCCAAGAGCGGGATATTCGTTCATCACCACTCGCCCGAAACCCCATATCCCACTCTGGGCGGGATCGACCAGCCAGTCGGCTCCTCCCTGGGCAAGCAGCGCCCCACCGGAAGTCACCAGCCAGAGACGGGCACTGCCAAGGTCACCACCGGCGAGGGCATGGACCGCGTGGAGAACCCCATTGCATCCCAGATCGTCCACTACCGGAAGGTCCTCGAGGCTGGGACGCTCGTTACCACCCAAGGTCGCCAGATAGACCAGGTGATCGACCCCCCCGAGGGCCGCCGTGGCTCCGGACAATGCGGCGAAAACGTCGGTGCTGTCCCCAGCCGTGAAATCCAAGTCGCGACGCAAGACGCGAACGCTCTGACCGCGGGACTCCAGGCGGGCCACCACCGCATCCGTCAGGTCGAACCCGTCCGTCCGCGGCGGAACGACAAACAGCCAGCGGGCCACGGCCGGGACATCTTCGACCAGCGGGGTTGCAGCCCGACCGGCGAGAACGAGGAAGGGCGACGCCCCTCCCTCACCGGCAGCGGGCTCCTGCACCGCCACCGCATCGTCGAAGCCTCCCCGGTGCAGGAGTTCCATCCACTCCGGCAGCCCCAGGAGACTGGAAACGAAGCCCTGCCCGTGGGGATGCCACCAACCCGGTTCACGGCCGAAGAAAAGGTCCGCTGTCGTATCCGCAGGTCTTTCTGCTACCGCCAGCAGCCCGCCCGGGGCCAATCTGGAACGCAGGCCGGCCACCGCTGCAGGGAGATCGGCATTGCGGTGAAGCCAGTGATACGCCACTACCAGGTCGAATTGCTCGGGAACTTCGCCTACCCGGGCGAGCAAGGCACCGTCGGCCAGGGCAGCGACGGAAACTCCCGGTTGGCGCCCATACTCTCCTTCGAGATGGGCGAGGACATTGGGATCGCTCGCGGCAATCACATAGTCGACTCTGTCCCGGTTGGGCAGAGCCGCCAGACGATGAGGCAGATCCGAAGCGATCTGGCACACTTCCAGAACGCGCAGGCGACTCCCCGGTGCCAGGTCCGCCGCCTGGATGGCAAGCAGGTCACCGAGCGCCTGGCGCAGCCCGAGAAAGGCTGGAGACCGGTTGAGGTAGGCCTCCAGCGGGGCAGCGGGACCCACGACGCCGATTCCGGTACCACGCAGGAATTCAGGGAGCTGGCGACCCGCCCGGCCGACGAAGAGCAGTTCCGGCAACATCTCCGGGAACTCCGCCACCAAGGTGCGCCAGATGTCCTCCGGCGGCGGCGGGGCAGCCCTGGTTTGCAGTTGCCAAGTGCCTCCCTCGTCGGTCAGAAGGCCGGCCTCCTGAAGACGCCCGACAAGATAGAGGAACATCGGCGCCACCACCGCGCCGGACAGTTCCGGCTCAGCGATCCAGCGACCGATTCGCCCGTCATCCTCAGCCGCCAGACCGGCCATCGCCGCGTAGGCGAAGGAAACCGCCAGCGCCTCGAGTAGCGGTTGGCCGGCAGCGAAATAATCGTGCCGATGGCCGTCGAGTTCCAGAGCCGCAAGGCCATCGCGGATCCGGCACGCCAATTCCCGCGAGTCAGCAGGAACCGGTATGGCCGCAGGATGGGGCAAGACCTTGGCAATGGTCTGCCATAGCGCCGGGCGCTGCGCCGCGCCGCCTCGCAGGGTCGCAGCCCGAAAGCGGCAGCGCTCAAGAAGAGCAAGCACCCCGCCGTCTTCCCCGAGGAGAACGATGTCCGCCTCGACCGAACGGGCACTGCGACGCCGCAAGACTAGTCGGAAGGCTGCCGGCCTAGCGCTCGCCCACAACCGCAAGCGCCCGACCTTGACCGGCAACAGCGGTAGTCCCCGTCCAGCTTCGATGTCGGCCCGAAAGAAATGGACCAAAGCTTGGAAACAACCGTCGAGGGCCGCAGGATCGATGAGGCACGCGGACTCACCGCCGGTGGAGAGGCGGCCGTCGAGCACCTCGCCGGAACGGCACCCACCGGCAAAGCTGCGGAACGCCGGCCCGTAATCGAGTTCGAGAGCCTTGGCGAGACGGTAATGGTCGGCGGGGTCCACGGGCTCGTTCGGGAAGGCGCCGGCCGCAATCGAGGCAGGAGCCGAACACGGCACGCCGAACAGCCTGCCGGAGGCATTGAGGGTCCATTCCTCGTCGCTCAGACGGGGTCGGCTGAATATCCGGAAAAACCCCTCCCTCGGCTGCAGTTCGCAGCGGGTGCTGCGTCCGTGGTCGGAATCGAAAACCACCGGTGCAACGATGTCGAGTTCTTCCAGTTCGAGGCTATCGCTGCCATGCACCTCGCGTCCCGCGGCCAGGGCCATCTCCACGTAGGCCGCCCCGGCGAGCACCACGGCACCGCCGACGCGGTGGTCCTTGAGCGTCGGATGCGTTTCGAGATCGAGAACATTCTCCCAAGCAGCCGGGTGGTCCTTGATCCGCCACCCGAGGAGCGGGTGGATTCGGCACCGCTCGATCAGGCGATTGGCTTCCGCGCTCTGGGGGTGCCAATGGCGCTCACGCTGCCAGGGATAGACGGGCAAGGGCAGGAAGCGCCCCGGATGCGGGAAATAGGCGCCAAGGTCCGGTTCGCGCGCCGCCAAGTGAGCCCTGAGGGCGGCCTCGTCGACGCGATGCTCCCCATCGTCGTCGCGCCGCAAGGTCGCCAGTACGCGGCCCGGGCAGCGCACGGCGGATAGACACTCGCCGACGTAGCGCTGGAGGACGGGGTGCGGCCCGATTTCGATAAAAATCCGGCACCCCAAGTCGGCAAGGTGCCGCACGGCCGAGGCAAATTGCACCGGCTGGCGGATGTTGTCCCACCAGTATGCCGCCCCTAGCGATTCGCCGGGAAGCGCGCCACCGCTGACGGTGGAGACGAAGGTCCCAGAACATTGCTTCGGAGCGAGGCCTTCCAAGGCAGCCGCAAGTTCTCCACGGACCGGATCCATGGCCCGGCTGTGAAATGCGTAGTCGAGATCAAGTAGCCGGAAGAAGATATTCCGTGCCTTGGCCTGCACTCCCAGGACTTCCAGCTGGACCAGCGGTCCGGCCAAGGTCACGCCAGCGGGGGCATTGATACCGGCGATTTCAAGATGGGCCAGCCCGCATTCTGCCAGGAACGCTCTCGCTTCCTCCGCACCCAGGCCCAGCGCCGCCATGCGTCCGGCGCCCCGGGTCTTGGCCTGGGCCGCGCTACGCGCTGCGATGACGGCAATAGCCTGTTCGAGGTCAAGGGCTCCCGCAGCCCAGGCGGCCGCCACCTCACCGACGCTATGGCCGACAAAACAGCGCGCTTTGATGCCTCGGTCCCGCAGCATGCGGGTCAGCGCCACCTGCACGGCGAAAAGGAGCGGCTGCGCCACCGCCGTATCGGCCATGCGTGCTGCATCCCCTTCCCGCAGTTCCGCGACAACCGAGAATCCGACGCAAAGCGCCATGGCTTCATCGAGTTCGCCCATCAGTTCGGCGAAACGCGGGGAATCGTCGAGTAGTCGCCGGGCCATCCCGGGCCATTGCGAGCCGTTGCCCGAATAGACCAAGGCCACCTCGCCAGCCTCTGCTGGGGCATCTTCGAGATAGGCCCCGGCCGGATTTTCGCCGGCGGCAACCTGATCAAGCAGGGCCGCCATTTGCGGCCCCGGAAGACCGTTGACGGCCAGCCGCCGCTCCAGAAACTGGCGTCGGAAGGCGGCGGTATGGGCGAGATCGTAATAACGATCGCCGGCCCGAGCCAGCAACGCGGAATACTCAGCGGCAAGTGCCCGAAGCGCTGCATCGGTACGCGCAGAAAAGACCAGGGGAGCCGGAGTCGCCACCTGCCGCGCAACCTCCGAAGGGGGAATGTGGGCGCGAACGATCACATGGGCGTTGGCACCGCCAAAGCCAAAGGAATTGACCGCCATCACGCTGGCCGCATTGCCTGTTTCCAAAGGTCGAAGGGCGGTGGGAACTTCGAGATTGAGGCCGTTGAAATCGATGTTCGGGTTGGGCGTCTGGAGGTGGACCGTGGGCGGAATGGCCTTGTGCTTCAGCATGAGCACCGTCTTGACCAAGCCCGCCATGCCCGACGCCGGCTCCAGATGGCCCAGATTGGATTTCACCGAGCCGATGGGCAGCGGGCGTGGCCGACCTTGCCCATAGACCTCGCCGATGGCCCTGGCTTCCACAGGATCACCGACCGCGGTCCCCGTGCCGTGGGCCTCGACGTAGTCGATGGCGGCGGCAACCAGTCCCGAGCGCTTGAGAACGGTGCGCATCAGTTCGGCCTGCCCCGCCGGGCTGGGGATGGTGATTCCGGTCTTGCGCGCCCCGTCAGCGTTGACGCCGCTGGCGAGAATGACCGCGTGGATGGGGTCCCCCGCTGCCTCCGCGGCGGCCAGCGGTTTGAGGACCAACACAGCCCCCCCCTCGGCCCGCACGTAGCCGTCACCGGAGGCGTCGAAGGCGCGGCAACGCCCTTGGGCGGACAACATCGATGCCTTGGTGAAGCCGATGAAGGGGTAAGGGTGAAGCAGAATATTTATGCCTCCCACCAACGCCATCGAAGACTCTCCGGTGGCCAGGGTGCGGCAGGCCTGATGCAGGGCCACCAGCGACGATGAGCAGGCGGTGTCGACGGCCATCGAGGGTCCGTGCAGGTCAAAGACGTAGGACAATCGGTTGGCAGCGATGCTGAGGGTATTGCCGGTCATCGAATGGCCAGTCATTCCCGGGAGGTCGTCGAGTCCGCGCATCCCATAATCGAGGCCGGAGATGCCGACATAGACCGCGCAGTCTGACCCGGCCAGATGGGCGGGAACTTGACCACCGTTCTCCATGGCCTCCCACGCAAGTTCAAGCAGGAGGCGTTGCTGCGGGTCGAGCCAGGCGGCTTCCCTCGGAGAAATCCCAAAGAATTGGGCGTCAAACTCGTCGACACGAGAAAGAACACCGGCGGAGAACGTCACGCTGCGGCCCGGTTCCGAGCGACGCGGATGCGCCAGGGCGTCAACCGCCCAACGGTCGCCGCCGATGGCTCCGACGAGGTCGCGTCCCGCGGTCAGTGCGCTCCAGAATGCGGATTCGTCACCCAGGTCTCCGGGAAAACGAAACGCCATCCCGACAATGGCGATAGCGTCAGCGCAGCCAGGGTTAATCCCGCATTTCAAGCACAATCCTCGATATCTACCGCGCTCGCGCGGGAACCACCACCCGGGGCAGCAGCGATCAATCACCCGGTTGCGCCGGCAGCCTACGACCTGGGCACAACCCCTTGTTTGCCTTATTGGTTTTGGGTCAGGGGCTCGATTCTATCACGACGGCCGAATGGCGCCCGAGAAATTGCCAACCGCCAACCACCCCGGCAACAAGGGTTAGAATGGCCGAAAAACTCCAACTCCCGCTCCCGGCCATGGACCACGCTCTCATTCCGACTCTGACGGCCCATTACACAGGGGACGAGACGCTCCACCTCTTCTTCGTCACCGTCGGCCTGGGGCTGCTCCTGCTCCCGGCGGGCGGCGACATCCGTACAGTGGTGCGTCAGACCCTGGTCTTTGCGCTGCTCTGCATGATCGGCAACCTTGGCGCCGGGTTGCTGGCCGCGTCCGGCGCCGAGCGGCCTGCCGCCATCCTTCACGGCGTCATGCTGCTCGGCCTCGGCATCGGCATCATTCGACTGCTGGGGCTCCTCGTCTTTCGAGTCCTTCTCCCCCGCTTGCGGGTCACCCCGCCCCGCATTCTGGAAGATATCGTAGTCATCGTCGGCTATGTCACCTGGGGACTCATTCACTTGTCCCACTCCGGTGTCGAGCTCTCGTCCATCGTGGCCACTTCGGCGGTGATCACCGCAGTGGTGGCGTTTTCGATGCAGGACACCCTGGGGAATATCCTGGGTGGGCTGGCCCTCCAACTCGACAGTTCGATCCAGATCGGCGACTGGGTCAAGATCGACGATGTCTCGGGTCAAGTCACCGACATCCGCTGGCGCTACACGGCCATTCGGACCCGCAATGGGGAAACCGTAGTGGTCCCCAACAGCCTCCTGATGAAGGGGAAAGTCTGGGTGATCGGCGACCGGGATCAGGGCACTCAACTGTGGCGCCGGACCATTCATTTCAACGTCGGCTACGTGGCCCAGCCGGCCCGTGTGGTTGCTGCGGTGGAGCAGGCGGTACGGGAAGCCAACATTCCGAACGTCGCCCGGGAACGAGGCGTGTCCTGCGTTCTCCTGGAGTTTGGGCCGGGCTATGGCCACTATGCCCTGCGCTACTGGATGACCGATCCGGCAGCGGACGATCCAACCGATTCCGCTGTGCGCACCCATGTCTATGCCGCGGTTCGCCGCGCCGGCTGGCGGCTGGCGCTGCCCGAAGAAATGCGCTACCTGGTCAAGGACAACGCCGCCCTGCGGAGCGCGACCAAATCCCGCGAACTTCAGCACCGGGTCGACGCCCTGCGCTCCGTCGCGCTTTTTGCCCAATTGACCGACGAGGAATGCCGGCGCGTGGCGGAACATCTGGTCTATTCTCCCTTCGCCACCGGCGACATCCTGACCCGGCAGGGAGCAGTCGCACACTGGCTCTACATCATCCTGGCGGGCGAAGCGGAGGTGGTCCGCAGGGGTCCGAGTGGAGAGGACTTACCCCTCGCCCGCCTGGGCCCGGGAGATTTCTTCGGCGAGATGGGCCTCCTGACCGGCGAGCCGCGAACGGCCTCCGTACGCGCACTCTCCGAAGTCGAATGCTATCGCCTGGACAAAGCAGGTCTGGCGGAAATCATGGGCGACCGGCCGGCCATTGCCGAGGAGCTCTCCGCCATACTCGCCGCTCGTTCCCTGCAGAACGAGAATGCCGCCGCGGGAGCGGATCCCCGCCGCAAGGTCGCCGCCTCTGGGCTGGGCAGCGCCATCGTCGGGCGCATCCGCAGTTTCTTCAACCTGGAATAATCAAAGTACCCGCGGCTTGGGGAAGCGAGTGGCAAAATCCCGATAGAGGCGCTCCAACCGGCGGACGCGTTCGCGTCCGTTTTCGTATTCCGCGCGCTCGATCGCATCGAGAAAAAGATTGTGGAGACAAAATATCCCCCGGGGGGTCCGCACCAATTCGTAGGCGAGTTCGGCGGCCACGACCTCCGGAACATGCGCGAGCTGAGAAATCGCTTCGGCTTCTCCGCGCCCGATTTCAGCGAAATCGAGAATTTCCTGCAATGTGACCATCTCCCGCTCCCTGCAGACTCACGACGGAGTCAGAGTCGTCACGCTGCAGTAAAAATCCATTGAACTTTTCTATCGGTATCGGCAATTTCATTGCTTCTTGGACGCCATAGCAGGATGAAGCAGGGATCTGGCCACGGGCATGGCGACAAAGTCAGTACCTTCTCTGGGGCGGGGAGGCATCGCTCCGGAAGCCATTTGTTCCGGTTTCTCAGCGCCCACCATCACCGATCAGCGCATACGGAGCCCAGTAAAGGGGATGCGCGTAGACATCCGATCCGCTCATCACCGCCAGGATCGACCTTCGTAGCGCCTCGGCCCTGGTGATCTCGGGCTCGCGAGCCATTGCCGCAAAGACGCCGACCACCAGCTTGCGCGCAGACACCGATTCCACCGGCCAATGGGTCGCCAGCAGTGCCCTACCCCCCGCGTAAAAGAACGCGCGCCCCAATCCCGAAAGGGCTTCGGCCCCTTCGCCTTCCCCTGCCGCAGTATTGCAGGCGGACAGAATCACCCAATCGGCGTCGAGCCGCAGGCCCAGGATGTCGTCTAGCGTCAGAAGACCATGGTTACCGCCCCCCGGGTTGGCGAGGGCCAAGGCAGGCTGCTCGACCTGCGGCAGTTCGCCGGGGAGCAAACCATGGGTAGCGAAGGCGATCACTCGGCGCCGCGAGAGATCGCCCGAAAGCACGTTCTCGCGGCTGGCCGCCGCCCCGAGAAAGACGTCCCGCCTGGGGTCGGCTTTGAGCGCGTCAGCGAGGGCAAGAATTTCGTCCCGGGTATCGGGCAGGGGCGCGATTTCAGAATACCGGGGCCACTGCGTCTCCTCACCCCGCAGGGCGCGTTCGCGGATTCCCGCGGGTAGAGGAATCGCCCGCAGACCGCGGGAGGATCCAGGGCGATTGCGAGCTCCATCCCCCGCGAAATCGGGATCGCCGAAACCGACAAAGGCGCGCCGGTCGGCAGCCCCGGGGGCCATGCGCCGCAAGGTGAGTAGCGAAGCCGCCGAGGGCAACTGGCTCATGGCCATGTCGCGAATGAGCCAAGGCCATCTGGCATAGGGAAGGCCACGACCTCCAGCCATCGGATCGGCGGTGAGTAGCAGCCCCAATGGCAATCGGGCCAGAGCGCCGCCAGCAACGACGAGCAAATGCTTACGGCCCTGCCAGCCGTCGCGCACCGGCGCCAGAAGATCGGTGTAGAGGCGGTGAGCGATCTGCCCGTCGAAGGCCGGCAGATGATCCAAGTCGCCGTCGGGTGGATCGAGAGACTTGCGCAGAGCGCGAACGCGGCGATCGATTTCCCGGCGCCCCACACTGACCGCAGCGAAAGACGGGCTTCCTTCGGCCGGGATTGCCCAGACGAATGTGAGCTCTTCGGTGGACAAAATGCTCAGAAGCGCCTCCCCTGGGCGCAGGGCGGCCCGGACCTGCTCGAGTTTCGCCGGCCGGGGAGCCACCAGGTCCGCGTAGTCCGGGAATCTCTGATCCAGAGTCTGGCGCAGTTCTCTGTGCCGCCCGTCGAGCGCTGCGACCCGCCCCTGCATGTCGGCCACGATCCCCGGGAGCATCTGGTCGGTAGGCCGGGACAGCAAATCCGCCAGAATCTTGTAGAGGGCATCGCGCTCCTGGCGGACATCCTGCTCCTCGCGCGCCAGGGCCGCCAGCTCGGGCTTCCCGGCCGCTGCGCGGGCGGCGCTGGCGGCCATCGCCTGCTGGACACTCTGGCCTCGCAAGACGTCTGCCGCCACGAAGGCCTCGGCAACGGCATCGAGGCCTGCAGCCTTCTCGAGGGGAGTTCCTCGAATCCGCGACAAGAGTGCGAGATAGGACTCGACTACATAAGCAAGCCTCGCGAAACGCCCTCCAGAACGGTCGGTGCGTTCCGCTGCGGCAGGAAGCAGGATGGCGAGGGCTTGCCGATATTCTTCCAACGCCAACTCGGTCTTCCCGGCAGTCGCCAAAGCCACCGCATAGTACCCGCGGGCCTCTGCGGACTCGTAGGCGCTCGTACCCATTTGCTCGGCTCGGCTGCGCGCGAGCCGCCGACTCTCAGTGACCGCGTCATCCACCCGCCCGACGGCTATCAGGGCACGCACCCACCCCAGGGTTGGAGCCCCCAGGGTTTCGATCAACTGCGGGTCATCGGCCAGCGCGCTACGCAGCGCTTCGAATTCCTCGAGAGCTTCCGACCATCGGCGCTGAGCGACCAAGGCATTCGCCCGGAGTCGCCGCAATTGGACACGAGGAAGCGCTGTAGGGCCAACCTCGAGACGGTCCAGGTTGGCCAGCATGCACTCCATCAACTTTAGCGCATCGACGGTCCTGCGCTCCTCGAGGAGCACCCGTACCAGCGGCATCATCAGTTGATTGGTGTGCAAGCTCTCGGGACCGTACCGTTCGAGAACCCGGTAAACCAGGCGCCGCGCGTAGACCTCGGCTTCAAAAACGCGTCCGTCTTCAAGGAGGGTATTCGCCAGCCAAGCCTCCTGACGGTCTCGATGCTGCTCCACGGTAATCTGCGGAACATTCGCCATTCCGTTTCGCATCCGCTCCAGATTGGCGGCGACATCCTGCTCGCGATGGTCCAATGCCTTGCGAAATCGCACTTCCGCCTCACCGTAGCGCCCCTCCGAAAACGCCGTCCGGCCCAGCGCATCCTCCACGGAGGCGCTCCAGTTGTGCTGTAGCCACGCCCAATTCCGGGACGCCTTGAGCCGCGTCAGCAGGCCTTCAGCATGGCGGACGTGCTGACGCGCCGCGGAAAAATCCCCCAGACGGCGGTACGAATCGGCCAGCTGAGCGTGGAGGGCCAGCTTGAAGCCGAGCGCATTTTCCGGAGTCGAGTCCAGGGCTCGCAGTTTTGCCGCCAGACCGCTGCGGAAACTCCCACCGCCGAACTCGGCCCCGCCAAGTTCGGCCCATGCCCGATGGGGCTCCTTGCCGCCCCCCAAGTCGACGACCCGCCGCAATTCGCGGATTTCCGGCCCGACGAGCCCGAGTTCGCGCGCCGCCCGGGCGCGCCGCAAGTGGAATTCGGCAAGGGCGGTGCCTGCGAGGTCGGGGGACGGAACGCTTTCGAGCGTCTGGCGGAATTCTTGCAGCCGGGCACGATCAACCGGATGACTCTCAAGGACACTCAGGATGTCGCCAAAACCGCGGGGAGGTGGATCGCCCGCCAAACTCGACGCCGTCGTCAGCGCAAGTGCAAGACAAAGGGCAACGCGCCACCCATCCAATCCACGAAATTCGCATGTCGCCATGCCGCAGCTCCCTTTACCGCGTAACCCCCGAAAACCTGACTTTGCCGACTACCTCCGGGAGATTACGCGAAGACGGTCGACGGGCAAAGGCGTCGGCCGGGCGAGCAGCCCTCAAACACCCTCGACGGCGTGGCAGGTCCGGGAGTAGAACTTCTGCAGAATCCGCCGGATTGGCGTCGAATTCGCCGGACTTGGGATGAGGCGCCGCAAGTACATTAGAGTCGGGTCGTTGGGCCATGTGGAAAGACCCCGCCCAGCGGGGTCTTTCCACATCTTGTGCAATTGGATCAGGGAGAACTCGCGCGGCAGGGAGTTCGCGGGCCATCGCCCGAGTTCCCGCGGCAGCGATGGGGAACGGAGGCGAATTGGCGAGGCACTCTCGGACTGGCGCCCTGCGGGCCAAGCGACCCGCGCTGGTGCCCAGGAAGGGACTCGAACCCCCACGCCTTGCGGCGCCAGAACCTAA
>DAORDK010000011.1:0-49702 GCA_035345935.1 Rhodocyclaceae bacterium | reverse complement strand
TTGGAGAGGACGGTTGCGAGTTCCATGTTTACTCCTCAGTAAGTTAAAAAGGGTGTTGCGGGGTTAAAGATAAAAACTACGAAGAACCTGAAGCCTATGATTAGTGCGACTCGGAAGCCATGGACATGTAAACGATGGTCAGCATCATGAACACGAAGGCCTGCAGGGTGATGATCAGGATATGGAACAACTCCCAGGGCAAGGCCAGCGGCAATTGGTAGAGACCGAGCAGGGCAATCAGGATGAACACCATTTCACCGGCGTACATGTTGCCGAAGAGACGCAGGGCGAGCGAGATGGGCTTGGCGATGTCTTCGACCACGCGGAAGATGAAATTCACCGGAGCCAGCTTGGCGCCGAACGGAGCCGAGAAGACTTCATGCAGGAAGCCGCCGACGCCCTTCACCTTGATGTTCATCCACAGCATGATGAAGAAGACGCTGATGGACATCGCGAAGGTCAGGTTGGGATCGGTGGTCGGAACGAATTTGAAGGGCAGGTGTTCGTTGCCGGTGACCTTCTGGGCGACGAGCGGCAGGAAGTCCACCGGCACCAAGTCCATGGCGTTCATGATGAACACCCAGCAGAAGATGGTGATGGCCAGAGGCGTCACCAGGGCACTCTTGCCATGGAAGGTGTCGCGCACCTGCTGGTCGACCAGGCCGACAACCATTTCGACGAAATTCTGCCCCCCGGAAGGAATACCGGAGGTCGCTTTCGCGGCCAGCTTGGCCATCAGGCCGAAGATCAGCAGTCCCAGAAAGCCGGACACCAGCAGGGTGTCGAGGTGGAAGGTCCAGAAACCGGTACAGACGCCGTCGATCTTGGAACTGTCGGCGCAGACGGCCAGGTTGGTAAGGTGGTGTTGGATATAGCCTGCGGTTCCGCCTTCTGCGCTCATTTTTTCTCCAATCGGCCTAACGTTGCTTCAACAACGCCAGCCAGTAGATGACGAAGGTTGATGCGTAACCGAGAAAGAGCGGCAGGACCGCTACATCCCGGTACCCCAGAAATACAAAGGCAAAGCCAGCCAATGTGAGGAGAAACTTGAAGCCCTCACCCGCCGCCTGAGCCCGGTAAAGCTTTACCGGATCACTGCCGGACGTCAGTCGCATCGCCCTCAGCACGTAGCCGAGGTTGGCAATGACGCCGATGGATCCCCCGATCAAAACCGAAGCAGCCGATCGCGCATCGACAACCCCCCAAGCGATCGCCCCGAGGACGATCGTGAGTGCCGCTTGCCGGCTGAGAATCCACACCACTTGCTCGGGCAAGACAGGCCTCGGTTTAAAGCGGCGCCACTGTATCAGACGCCCAATTTTGAGTCAATTTTTGAGTCGGATGTTGCAGCGCACAAGCGGCGGCATTATGCCAACCGGTCTCATGCACATTGACTCGCCTCGTATTGCAAACGTCATCACCGATTACGCCGATGATCTATTGGCGAAAGCGCTCGATGAGACCTTCCAATTGATCCAGATCAGAAAACTCGATGGTGATCCGGCCGCGCCCCTGCTTGCCGGATTGGATCACCACCGCAGCGCCCAGAGTGTCGGACAGTTCCTCCTGCAAACGCAGGACATCGCGATTGATCGGCCGCGCCGCCGACGCCTTGGGCGGATTGAGCGCTTGCTGGACCAGGCGTTCCGCTTCGCGCACCGACAATCCCTTGCTGACGATGACCTGGGCAGCGGCAACCTGCTGGGCCGATTTCAGGGGCAGCAGGGCACGCGCGTGCCCCATGTCCAGTTTGCCGTCCATCAGTAGATCCTGCACCGTCGCCGAGAGCTGCAGGAGGCGCAGGAGATTGGAGGTTGCCGGCCGCGATCGTCCTACGGCGTCGGCCGCCTGCTCATGGGTCAACCCGAACTCGTCTACCAGACGCTTGATGCCCTGGGCTTCCTCGAGGGGGTTGAGATTTTCCCGCTGAATATTTTCGATCAAGGCCATGGCCAGCGCCTGTTCGTCCGGAATGCTACGGACGAGCACCGGGACTTCGGCGAGCCCCGCCAACTGGGCCGCACGCCAACGGCGTTCGCCAGCAACGATTTCATAGCGTTCGGCACCCGGGATGGATTCCACGGCACGCACGAGAATCGGCTGCATCACCCCCTGGGACTTGATCGACGCGGCCAGTTCGGTGAGCGAGGTCTCGTCCATGCGGGTACGGGGCTGATACTTCCCAGGCCGCAGTCGCTCCACCGGCAGAATACGCTGTTCGTCGGCGCGTTTTTCGTCGTTGCCGGAAAGCAGAGCGTCGAGCCCGCGGCCTAGGCCCTTCATCTTGATCATCATGCAGCGACCCTTTCGAGAATTTCCTGCGCCAACGCGTTGTAGGCCTGGGCCCCCCTGGAGCTCTTGTCGAAGGCGATGACCGGCTTGCCGTAGGACGGTGCTTCGGCAAGGCGAACATTGCGGGGAACGATGGTGCGATAGACCTTGGCCCCAAAGTGGCTTTCGAGTTCCGCCGACACCTGCTGCGTCAGGGTGCTTTGCGGGTTGTACATGGTGCGCAGCAGACCCTCGATTTCCAGACGGTGGTTGAGGTGGGTGCGTACCTTACGCAAGGTCTCGACCAAATCGGACAGTCCTTCCAGAGCGTAATACTCGCACTGCATCGGAATGAGGACGGCATCCGAGGCGACCAAGCCGTTGACGGTGAGCATGTTGAGGGCCGGCGGGCAATCGATGAGCACGAAGTCGTAATCCGCTCCTGCGGCGGCGAGGGCGTCGCGCAGACGGAATTCCCGCGCGTCCATCTCGATCAGTTCGACCTCGGCCCCGGCTAGTTCGCGATTGGCGGGCAGGACGTCGAAGCCAAAATTGGTGGGGAGGCAAACTTCGGCAAGGGTCGCCAAGCCGAGGAGGAGCTGATAGACCGTAGGCAGGGCTTCCTTCTTGGTGATCCCCGATCCGGTCGTGGCGTTTCCTTGCGGATCGAGGTCGATGAGCAGGACGCTCCGGCCCGCAGCGGCCAGGCTGGCGGCTAGATTGACCGCCGTCGTGGTCTTGCCGACGCCGCCCTTTTGGTTGGTGATGGCGAGAATTCTCATGAAACGGCTTTCATAACGATCAAATGGCGCTCGGCGACCAGCCCTGGAACGGTCAGGGGCAAGGTTTTCTCGACGGCAATGCCGGCCGGCAGGTCGGTCAATTCGGCTCGGGGCAACTGCCCTTTCATGGCCAACCAGCGCCCCCCCGGCGCGAGGAGGTGGCGCGTCGCGGCGACGAAGGAGGCGAGGTCGGAAAAGGCCCGCGACGCGATCAAGGCAAAACTGCCCTGCAGTTCCTCGACCCGGCCGTGAATTGGATGAAGGTTGCTCAGCCCCAACTCGATCGCAACCTGCCTTTGGAAGCTCGTCTTCTTGTCGACGGCATCGATCAGGGTCACCGCCAGCTCGGGCCGTACGATGGCCAACGGTATTCCCGGCAAGCCGCCGCCACTGCCGACATCCAGCAGAGGTCCGCCGGTGACCCTGGGAAGGATGGCGAGGGAGTCGAGAACGTGGTGGGACAGAACCTGGTCCGCATCGCGTATGGCGGTGAGGTTGTAGGTCTTGTTCCATTTGAGCAGCAGGTCGCGGTAGGCGATCAGCTTGGCCTGAACCGCCAGGGGCAATTCGATTCCGAGCTGGGCATGGCCGGCCGCGAGCCCCTCGTTGAGCAGTTCGACGCTCATGCTGCACGGCCCCAATCGTGGCGCTTCAAATGGATGAGAAGCAGCGAAATCGCCGCCGGGGTGACTCCCTGAATACGTGAGGCCTGGCCTATCGTTTGCGGCCGGTGCGAACTCAACTTCTGCTTCACCTCATTGGATAGCCCGGCAACCTTGCCGTAGTCCAGTTCGGCCGGCAATGCAGCATTCTCCGAGCTGGCCGACTTGGCCACTTCCTCAGCCTGACGGTCGATATACCCCTGGTACTTGGCGGAAATCTCCAACTGCTCGACAACCGCCGGATCGGCCTGTCCCTGCCCGGCGCCGGGTAAGGACATGAGGCCCGAGTAGGACACCTCGGGCCTGCGCAACAACTCAAAGAGGCTGTATTCGTGGTCTATGGCCTTGCCCAGAACGCGGAGGCATTCCTCAGCCGAGGTGATCCTGGGATTGACCCAAGTCGATTTCAGCCGCTCCTGCTCGGTCGCGATGGCGTCGCGTTTGCGACAGAAGACTTCCCAACGCGCGTCGTCCACCAGACCCAGCTCGCGGCCGGTCTCGGTGAGGCGCAGGTCGGCGTTGTCTTCGCGCAGGGAAAGACGATACTCCGCCCGACTGGTGAACATGCGGTAGGGATCGGAAACGCCGCGAGTGATCAAATCGTCCACCAGGACGCCGAGGTAAGCTTCATTGCGCTTCGGGCACCAGCCCTCCAGGCCCTTCACGTAGCGCACGGCGTTGATTCCGGCCAGCAGCCCCTGGGCGGCGGCTTCTTCATAACCCGTCGTGCCGTTGATCTGGCCGGCGAAGAAGAGGCCGGCGATGGCCTTGGTCTCCAGGCTGTCCTTAAGGCCGCGGGGATCGTAGAAATCGTACTCGATGGCGTAACCGGGGCGCAGGATGTGACAGTTTTCCAGGCCGCGGATGGAGCGCACCAGGGCAAGCTGAATGTCGAAGGGCAGACTCGTCGACACGCCGTTGGGGTAGATCTCGTGGGTCGCCAAGCCTTCCGGTTCGAGGAAGACATTGTGGTGTTCCTTGTCGGCGAAGCGATGGATCTTGTCCTCTATCGACGGGCAGTAACGCGGCCCGACGCCTTCGATGACCCCGGTGTACATCGGCGAGCGATCCAGGCCGCTGCGGATGATCTCATGGGTCCGCTCGTTCGTCTCCGTGATCCAGCAAGGGAGTTGCCGCGGATGCTGGGCAGCGTTGCCGAGAAAAGAAAAGACCGGGAGCGGATCATCGGAATGCTGCTCCTCCATGACCGAGAAATCGATGGTCTTGCCGTCCAGGCGCGGCGGCGTGCCGGTCTTGAGCCTGCCTTGCGGAAGATTGAGTTCCCTGAGGCGGGCGGCCAAGGAGACCGAAGGCGGATCGCCCATTCGACCACCGGTATAGTTCTCGAGCCCTACGTGGATCTTGCCGTTCAGGAAGGTGCCGGCGGTGAGCACCACGGCCTCCGCCGAGAATCGTATGCCCAACTGGGTGACGGCACCGACGACACGCCCCCCCTCGACCACAAGGTCGTCGCAAGCCTGGGCGAATATCGTCAGGTTGGCCTGATTCTCCAGCCTCGAACGGATGGCCTGCTTGTACAAGACCCGGTCGGCTTGTGCTCGCGTCGCACGGACCGCCGGACCTTTGGAGGCGTTGAGGATGCGGAACTGGATTCCGGCCTCGTCGGTCGCCGACGCCATGACCCCACCCAAGGCATCCACCTCCCTCACCAGGTGGCCTTTGCCGATCCCTCCGATCGACGGATTGCAGCTCATGACACCCAGGGTGTCCAGGCTGTGGGTCAGCAGCAGGGTCTTCGCCCCGGCCCGGGCGGCGGCGAGCGCAGCTTCGGTGCCGGCATGGCCGCCACCGACAACAATGACATCGAATCGGGTCGGGTAGAGCATGGGAGATGGGTATAGGGGCCGGAACACGGCCGGAGGGGAGCGAGATTTTACGTCAGGGGGCTGAAAATTAACAGGAATCGCCGACCATGCAGCCCTCCATTTTCGAATCCCGCGGCAGGCCCTGCGGACGACTCCTTGTTCCTGCGGGGGTCTTGGCGTACCGTTGCGACAACTCGTCACTCCTGAATCTTATGGACGCCCTAGACAACGAAGAGATGCTGCTGGTGCTTCAGCAATCGCTGACCCAAAAGCGCGTGCTTATCGTCGACCGTCATCCCCCGGCTCGGGAGTCGCTGCGGGTGATGCTTTCTGCCCTGGGCGTTGCGGCAGTCCATGGCGCCGGCAACAGTGCCGAGGTGATTCGCCAAGTCAAGTCCCACCGTTTCGACATCGTTCTCTCCGACTTCATTCTGGAGGACGGCCGAGACGGTCAGCAATTGCTGGAAGAATTGCGTCACGCCCACCTCATCCCGCTGGCGACAGTCTATATGATCATCACCGGCGAGCGAGGCTACAACAATGTGGTCGCCCTGGCCGAACTGGCCCCGGACGACTACCTGATCAAGCCTTTCACCGCAGAACAGTTGCAGCAGCGCCTCGTACGCTGCATCTACAAGAAACACGTCCTGCGCCGGATCTATGAGCAAATCGAACGGGGCGCGCTGCAGGAGGCCATAGCCGCCTGTGATCGGGTCGTCCAGCAGCAACCTGCGTATCTTTTCGATGCCTTGCGCTTCAAGGGAGAGCTTCTTCACTCCCTGGGGCGGACAAAGGAAGCCGAGGAAGTCTATCGCCGCGTTCTCGAAGGCCGGGTGGTGCCCTGGGCCAAGATGGGATTGGCAGCAGCGCTCAAAGAGCGGGGTGCCCTGGACGAGGCCGAGAAACTGGCCAGCCAGATTACCGTCGAGGCCCCCGAGTTTCTTGCCGCCTACGATTTTCTCGCCGCCGTCCACGAGGCCCGGGGACGACTCGACGAGGCCCAGACCGCCCTCCAGCGAGCCGCCCAGGTCTCTCCCAACAACACCATGCGGCAGCGCCTGGTCGGCGATATCGCGGTACGCACCGGCGACCTGCTCGCGGCGGAAAAAGCCTACGGTAAGGTCCTCGAACGCCACCGCGGTTCGAGCCTGAAAACCGTGGACGATTTCGCGAATCTTGCCCGGGTACTGGTCGATCGCGGCGACAGTGCCGCGTCCCGCCGGGTCCTGACCGAGCTGCGCCGCGATTGGCGGGGCGACAAGCTCGCCGAATTGGCGGCGCTGGCCACCGAAAGCCGGTGCGCCCAGGCCGATGGCGAAGGGGCCAAGGCGCGCCAACTCGCAGAGCAGGCGCTCGCCTTGCAGGAACAAGTGACGGCAGAAGCCGCCAGCCGGGGTCGCCCGGTATCGCAGCGCGTCGTCGTCGATCTCGCCCATGCCTGTTTTGCCACCGGCAATACGGATGCGGGCAAATCCCTGATTCGTCAGGTGGCCGCCGAAAACAACGAGGATCAACACCTCCTGGGCCAGATCGACCAGGTTTTCGCCAAGACCGGACACGCCGATGCGGGCAAGGAACTCATGGAGCAGGTGAGCCGGGAAATCGTCGAACTGAACAATCAGGGCGTGATGGCGGCCCGGAGTGGAGACTTCGAGGGATCGGTCAAATTGCTCATCCAGGCGGCGGACCAGGTGCCGAGCCTGCAATTCCTGATCAACGCGGCCAAGGCGATCTTCACCCTGCTCGATCGCAAGGGTTGGGACCCGGACATGGCTGCCCGGGGCTGGCAATATCTGCAGCGGGCACAGCAGAAGGACCGCAAGAGTCCCAAGGTGGCTTCCGCCCGGGAGCTGTATTCGACGGTCGCCCGCAAATATGGCGTCGCCGAGACCGATCAGCGGCACTGACCCGCGAGCCGGCTTGGCCCGTAACATCCTGCAATGATTCCGTCCCGGGCGGCGTCCCTCGCAGCGTCGGGGTGTGCGTTATTCTTTGGGTCTCCCCGAACCCGGAGCAATCATGCTCGCCACTCGCCGCCTGCTTTTCGTCCTCGCCCTCCTCGCCGGATTCCTGCCCGCCGCGCTGCGGGCCGATCCACCGGGTCGCGTTGGCCGCCTCACCGTCCTCGAAGGACCAGTACTGCTGCGCATGGATCGTCAGGACCCCGGCCAAGCAGCGACCGTCAACTGGCCCATCGCGGCGGGGGCAATCGTCGATACCGAACCCGGCAGCCGGGCGGAGATCTGGGTCGAGTCATCGGCGATCCGCCTAGGAAGTCAAACGCGCCTCGAATTTTCCACCCTGGACGACGACCACGTGGTCCTGAACCTGGGCCAGGGCGCCGTCTCGGTCACGCTTCGCGACAATGAAGCCGCGCAGGAAATCGAGGCCTATACGCCCAACGGGCGAATCCGTTTCGACGGGCCGGGGCGCTATCGCATCGACACCGGTGGCGGACGGACCAATGTTTCGGTGCACAGCGGAAGCGCTCGGGTCACCGGCCGCGACCGTAGCGTTCCGGTCGGCGCTGGGCAGGCCGCCAGTATAGACTCCGAGGGCATGCCCACCCTCTACGCCGAAGCCCCGCGGGACGGACTGGACGATTGGGCATCCGCCAGGGATAGGGAAACGTCGGCGGTTCAAGCCGCGCGCTACGTTTCCCCCCGCATGACGGGCTATGCCGACCTCGATGCCTACGGAGACTGGGGGAGCGTCGCCGAGTATGGAACCGTCTGGTACCCGCGGGCGATATCCGCCGACTGGGCTCCGTACCGCCATGGCCGCTGGGCCTGGATCGAACCCTGGGGATGGACCTGGATAGACGAGGCGCCTTGGGGATTTGCGCCCTTCCATTACGGACGCTGGCTGCTCGTCCGCGGGCGGTGGGCCTGGATCCCGGGCGCCCGCACGGTTCGCCCGGTCTATGCGCCTGCCCTGGTCGCCTGGATGGGCAATCCCGGCTGGAGCCTGAGCGTGAGTTCCGGTCCCGCCGTCGGGTGGTTTCCCCTTGCCCCGCGCGAAGTCTATGTCCCCTCTTATCGCTATAGCCCGGTTTACCTCCGTCGCATCAATGGCGGACATATCAGGGATTCTGCCGTGATCGAGCGCGCTTCCCGGGATGGTCGCGAGCGGCGCTTTACCTACGCCCATCGTCCGGAGGCGGTCACGGTGGTCAGCACCGCCACCCTGACGACGGGCCGACCCGTCGATGGTGCGAACGCACGTCCGCCGCAGGGGCGCGACTTGCGCGGCGCACCCGTTTCTACTGGCGCCCCGGGGGCCGGCTGGATTGCTCCACCGGACAATCGGCACCGGCCGCATGACCCTCCCGTCGGCCGGACGCCGCCCGTTCCGCAGGCGGGAGTTGCCGGTGCAGCACCTGCTGGACGACCCGATGGGAACCCGGGGCGGAATCGGGACGAACCCGTCAGGCCTCCAGTTCAGCCCCCTCCCGAAGTTCGCACTCAGGCGCCCAGCGGATCGGCAATGCCGCGCGAAGTGCGGATACCCGACAGCCAACCCCAGGGACGCACTGCAACTCCGCCCTTACCTGGGCATCTGCCCAATTCCGGCGGCAACCGAGAAGCGGCTCAAAGTCCTCAGCCGACACCCCAAGCTCGTCCCACCCCCCCTGGCGGCGGAGCGGGGATCGCGTCGCCCTCCTCGGCAGTGGGAAATCTGCCCCCGCCCCAACGACCGGGCGAGGGACCGAATCCGCAACTCGTGCCCCCATCCGGTCCGGCAGCGCCCGCTATGGAGCGCGCCGCTGAACCGCGGCCAGATTCCGGATCAGGCGCGGCTGCGACGCGTTCCGGGACTCCCGGCGCAGGCACTCCTGTGGTGCTTCCGCCCCGGGAATCATCGCCGCCTACGATGCGAGCAATCCCTGCCGAACCTGCTGCACCCCGGCAGCCTCAGCCGCCTATCGTTCAGCGGCCGCCTGCCATGCCCACGGAATCCCCGCGTCCGCCGCTCCCCGCGGAACGGCCTCCAGAACCCCGCGAACCAAGACCCGAGCGCCCGGCGTCCGCCCCCGTAACGGCTCCGCAAATGCGAGAGAGCGCCCCTCAGAGCGCGGCTTCACCCCGGGAATCATTACCGCCTCCAATGCGTGCCATTCCCGCCGAGCCAATGGCACCCCGGCCACCTCAGCCGCTTATGCCACAGCAGTCGCCCGCCATTCACCTCGAAGCGCCGCGCCCCCCTCGTCCGGTGGAGCGCCCCGCAGAACCGCGCGAACTACAACGACCCGAACGGCCAGCAGCCGCCCCTCCCGTGGCGCCTATCCCCATGCGGGAAAGTGCCCAGCCGAATGCGGCTCCGCAGCCCCAGCGGGCGGCGCCCATGCCCCAGCCCAGCCAAGGGCAAGCCCCGCAGCGCCCAGTTGAGCGAGAACGGAACGGCCCGCAGGACAGGGAAAAGAAGAACCAGAATCATTGATCGTTTCGCCGGGATTTCCCGAACTGCGCCGCGGCTGACGGCTCACGCCCAAAACATTTCGGGGACCCGCACCGGAGTCAGGGAGCTATGGCGAGGAAACGGACCAGGACCGAATCGTGGCGGGCGATGTGATCCTGTAGCCAGTAGGAAAGCAGCCGATGCAGACGACGAACGAGTTCTGCAGTCTGCAAAGGATCGATATCGGCCGTCAGCTCCTGGATGGTGAGCGAGATTGCCGCGTGGTCTTCCTTATGCCGCTCGCAGAAGTCTGGCGCGAGCTGAAGCACACCTTCCGATCGCATGAGGGATTCCTCATTCCGGAAGTGGTCGACCAGATACATCAATAGGTCTCCCAGCAGGTCCGCCAACTCGCCATGGCACTCGGAGCGTGTCTTGACCAAGCAGTCCCGGCAGCTACACCGACTCTCGGGAAGTCTGCACAACTGACCGAGTCGATCTACACAGCCGACCAACAACCCGTGTTCACGGTCGATCTCGGCGTGACCCGTCGATTTGCTACGCACGATGGATGAAGTCTCGTTTGGCATTGCAGCCGATCCACAAATCGGCCTAAAAGGCTTGAACCTGAATTCTCCCATAATAACCATAATCGGAAAACAGGTATTTCGCTCAAAGCCGAGAGCAGGGGAGGCCCCGTGATAGAATTTCGCCCCTTCCGGCTTTATCCCATTCGGCAACCATGTTTTCCGGAATCGTCACCTCCATTGGTCGCATCACCCAGCTCACCCCCCGTCTCGCCGGCTTTCGTCTGACTGTCGAGGCGGGCGGGCTGAATCTCGCCGACGTAGCCATCGGCGACTCCATCGCCCACAACGGAGTTTGTCTCACCGTGGTGGAAATAGAGGGAAATCGATACGGCGTAGACGTCTCACCCGAAACCCTGGCCTGCACCGTTGGCCTTGGCGCTCCCGGCCCGGTCAATCTGGAAAAAGCCCTGCGCCTGTCCGACGTCATTGGCGGCCACCTGGTTTCCGGTCATGTGGATGGCGTCGGCGAAGTCCTGCGTTTCGACCCGGTTGGCGACAACCGGCTCCTGGAGATCCGCGCCCCCAGGGACCTCGCCCGATTCATCGCCCGCAAGGGCTCGATTACGGTCGATGGAACCAGTCTCACCACCAATACGGTCAAAGGTACAGACTTCACGATCAATCTCATCCCCCACACTCTCGAACGCACCACTCTTAACCGCCTCAGTCCAGGCGCGAGGGTGAATTTGGAGGTGGATCTCATCGCGCGCTACTGCGAGCGGCTGCTCAACCCGGATCACTGACATGGCGCCCATGCACCCTGCCATTTCGACTACCGACGAAATCGTTTCCGAGCTTCAGGCCGGCCGCATGGTCGTTCTGGTAGACGAGGAGGACCGGGAAAACGAAGGCGACCTCGTCATGGCCGCCGAGCACATCACGCCGGAAGCCATCAACTTTATGGCCAAGTTCGGCCGCGGCCTGATCTGCCTGACACTCACTCAGGCCCGCTGCAAGAAGCTCGGGCTTTCGCAGATGGCGCGCAACAACGGTACCGTCTATGGAACCGCCTTCACGGTTTCCATCGAAGCCGCCGAGGGCGTCACCACGGGAATCTCCGCTGCCGATCGGGCGCGAACCATCCAGGTGGCCGTGGCCAAGAACGCCAGCGCCGACGACATCGTCCAGCCCGGCCATGTCTTCCCCATCACTGCGCGGGAGGGCGGCGTGCTGGTTCGCGCCGGTCACACCGAGGCGGGCTGCGATCTCGCGGCGATGGCGGGGCTCGAACCGGCGGCGGTGATCTGCGAGATCATGAACGACGACGGCACCATGGCGCGCCTTCCCGAGTTGATCGAGTTCGCCAAGCATCACAGCCTCAAGATCGGCACCATCTCCGATTTGATTCATTACCGGGCAGCTTCGGAGAAGCTGGTGGAACGCGTCACGAGCAAGCCCATCCAGACCGCCCACGGAGAATTCATCCTCCACGCTTATGTCGATCGGGCCTCCGGGGCAACCCATCTGGCCCTGGTCAAGGGAGTCATTCCGGCCGGCGAGGAAACTCTGGTGCGGGTCCACGAGCCCCTCTCGGTCCTCGATTTCCTCGACCCCGGCAGCAAGCCCCAGTCCTTCTCGATCGATCAGGCCCAGGCTGCCCTCGCCAACAAGGGACACGGGGTCATTGTCCTCATGCATCGACCGGAGGACGGCGAAGCGCTTCTCACCAGGCTTACGGGCAGCGCCCCCAAGGGTCAGGCGAAATGGGACCCGCGGACCTACGGTATCGGCGCCCAGATACTGCGTGACCTCGGCGTCACGAAAATGCGCTTGCTGTCGAGCCCCCGCCGCATGCCGTCGATGACCGGATTCGACCTAGAAGTGACCGGATTCGTGACTTCGCCTGCCGAGCTCTAGGGCTTCGGCGACCCCACCCTTCCTGCCTGTTCATCCTTGATGAGGCCCGCTATGCCCCGCTTCGACAATATCTACGAATACGACGCCAATCTCAAGGGGACCGGCATCCGGGTTGGCATCTGCATGAGCCGATTCAATCGGGACGTCTGCGAGGGCCTGCTCTCTGCATGCGTGGCCGAGTTGAAGCGTCTGGGCGTCGCCGATGCCGACATGGCCATCGCTACGGTACCGGGCGCTCTGGAAATTCCGCTGGTACTGCAAAACATGGCCCAGAGCGCCAGGTACGATGCCCTCATCGCCCTGGGCGCGGTGATTCGTGGCGAGACGTACCATTTCGAGGTGGTGTCCAACGACGCGTGCCGAGCGGTCATGGAAGTCCAGTTGGATACTGGCATTCCGGTGGCCAACGGCATCCTCACCTGCGAAAACGATGACCAGGCCCTGGCCCGCATGCAGCCCAAGGGCACCGATTGTGCCCAGGCCGCGGTCGAAATGGCCAATCTTCTGAAAGCCCTTACCGATGTCCGCTAAACCCGAGGAATCCGGCGCCACCAAGGCGCCCCCCAAGTCTGCCCGCCGCCGGGCCCGGGAATTCACCCTGCAGGGGCTCTACCAATGGCGCGTAGGCGGCCAGGACGAAGCCGCCATCGAAGCTCACCTCCCGGAACTGGAAGGTTTCGAAAAAGCCGACAAGGCTTTCTGCCTCAAGGTGCTGCGCGGCGTGCTCGCCCAGCGCGAGATCCTTGCCGGCCAGATCGGCACCCACATCGACCGCGCCTTCGACGAGCTTTCCCCCGTCGAGGCCTGCGTGCTCCTGATTGGCGCCTTCGAACTGAACCACCACCCGGAAACGCCCTACCGCGTCATCATCAACGAGGCGATTGAACTGGCCAAGTCCTTTGGCGGTACCGACGGCCACAAATATGTGAACGGCGTCCTGGACAAACTGGCTGCCGAATTGCGCGCCGCCGAAGTTGAAGCCAAAAGGCAAAGCCGCTGAAGGCAAGGCGGACATGTCCGAATTCAGCCTGATCGATCGGTACTTCGCGCGGCCCACGCCGGGCGCGGTTCTCGGCCCCGGCGACGACTGCGCGCTGCTGGCCCCGACACCGGGCATGGAATTGGCCGTCACCACCGACATGCTGGTGGCGGGCACTCACTTCTTTCCCGACGCCGACCCCCGAAATCTGGGCTGGAAAACGCTGGCAGTCAATCTATCCGACCTTGCCGCCATGGGCGCCCGACCCCGCTGGGCGACCCTCGCCGGCAGCCTGCCGGCCGCCGACGAAACCTGGCTTGCCCCCTTCGCCGAGGGATTCTTTTCCTGCGCCAGCGCTTTCGGGGTCGATATCGTTGGCGGCGACCTCACCCGTGGGCCGCTCAATCTGTGCGTCACAGCCCTGGGTGAAGCCCCCCCCGGCCAGGCATTGCGTCGCGATGGCGCCAAACTTCACGACGATATCTGGGTATCCGGCCGTCCCGGTCTCGCCGGGCTCGGACTCGCCCATCTGCAGGGCAAACTGGAACTGCCCCAGCCCTGGCGCCGACTCTGCCTGACAGCACTGGAAAAACCGCGGCCGCGGGTCAGCCTGGGCCTCGCCCTGCGCGGCGTCGCCACTGCCGCCATCGACGTTTCCGACGGACTCCTGGCCGACCTGGGCCATATCGCAGAACGCTCGGGTTTGGCCGCAGCCGTGCGTCTCGTGCAACTCCCCCATCTGCCCAAGGGAGAGACGCCCGATGCCCTTCCCCGGGCTTTGGCGCTGGACGCCCAACTGGCCGGGGGCGACGACTACGAGCTCTGCTTTACCGCACCGCCAGAAGCGCGGTTGGCCATTGGCAAAATCGCAGCCGACCTGGAACTCCCCCTCTGGTGCATTGGCGACATGCAAGAGCCCGGCGCCGGTACAGTAACCGTCTATGACCCCGATGGACAGGCGATCCCTTTGCCGCACCAGGGTTTCGATCACTTTCCTGGCGACTGATCCATGGCCGGCCAGCCACCGAGTCTGCGCTTCCTTTTCGCCCACCCTGCCCACTTCATCGCCTGCGGCTGCGGCAGCGGGCTCTCCCAGTGGGCGCCGGGAACCGTCGGCACCGTATTCGCCTGGTTGACTTTCCTACTCTTCCGCCCCCACTTCAACGACCTCCAATTGGGGATAGGCTTCGCCATTGCCTACGTGATCGGTTTTTGGGCCATCGACCGCGCCGGAAGGGTACTTGGCGACCCGGACCACGGAAGCATCGTCTGGGACGAGATCGTCCCTTTCTGGATTGTCCTTCTGGGCACTCCTGGGAGCCTGCTGTGGCAAACGACTGCTTTTGCCCTCTTCCGTTTCTTCGACATCGTAAAACCTCAGCCGGCCAAGTATTTTGACCAACATGTCAAGAACGGCTTCGGCGTCATGGCCGACGATGCAGTCGCGGGCGCCTACACGCTTCTGGTACTCGCGGGCCTCAAATTCCTACTGGGATAAACACCCCGACTTCCGCAATTTTCGCCGCAACCCCGGTGAGGTATGCAGTTATATGCACAGGTTTTGGTCGCCGCCGCCCCCAGAGTCCGGCGCCAACCCTTAAAACCCTAATCAGAACAGGCTTATTCTGCCCAGGGACTCTGTTGCGATATTTGACAAGTGCTCCACAGTTGAGCACACCGGCGCAACCCTGAGACAACCTGCCAACCTCGGCTCAGCAGGGCAAATCCGCACTGGAACTAGAAAAGAACCAGAAAGTCCAAAAGATTGCTCCTTGTCGGCGAATTTGGGGCATAATTTTTGCACCCCGGTTTTTACCCCGGATGGGGTGGCGGCCTAAAGTCGTCTCTCCAGGCTCCGCAGCCTTCCATCAGCGTTCCGAACAATATTGTCGAGGAGACGTCATGCTCAAGTCGCTTCACATCGACCCCGTCAAGTGCACGGGGTGCCTACAGTGCGAAATGGCCTGCTCATTCGAGCACACAGGGGTGGTTAACCCTGCCAAGTCTCGCATCAAGGTCTTCAATTTCGAACACGAAGGGCGCAAAGTGCCCTACACCTGCACGCAGTGCGCCGAAGCCTGGTGCATGCACTCCTGCCCGGTAGAGGCCATCGTCCTCGACTCCGCCACCGGCGCCAAGATCGTCAAGGAAGCCACCTGCGTCGGTTGCAAGGTGTGCACCATTTCCTGCCCCTTCGGCACCGTCAATTACATGGCCGACGTCGGCAAGGTCCACAAGTGCGACCTGTGCGGTGGCGACCCCGAGTGCGCCAAGGCCTGCCCGACCGGGGCGATCACCTACATCGATGCGGAAGGTACCGGCATGGACCGTATGCGCGCCTGGGCCGCCAAGTCCCTTCCCGCCGCCGCTGCCTAAGGAGTAGAACATGAGCTGGAACAGAAAAGTTCTCCGGGTCAACCTGACTGCCGGAACCTGCACCCCCGAACCCCTGAACATGAAGTGGGCCGACGAATTCCTCGGCTCCCGCGGTCTCGGAACGAAGTATCTGTACGAGGAAACCGACCCCAAGGTCGACCCCCTCGCCCCCGAAAACAAGATGATCATGGCCACCGGCCCTCTGACCGGCACCATGGCCTCTACCGGCGGCCGCTATACGGTCATCACCAAGGGGCCGCTGACCAATGCCATCGCCTGCTCCAATTCCGGCGGCTTCTTCGGCGCCGAGATGAAATTTGCCGGCTGGGACATGATCATTTTCGAAGGCAAGTCGCCCAAGCCCGTCTATCTCTACGTCGAAAACGACACCGCCGAGTTGCGGGACGCCTCCCACCTGTGGGGCAAGACCTGCTGGGAAACCGAAGAGATGATCAAGACGGCCCACCAGGACCCGCAAATCCGTATCTCTTCCATCGGACGGGCCGGCGAGAATCAGGTGCTGTTTTCCTGCATCGTCAATGACCTGCACCGTGCTGCCGGACGTTCCGGCGTCGGCGCCGTCATGGGCTCCAAGAACCTCAAGGCCGTCGCCCTGCGCGGGTCCAAGGGCGTCTCCGGAATCAAGGATTACCCTGCATTCAAGCAGGCTTCCGATGCGGCCAAACAGGTGCTCAAGGACAACGCCGTGACCGGCCAGGGCCTGCCCACCTACGGTACCCAGGTGCTGATGAACGTGATCAACGAAGTCGGCGCCCTGCCTACCCGCAACCACCGCGACGTGCAGTTCGAGGAAGCCTCCAAGATTTCCGCCGAGGCCATGCATGAAGTGCGTCCCACCGACGGCAAGAAGCATCTGGTCACCAATCAGGCCTGTTTTGGCTGCACTATCGCCTGTGGCCGCGTCTCCCAAATGGACAAGGGTCACTTTACCGTGGAGACCAAACCGCAATACTGGGGTGCTTCCGGTGGCCTGGAGTACGAAGCTGCCTGGGCTCTGGGCGCCGCCAACGGCGTCGGCGACCTGGAAGCCCTGCAGTACGCCAATATGCTGTGCAACGAGGACGGCATGGACCCCATCACCTTTGGCGCCACGATCGGTGCAGTGATGGAACTCTACGAAATGGGCGTTCTGACCAAAGAAGAGATCGGCATCGAAGCGCCCTTCGGTTCCGCCAAAGCGCTGGCGTATTTGGCCGAGGTCACCGCCCGCGGTGAGGGATTCGGCAAGATCGTCGGTTTGGGCTCCAAGCGCCTGACCGCCAAGTATGGCCACCCCGATCTGACCATGAGCGTCAAAGGGCTTGAGTTCCCGGCCTACGACGGCCGCGGCATCCAGGGCATCGGCCTCAATTACGCCACGTCCAATCGCGGCGCCTGCCACGTGCGAGGCTATACCGTCGCTTCCGAAGTGTTGGGCATTCCGGTCAAGACCGAGCCCACCGCCACCGAAGGCAAACCGGAACTGGTCAAGGCCTTCCAGGATGCGACCACGGTGTTCGACGCCGCCGGCATCTGCCTCTTCACCTCGTTCGCCTGGTCGGTCGCTGACGTACAGCCCCAGGTCCAGGCTGCCTGCGAGGGTGACTGGTCGATGGAGAAGATGACCCTGATGGGCGAACGCATCTGGAACCTCGAGCGCCTTTATAACCTGCGCGCAGGTTTCACCCGCAAGGACGACGATCTGCCGAAGCGCTTGAAGACTGAGCCCTGCAAGACCGGTCCCGCCAAGGGCGTGGTCAGCGGCGTCGAAGCGATGCTTCCCTTGTACTATCAGGTGCGCGGATGGGACCCCGAAGGTGTGCCCACCGCCGAGACCCGGGCACGTCTGGGTCTGTAATCCACCCCCGACCCGATCCGCTTTCCGATATCCTGAGAGCGGATCGGGTGTGAAGGATGCCCGCCGCGAGGCGGGCGTTTTCGTCTTGTAGTCTAGCGAGGACATTTCAATGAAATATCTTATTCTCGGAAACGGGCCCGCCGGCGTGGTCGCCGCCGAAACCCTCCGCCGTAATGACAAGGCGGGAGAGATCGTCATGGTCGGCAGCGAAAACCTGCCCCCCTATTCGCGGATGGCCATTCCCTATTTTCTAGAGGGCAATATTGACGAGCGGGGAATGTATCTGCGCAAGGACTCGCAGCATTTTGCCGATCTTGGAATCACCGAAAAGGATGCCAAGGCGGTACGCCTGGACACCGATGCGAAGACCGTCCACTACGCCGACGGCAGCAGCGAAACCTATGATCGCCTGCTGATCGCCACCGGTTCACGTCCTTTCCAGCCGCCCATTCCCGGCATCAACCGGCCCCAGGTGCAAAACTGCTGGACCATGACCGACGTACGGGCCATCGCCGCCCTGACGAAACCCGGCAGCCGCGTGCTGCAGCTGGGTGCCGGCTTCATCGGGTGCATCATCATGGAAGCCCTGGCCGCCCGGGGAGTAGATCTGACCATCGTCGAAATGGGCGATCGCATGGTGCCCCGTATGATGACCCCCAAGGCAGGCAACATGATCAAACGGTGGGTGGAGAAAAAGGGCATCCGTGTGCGCACTTCGGCAGGCGTCAAGAGCATTGACGACGGCACGGGGGATGCCCCCCTGGCGGTGACCCTCACCACTGGCGAAGTGCTGCCCTGCGACGTCGTGATCGTCGCTGCCGGCGTCATTCCCAACCTCGATTTCCTGCAAGGAACCAGCATCCAGCAGGGCCGCGGCATTCGCGTGGACGACGGCATGCGGACCAATGTCGAGGGCGTCTATGCGGCCGGTGACGTGGCCGAGGGTCGCGATTTCTTTTCCGGCGAACCGCTGGTTTCGGCCATTCAACCGAACGCTGCCGATCAGGCTCGCGTCGCCGCAGTCAATATGACTGGAGGCAATGCCCTGCTCCCCGGCGTCCTGCCTATCAATGTGCTGGCCACGCTCGGCCTGATTTCCACTTCCTTCGGGCAGTGGTGGGGAATGGAAGGCGGAGACAACGTCGAGCATTGCGACGACGAGCATTCTCACTACGTCAGCCTCCAGTTCAAGGACGACGTTCTGGTCGGCGCGACTTCGGTCGGGATCACCCAGCACGTGGGCGTCCTGCGCGGCCTCATCCAGTCGCGGATCAAGCTCGGCGCCTGGAAGGACATTCTCATGCACTCGCCGACCCGCTTCATGGAGGCCTATCTCGGCATCAACCAGAATGCCCGGGCCGAAATGGTGAGTTGAGGCTGTCCGATGCGCATCACTCTCAAGCTGTACGCCACCCTGACCGACTACCTGCCGGCCCATCGGACCGGCAATAAGGTGGAAATCGAGTTGGACGATGCCACCACTGTCCAGGTTGCCCTGGACAGTTTTGGGCTACCGGCGAAATTGACCCATCTCGTCCTGGTCGACGGGGCCTATGTCGGACCCGACGATCGGAGTGGCCGAGTCTTAAAGGACGGCGAGACGTTGGCCGTCTGGCCCCCGGTTGCCGGAGGCTGATTGACCCTGCCCTGGAGCGGGCAGTGGCGGCGCACCATGACCGCCACGCCCGCAGAGTTCGTCGCGGCGCTTGGCACCGCGTTTCCAGGGGCGGTCGTCAGCGGGGACGGCTGGGTCGAAGTCAGCCATTACGGCACGCGCCTGAGGTTCGAGTGGTCGCCCTTGCCGCCGCTGCGGATAGGCGCCCTTGTCCTTGGCCGAATCGATGTCTCGGTTCAGATCGTCGCCGGCGAAACTGAAGCCGCGCAAACTTTTCTGAATACCGTCGACCGGTTAACCCAGCGCGGTGGTGGGTAGGTTTGATCTCTGCCGGGTGGCTTTCAGATCAATCAAAGCCGAATTCCGACGCTATTGCTAAGATGGGCATATGGACCAAGCCCTGCTCCCCCTACAATCGCTGCGGGCTCGCCTGCCAGGACTGCTTGCCACGCTGGAAGCGGGACTCGTCGAGCGACGCCCCATCGTTCGCCTTTGCCTGCTCACCGCCCTGGCCGGAGAGCACAGCCTGCTGATAGGTCCTCCGGGAACCGCCAAAAGCGAGCTCGCCCGGCGCCTCCACGCCATTTTCCGTGACGCCCGTTACTTCGAGCGGCTCTTGACCCGCTTCTCGGTCCCGGAGGAACTCTTCGGACCTCTCTCGATCCGGGCCCTCGAAGAAGACCGGTACGAGCGCCACACCGCAGGCTTTCTGCCGGATGCTTCAGTGGCGTTCATCGATGAGGTGTTCAAGGCCAACAGCGCCATCCTCAACGCCCTCCTCACTTTGCTCAACGAGCGCGAATTCGACAATGGCGCCGGCCGCCAGCGCTGCCCTTTGATCAGCGCCATTGGCGCAACGAACGAGGTTCCCGAAGACGAAGTTGCTGAAGCCTTCTTCGACCGCTTTCTGACCCGAATCCCGGTCGACTCGGTAAGTTCGGCCGCCTTCTTCGCTCTGCTGCGGACCGACGTGGCCGCCGCCTGGAAGGCACCGGCCCGCGAAGACACCCTGGCTGGCGAGGACCTCGCCAGCCTGAGCGCCGCGGCGGCGACCGTGGCCTTGCCCGAGAATGTGATTACCAGCCTTGCCGAACTCCGCGCCCAGTTTGCCGCTGATCAGGTTTATGTTTCCGACCGCCGCTGGGTCAAGATCGTCGCCCTCCTGCGGGTCGCCGCTGCCAGCGACGGCCGCGACTCCGTCGCACTATGGGATCTGCTCCTCTTGCCCTGGATCACCGCTCCCGATGCGGTGCGCCAAGAAAAAGTCGCCGCCTGGTTGCAGAATCGTCTGGGCGTAAGAGAAGCCTTTTCGCCGCCGCGGCTCACACGCGTGGTCGAAGCGTTTCAGGCCCAATTGGATGCCGAGCTCCAGGCCAACGATCTGGATTACGATGAATCCGGACGCCTGCGCTTCTCGGCGGAGCAAGTTGCCGATCAGATCGGCGACGCCAAGGGCGGAGCGGGAGCCCTCAGGATGACCTATGCCCGCAAGCGCCGTTACGGCGACTGCCACATCGGCGCCCGCACTGCCCAAATCGATGACCTGATCCGCCGGATCGACACTTATTCCGAAGAATTGGCCGGTCAGCGCCGCGAACTCGCGGCCTATCGAGCCGTCAGCCTGTGGCTGGACGAAGCCCTGGCTGAAAGAGTAGACCGTCATCTTGCCGCCACGGCCGAAGTCATTGCCGGATTGCGCCAACGCGCCCTCGACACCCGGGCCGGATTCGTGAATCTGCCGCGGCTCCCGGAAGACGATGGTCGCATTCCCGAGCGGGTGGACCACGAATCCCTCGATGCCGCGTGAAGGCTGACGCCCGACCTCTGCTGTTCGAGGCTCAGGAAGCGCGCCTCGAGGCCCTCGACGCGTTGGCGCGCAATCTCTGGCTCGGTGGGCTGACCAACGCCGAGGGCGAACTGGAGCCTCGCCTCGCGGCCCTGGCCGGGCTGCGCCGTGCCCTCGTCGATGGCGCCCTGCCCCCGGCAAAGGAATGGCCCTGGCCCGGCCCGGCTCTGGTCGGCCCCTTGACCGCCACCATGGCCGAGTTGGACCTCGCGGGTTACTGCGAGGGCCAGCAGGAACTCGCCGACACCCTCCTGATGAGCCTCCTGTTCCACATCGATTTCATCGTCGATTACCAGGACCGCGGCTGTACCCCCGAAGAAGCCCGCGCCACGGCGCTGGCGGCCTTCGCTGCCGACTGGCAGGAACGCTGTGGCGAGATGGACGAATTGAAGGAGGTCTTCGGCCTTCTCCCCGACGGAGGCAAACACACCCGTTGGGACCTGATCCGCGGCCTCCTACGGTCGGAAGGCTGGCAGGATGTCGTGCGGATCAGAAAGCTCCTCGAACGCCTCCCGGAACTCGCCGGCATCATCCGCGGCCTCGGCCGGGCGCGCCAGGTGGAGGTCGTCGATGAGGCAAGCCTGGCCATCGTCCAGGTCATGGACCAGGCCGTCGCCCAACGCCCAGAGAGCCGCACCGTCCGGGTTCCCGATCTGCCCGGGGAAACCCAGGCCATCGTCCGTTCCGATCGCATTGCCCGCATGCTTCCGGCGGAGGCCGTACTTCTGGGCCACCCCCGCCTGCGCCTGGTCTGGCACGCCCGTCGGGCCGAGCGCACACTCCTCTGCTACGAAGACGATGATCGCATGGAGGAGGTACTCTTCCACGAAGCCTTGGTATGGCGCCCCCATCCCGAGCCTCAGCCCGACAAGCGGCTTGAAATGGGGCCCATCCTCATTTGCGTCGACACTTCGGGCTCCATGCAGGGCGGTGCCGAGGCGGTCGCCAAGGCGACCGTGCTCGAAGCGGTACGCACCGCTCATGCCCAGAAGCGGCCCTGCCACGTCTTCGCTTTCGGCGGACCGGACGAGGTCGTTGAATTGGAACTGGCGGTGGACGCTGGCGGTATCGAGCGTCTGATCCGCTTTCTGGGCCAAGCCTTCCGGGGCGGCACGGACATCTGCGGCCCCCTGGAGAAAGCCATCGCAAAACTCGAAGATACCCGCTGGCAGTTGGCGGACCTGCTCATCGCCTCCGACGGCGAGTTCGGGGCAACCGGGGAGGTGGCTGCCCGCCTCGATGCCTGCAAGGAAAAATTGGGCCTGCGCGTCCAAGGCGTCCTCATCGGCGACCGGGAAACCATCGGTCTCCTGGAAGTCGCCGACGACATCTTCTGGGTCCGCGACTGGCGCCACTATGGCAGTTCCCTGGCTGACTCCCCGGTCCACTCCAAGAGCCTGACCGCCATGTACTTCCCCGGCGCCCTTCGTTCCCAGGAGAACAAGGCCGGCACCGTTTCTGCGGAAACCGCATCGGAGGCGGTGCGAGCCGGCCTGCATCGCGGCGAATACCAAGGCAAGGACGATACATGAGTTTTTCCGTCGACTATCTTTCGCAACTCGAGCGCTTCGCGGAGCGGGGACCATTGCCGCGCATCCGTGCTCTCCATCTTCCTCCCGATCCAGGTGCCAACCTCGACAACCGCGGCGAGTTCTGTGCCCTCGAACTCGACGATGGTTCCGTGGGGATTTCCTATGTTCTGCTGGACGATACCCTCGCCCGCCTGCGCGCTGCAGGCGCCGGCCTCGACCTGGTCGGCACGGATCCCCTGACCCTGGCGCGGCGCTACGTCAGCGGGACGGGGCTCGACAAGACTTTGGGCTTCGCGTGCGCCAACGCCCTGACGCGTTGCCTCTTCGACCGGGCGGGCTATGCACCGCCGGCCAGCGGCGACTCGATAGGCGAACTCGACCCCCAACCCGGCGAGCGCATCGGCATGATCGGCTACTTCAAACCGCTGCTAGGCCGCGTTCTCGAGACCGGCGCCGGCCTGACCGTCATCGAACTCAAAGCGGAGCTTGCGGGAGAGCGGGACGGCTACCGGGTCACCCTCGATGCCAGGGAACTCTCCACCTGCAGCAAGGTGCTCTCCACCAGCACCATCCTGCTCAACGACACCCTAGACACCATGCTCGGCTACTGTCGCAAGGCCCAAAAACTTGCGCTCATCGGCCCTTCGGCCGGGTGCCTGCCCGATGCCCTCTTCGCCCGGGGCGTCACCTTTCTGGGGGGCAATTGGGTCAGCGACCGCAGCGCTTTCATCGACGCCCTGGAATCCGGGGAATCGCAAATGGGCGCGGCGCGCAAAGTGGCACTGACGCCGGAACACTATCCCGGTCTCGACGCACTCTTGGCTCGAATAGGATTCCCTTCAGCTTGAGTTCCGACAAAATTTCATATAAAACTGAGCATTGCGTGAATTTTCTAGAAATCACCTTCAGTGCACAACCTCACGCCCTCAACGCTTGCCATCGCGCTCGGCCTGCTTCTGTCCGCCTGCACCACGGCCCCCCCCGAGGCTGCCCGCAGGGCTGACCCTGGTCCCACGGCCATCGCCGGCGTTCGAGCGGCGGACATCGGCTCCGACGTCGCCCTCTACGCTCTTGGGTTGATCGATACCGGCTACCGCTTCGGCGGCAAGAATCCCGATGCCGGGCTGGATTGCAGCGGTATGGTCGCGTATGTCTTTGACCGGGCGGCGGGACTCCGGGTCAGCGGAAGCGCCGCCGAGATCGCCCAGGTCGGGAAGCCGGTGGAACGGGAGTCCCTCAAGCCGGGCGACCTGGTGTTCTTCAATACCCGCAATCGCCCCTGGTCCCACGTCGGCATCTACATCGGCGACGGCCGCTTCGTCCACGCGCCGGCCACCAACGGCCGCGTACGCGTGGACCGGATGACCGACCGCTACTACGCCCAACGCTTCGAAGCCGCGCGCAGCTATTTCGACTGAGGCGACTTATTCGACATCAATGCAGCCGATTGTCGAGCGGGGAAGAATGATGGGTTATGACATTACCCGATCGCGGGTTGATCGGGTGTATGCTTCCAGAACGCCTTTTCAATTCCTCCGCCCTTCCCAACCAGGATCGTGGCTGCACTCCCTAACCGCAGCGAAGTCTCCATCTCTTCCCAAATCGTCGCGATGGCCTTTCCCGCGGTGGTGGCGGTGGTCGTTCTCGCTGCGGCGGCGGTTGCCATATTCGCCTTCTATAGCCTGCGGGCGGCCCAGATCGAAAGTATCCGGGAGCAGGCCACCGCAATAGCCGATCAGATCGCCCACGTGGCCGATTCGGAAAGGCCAGAGGCCATCCAGGAAGTGCTTTCGCGCTGGGCGACGATTCGGGACCTCAGAGCCGCCATCGTATTCGGGTCGGACGGGAAGCAACTGGCGGCAATCGGAGAAGGCCAACCCCGCGAGTCGCCCGCGCCCGGTTCCGCCATCGCTCCCGCGGATGCCCAGGTGACTCTCAGTTCGATCAAACTCACCCGCCAGCTCGTCGGCCGCCGCGGCTTTTCCGGCACACTCTACGTGGAATATGAATTCGGTACCGTCCACCGGTACCTCTTCATCCTGTTCGGCAGCCTCGCCGTCCTGACCCTGCTCGCCATCCTCGCCATGCGCGCAGCGCTTGCCCGAGTCGGGCTCTGGTTGGCACAACCTATCGTAGACCTCGCCGCCCTGGCCGGTGAACTGTCCGGTAAACCTGAACTCGACAAACGGGCCAGCCTTGCCGGTCCCCGCGAGATTTCCGACTTGGCGCGCACTTTCAACGACATGCTCGACTCGCTACAGCAAAAGACGAACAGCCTGGACAACGAGTTGAGGGAGCGGGGGCGCACGGAGAAGCTTCTCGACCATCTGGCCCATTATGATTCGGTCACCGGACTCGCCAACCGGGTCTACTTCCACAAGGAGTTGCCCCGGGCCGCGGAGCGCGCCCGCCGACTCGACACCAACATCGCCCTGGTCTACCTCGATCTCGACGACTTCAAGGTGGTGAATGACAGCCTGGGCCACCAGGTCGGCGATCAACTCCTGCGCGCCGTGGGCGAGCGCTTCGGTACCCTAGTCCGTAAGGGGGATTTGGTTTGCCGGCTCGGCGGCGACGAATTCACCGTAATCCTCGAAAATATCCGCGCCCTCCGCGACGCCGTCGAAGTCGTGGGCAAACTGATCGACAGGCTCTCCCAACCCTATGCCGTAGGGGAGCACAGCCTCCACATCGGCGTCAGCGCAGGGATATCCCTCTTTCCCGAGCAAACGTCCGATCTCGCCGACCTGCTGCGCTTCGCCGACATCGCCATGTACCAGGCCAAGGCCGCGGGCAAGAACGACTATTGCACTACACCTCAGACCTGCTGACTCAAGCCAATCGCCGCCTGGCTCTGGAAGGCGACTTGCGCCGTGGCATCGAGCAGGACGAATTCTTCCTCATGTACCAACCCCAGGTGGAAATCCTCTCCGGTCGTATTGTCGGATTGGAGGCTTTGGTGCGCTGGCGGCACCCGGATCGCGGGGTCCTCCCCCCGGGACACTTCATCGCCGTAGCCGAGCAAACAGGGCTGATCGTCCCCCTGGGGCGCCGAATCATCAGCCTGGCCTGCCAAGATTGGGCCGCTTGGCGGGATGCGGGGGCTAACCCTCCGCGCTTGGCCGTCAACGTCTCAGGCCGCCAACTGGACGAACAGGGCTTCGTGGACGATCTGGCTGCCGCCCTGGCTGCCGCGGGTCGCCCGCGGCCAAAACTTGAGTTGGAAATCACCGAGAGTCTGATTCTCAACGAAAAGCGCATTTCAAAGTCCATGCTTCACCGGCTCGCCGGCGCCGGCATCGAATGGTCCCTGGACGATTTCGGAACCGGCTACTCGTCCCTCACCTATCTGACCAAATTCCCGATCGCCAACCTCAAGATCGATCGCAGTTTCGTCGAGCGTATTCCCGGCGACACCAATTCTGAAGCCATCGTCCGTGCCGTGCTCGGAATGGCGGGTGGTCTGGGAATGGAAGTCGTGGTCGAAGGGATAGAAACCGAAAAACAGGCCAAGGCACTCGTCGCCCTTGGAGGGCGCATCGGCCAGGGATTTCTCTTCCACCGGCCGCTCGCTGCAGACCGTATCCTCGACTTGCTCAGGTCTGGCGACGCGACCCGCGGCATCGTCCTCGACGCGCCGGATCTCGCGGTCTAACCGTTTCTGGTTAGCCCCCGGTGAGCGCTCGAGTTGCCCCGCGTTCAGCCTCCTTCGCGGCATACATCGCCCGATCCGCCGCCGCAAGAAGGCTCCTCGCATCCTCTCCATCCAGGGGATAGAGGGCAATCCCTATGCTTGCCGCCGCACGGAGCTCGCAGCCGCCGATGACAAAAGGCGAATCGAAAACGGATCGACACTTCTCGGCCACCACTTCTGCATAGCCGTCGTAATCCAGCTCCGGGACGACGAGGACAAATTCGTCCCCGCCCAAACGAGCGAGGGTATCGGTCTCCCGCAGGATCGAGCGAAATCGGGCCGCCACCGCCTGGAGCAGCCTATCTCCCGCCTCATGGCCATGCGTGTCATTGACCGGTTTGAAATTGTCCAGATCGATGAACAGTACCGCCAGTCCCTTCCCGCTCCGCCTGGCCCCCGCCAATGCCTGAGTCAGACGGTCGTCCAGCAGGAGACGATTGGGCAACTCGGTCAGGGCATCGTAATGAACCAGGAAATGAAGGCGCCGACTGTCAAACTTATGGGCGGTGGCGTCCGAGAAAATACCGATGAAGTGCGTGATCTCGCCCTGGTCATCGCGGACCTCGCAGACCGAAAGCCACTCCGGATATTCTTCGCCGTCCTTGCGGCGATTGACGACTTCGCCGTGCCAGGCGCCACTCTCCTTCAGGCTCCGCCACATCTCCTGATAGGTCTCCGGCGCCGTCGCGCCCGAACTCAGAAATCGGGGATTGCGGCCGACCACCTCATCCGGGGCGTAGCCGGTGATGGCGGTGAAGGCCCGATTGATGGTGAGAATGCGATTGTTGCCATCGCAGATCATGATGCCGTCACTGCTTTCTTCAAAGACCTTGGCACTCAGACGCAGTTGCTCGAGGGCACCGCGGGCATGCTCTTCGGCACGCGCGAGCCGGACCGATCGAAGGCCCAGCAGCCCGGTGAGCGTGGCGATCACTGCACTGACCAGGACTCCGAGCGTCAACAATTCTTGGCGCCTTTCCCGAAATCCGGAGAGGACGTGGGTTTCGGTCATAGCCACCGCCACCGCCAGGGGATATCGTTCAAGGACCAGATGAGCGTAGAGGCGCCCGGCGTCCGCCTCGCTTGACTGCCCAAGGGCGTCCGCCTGAATCTGCAATCCCAATTCCGCGGGAAGCAAATCGGAATTGCCCGAGGTGGCGTTTAACTCGCCGCCCTGCCGATAACGGACGCGAAGGGCTCCGTCGAGTCCGACCAAGGCAACCGATCCACCTTCACCCAGATCGAATCGCGAGTAGAAGCGGGTGAAGAACTCGGGAGCGACCGACGCGACCACCACCCCGCCAAAGCTGCCATCGCGTTCGACGATGCGCTCGGACAATTGGATCGCCCCCTGGGCAGAACGCACCCCCGTCTGCGGCACGCTCACCAGAAGGCCGCCATCGGGCCGCTGGCGCTGGCGGAGCAAGAAGTCGTGATCGACGGGGTCCGGCAGCGGCGCCCCGATCTGACTTGCGACCCCCCCTTCCGGGTCGACCACGGCCAGGGAGAGGAACAGAGGATCGTTGCGCACCCCCTCACCGAGAATTTCCGAGAGGTGATCCGGCACGCCGCGTTCGACGACGGCTCGGGCAACCACCGTGAGGATCTGGTCGATACCGTCCAGTGAACGCTCGACATGGCCCGCAAACGAGCGGGCCAGGTTGGCGATGCCCCGATTGGCGCTGGCCAATTCAGCCCTCTCCATGCTCGCCAAGCCGGCGAAGATCACCGTCCACAGGATCAGGATAGCGGTCCCGCCGAAGGCCACCGCGAGCACAGGAAAGTGCCATATCGACCGGCACTTGCTTTGAGCCCGAACGTTCCCGTCCAATCCGCCCTTGCCGGCAAGATGGTGCTGTTCGCGGGATCGTTTGTTGGCCATGGCACCTCTTCAAATCAGAGGAACACCGTACTCCCCGAGCTTCCTCTCGGCAAGCGCGAAGGATCCGGGTTTTTTCCCATTGCCGACCGATTTACACTGGCACCCTTCGTTGCCTCTGGAGACCTTGATGGCCGCCGTCCTCGTCGTGGAAGTGCACCAGCGGAAATTCGCCCTTCGCCGGGCCGAAACTCCCGCAACCTCTCTCGAATCGCGGCCCTGATGCACCTCTTCGCCGACATTTCTGGCCACGGTCTCGGCCATCTGGCGATTTCCGCACCGATTCTCAACGCTCTCGCGCGAAAGAGAACCGACCTGCGCCTCACTATCCGCAGCGCGATCCCGACCGAACGCCTGCGCCAGCGTATCGGGATCGAGTTCACCCATTGGCAACAGGCGTCCGACTTTGGTTTCCGCATGCTTGACGCGCTTTCCGTCGACCGGATTGCGAGCGCAGCGGAGTATCGCGAAGTCCATGCCGACTGGGATCGCCGGGTTGCCCGCGACGCGGCCACCATCTCCGACCTCGCTCCCGACCTGGTATTCGCCAACGTCAGTTACCTGGCGCTGGCCGGAGCCGCTGCCGCAGGGGTTCCCGCCGTCGCCGCCTGCTCGCTCAATTGGGCCGATCTCTTTGCCCATTTTTTTGGGGCCGAGGCCTGGGCTGCCCCCATCCATGCCGAAATGCTGGCTGCCTACCGCTCGGCCAGCGCCTTCCTGCGGATCACCCCCGGAATGCCGATGGCCAAGCTCGCGAGGGTCGTTCCCATCGGTGTCGTTGCCAGCCCTGGTCGTCCTTGCGACCTTGGGCTCCCCACCGGAACCCGGGCGGTCCTCCTGGCCCTAGGGGGAATCAGCCACCGTCTTCCGGTGGAGGATTGGCCGACGCGCCCGGACATTTTCTGGATCCTACCAGAGGAGTGGAGATGCCGGCGCGCAGATACTCGATCGGTCGAGTCCTTCGGTCTTGCCTTCCCCGATCTACTGGCCTCGGTCGATGCCGTCGTGACCAAGCCCGGGTACGGGACCTTCACCGAAGCCGCGGTGAATGGCACTCCGGTCATCTTCCAGCGGCGCGCCGATTGGCCCGAGCAGGATTGCCTGATCGAATGGCTCGCAAGCAACGGAAATTGCATCGAGGTTTCCGGTTCGCTCAACTCCGGGATCCCGACATCAGTCCTGGAGCACGTCGCCAGCGCCTCTCCCCGGCGAGCCGCGCAACCTACGGGTGCGGAGGAGGCGGCGGAAATTCTCATGGACATCGGCAGTCGCGCTTCCGGCTGCCGATAGCCTACCTGACCACATGGCGCGACCTGCTCCGCTGCGAGGTTGGATGATGCTTAGGAACGCTTGGCGCGCGGATGCGCGGCGTCGTAGACCTTGGCCAGATGCTGAAAATCGAGATGGGTATAGACCTGGGTCGACGCAATGCTGGCATGGCCCAACATTTCCTGCACCGCCCGCAGGTCTCCCGACGATTGCAGGACGTGCGAAGCAAAAGAGTGGCGCAGCATATGGGGATGGACGTGGCGGGGCAGACCGGCGTTTATCGCCTGCCGTTCGAGCCGCTCCTCGACCACCCTGGGGTGGATTCGACGGCCCCTGCGGCCCACGAAAAGGGCATGCTCCCCATCATCGGCCAGCGTAGGACGAACGGCGGCCCAGGCGGAGAGCGCTTGCCGCGCTTTGGCCCCCACTGGAACGATACGGGTCTTTCCGCGTTTTCCGGTAACCCGGATTTCCCCGTCGCGCACCGCTGAATCCGAAGCATCGACATCGAGGCTGACGAGTTCTGCCAAGCGCAACCCCGAGGAGTAAAAGAGCTCGAACATGGCACTGTCCCGTGCTGCGAGAATGGGATCGTCGTCGACGGTCTGTGGGTCGAGAAGCCTCGCCGCCTCGTCCACCGTCAGGGCTTTGGGCAATCGACGGGGCGACCGCGGCGCCTTGACGCCGTCGCACGGATTGGCCACCGCATCGCCCCGCCGGCCCAGCCATCCGTAGAATCCACGCCAGGCCGAGAGAAGCCTCGCCAGGGAACGGCCGGTCAGGCCTCCCCCATGGAGTTGCGCGATGAATCGCCGGATGTGATGGGCACCGATGGCCGCCAGCGGAACCTCTCCCGCGAGAACGAGCAGCTTGCCAAGGTCCCGCCGATAGGCGGTCACGGTATGGGGGGACTGCCGCCGCTGCTCGGCCAGTTCGGCCAGATAGGCATCGACGGCGGCAGCAGGCGTCACGATAGAGGGCGCGCGACCCGGGCCAAGGCTGCGGAAACCAGCTCACCCAGGCGTTCGAGATAAAGGGTTCCCATATCGACGAAAAAGCGCTGGGGATCCTCGCTGCCCAGAGCGATCAGGCCGATGGTGCCGCCGCCGTTGCGCAGTGCGACCAGCGCCTGGGAACGAATGTGATCGGCGTGTTCGCCGAACCAGGCGGCAGTGCCAAATCCGGCTGTACTGCCGCAATAGGGGCGGGAAAGGCTTTCGGCAAACGCCTGCAGCTCTTCGCCTACGGCGGCAAACTCGGGGAGATCGTCGATCCCTTCCGGACGGTCCCAGAGGCGCAGCGCCACATGGGGAATGGCGAAATCGTCCCGCAGATGGAAATTGAGCAGATGAATCACGGCCTGGAAGGTTTCGGCCGCAATCAGGGCTACCGCAAGGCGATGGACCTTTTCGCTGATGGCATCGTTTTCCTCGCCAAAGGCAATCAATTCGGCCAACTTTCCTTCGAGCTGGCGGTTGGTTTCCCGCATCACCAGCATCTGGCGCTCATTGAGCGAGATTGCGCGCCCACCATGGGGATGGGGCACGTAGAGCTGAGCGAGCAGCTGGGCATTCTGATCGAAGAAGGCCGGGTTCGCCTGCAGGAAGCGGGCGACGTCGTCGGCGGTCAGGAGGGGAGTCATAGGTCGATTTCTCCGGTAAAGACAGTGGTCGCCGGACCGGTCATGAAGACCGGCTGACCGGGACCGGCCCAAGCGATATCCAGGATGCCGCCGCGGGTCGCCATGCGCACGGGCGAATCAAGAAGTCCGCGGCGGATCCCAACCACGGCGGCCGCGCAGGCGCCGGTGCCGCAAGCCAGGGTTTCTCCCGCCCCGCGCTCATAGACGCGCAGGCGGGCGCTGTGGCGATCGACCACCTGCAGAAATCCCGCGTTGACTCGCTGCGGAAACCGCTCATGCCCTTCGATGGCCGGCCCCTGGACGGCGACCGGCGCGCAATCGACGTCAGCCACCACCTGGACGGCATGGGGATTGCCCATCGAGACGACGCTGACGGCGACCTCCTCGGAGGCCAAGGCCAAGGGCTGGACGATGGCATCGCTGTCGCTCACGAAAGGGATGTCCGCCGGAGCGAAGCGCGGCACGCCCATGTCGACGGTGACCTGGCCATCTGGTTCGAGGCGAGGACCGATGATGCCGCTCTTGGTTTCGACGCGAATTTCCCGCTTGTCGGTGAGACCTTGCTCATGAACGAAACGCACGAAGCATCGCGCTCCATTGCCGCACTGCTCGACCTCGCCGCCATCGGCATTGAAGATGCGATAGCGGAAATCAACGCCGGACTGCCCCGGGGATTCCACCAGAAGAATCTGGTCGCAGCCGACGCCGAAATTGCGATCCGCGAGGAAGCGCAATTGGTCGGCCGTGAGGGCCAGAGGTTGCCGCACGCCATCGAGCACGACGAAATCGTTGCCGAGGCCATGCATCTTGGTGAATCTGAGTTTCACAATATGCGCAACAATACCTAAATAACAGTAGTTTACATCTAATTTCTAAACAAATACACGAGTTTTATCCTGGTACAGGAACGGTGCGGGGCGCCGCCCTGCAAGTGCTACAAAAGCTTTTCCATCACGTAGTCGTCCATCACATAGCCGCCGCCGATATCGTCTACGGTCGAACTTCTCACTTCGAATCCGTACTTCCGGTAGGACGAGATCGCTTTCGTGTTGCGCTTGTTGACTTGAAGAATCACGCAGGGATAGCCGAGACTGCGGGCGCGCTCGCTGACATGGGAGATCAACAAGCCGCCGACACCCTGGCGCTGGACCTCGGGATGGACATAGAGTTTGTCCAGCTTGAATTCGCCGTTGTGAATCTCACAGAAAGCAAAGCCGACCCGGCGACCTTCATAGAAGGCTTGGTCCAACCACTTGTGCAAATCTTCCAGATCGTCATAGAGCCGCTCGTTGCCGTAGCGCTGCTCGAGCATGAAGTCGATCTGCTCCTGGGTGATGATCCCCGGATAGCTGGCTTGCCAGATTTCCCGGGCGAGGGCCGAAATTGCCGGGACGTCCGGGTAGGTGACCGGTCGGATCTCTAGGGTCTGGGGAGTCATGGGGGGGTCCTCGGGTCTGCTGCCGGTGTTGTGATTGGAGGCTGACGAGGGTGCACCGTTCCGGCTTTAGCGGTCCCTTCGATGGCGCCGGATCGGTGTAGAGGAAAGACCCGAATCTGGCCCAGCGCTGGAGTATGGGGCAGCATGGCGAAAGGGTGCAACGACGTGATCGGCAACCGCCGTGATGGCATCAACCTGAGCGACCGCCCCTCAGGCCTCTGGGGGCGGTTCGGCGCCACTAGGCCGCTTGTAGCGGTTGTACCCCCAGAGGTACTGGGTCGGGCAAGCGAGCACCAAGCGTTCGATTTCGTCGTTGATCTGCTGGGCTCGTTCCACCGTAGTGCCCACCAGCGGTTGGCTCGGAGGAGAAAAATGGAGGCGGAATCCTCGCCCCTCCGGCAAGCGCTCCCCCCAGGTCATCAGGCAGGGGGCACCGGTTTCGGTCAGACGCGCGGCCAGGGTCATGGTGTAGGCGTAGCGACCGAAAAAACGCAGCCAAACCCCCTCGCCTTCCTTGGGCGCCTGATCCGGAACCAGGATGACCATTTCCTGCCGCTTGAGCGCCTTCACCAGACTTCTGACACCCTGCAGATTCGTCGGCGCCAGATGCAGGCGTTCGCGCTGGCGGCCCAGGAGAATCAGGGTCTGCAAGGTCGCCGACTTGGGTGGCCGATAGAGGGCGGTAAGATCGCCGCTGGCGGCAAGGTACTGGCCGGTAATCTCAAAACATCCCAGGTGGGGCGTGAGAAAAATGACTCCGCGGCCAGCTTTTCGGGCCTCGTCCAGATGCTCGCTTCCGACAACCTCGACCACCAGGGCAGTGGCCTCCGCCTGCGTTCGAAGCCAGATACGCGCCACTTCCAGCGTCTGCTTGCCCGCCTCGGCTGCCGCTGGACCCCAGAGGCCAGGAGGCAGCCCGGCCTGAGTCATATTCGCCCTCAGATGCCTCCGGTAGGTCGGCGAAAACCAGTAGACCCCTCGCCCGACGACACCGCCGAGCCCGTGCAACCAGCCCAGGGGGAGCCTCGCAAGGAGGCGATAGACGAAAACCATGGAACGACGGGCTTGAATTCGGGGAGGAAAGGGTTACCATTATCGAATCGCCGAGTTAAAGAGACAACTTGCGGGGCGATTCAAAAGTACTGCTAAAGCGTCGCCAGCTCGTGGTCCGAAGCCGGTAACGCCGGACAACAGGACCGCTGGAGCTGCAATGAACGAATTCTTCTTCACTTCGGAATCCGTTTCCGAAGGCCATCCCGACAAGGTCGCCGACCAGATTTCCGACGCCATCCTGGATGCCATCCTGGCCCAGGACAAGCATTCCCGCGTCGCCGCCGAGACCCTGTGCAATACCGGCCTCGTCGTCCTGGCCGGCGAGATCACCACTTCGGCGAACGTCGATTACATCCAGGTCGCCCGCGACACCATCAAACGCATCGGCTACGACAATACCGAATACGGTATCGACTACAAGGGATGCGCGGTACTGGTGGCCTACGACAAACAGAGCCCGGACATCGCCCAGGGCGTGAACAAGGCTTACGACGACAATCTGGATCAGGGCGCCGGCGACCAGGGCCTGATGTTCGGTTACGCCTGCGACGAAACCCCGTCCCTGATGCCCCTGCCCATCTACCTGTCCCACCGCCTCGTCGAGCGCCAGGCCATGCTGCGCAAAGACGGCCGCCTGCCCTGGGCACGCCCGGACGCCAAATCCCAGGTCACCATCCGCTACGTGGACGGCAAGCCCGATTCCATCGACACCGTGGTTCTTTCCACCCAGCACTCCCCGGATATCAGCCTGGAAGACCTGCGCGAAGCCACCATAGAGGAAATCATCAAGCCGGTCCTTCCCAAGGAGCTGATCAAGGGCGACATCAAGTACCTGGTCAACCCCACCGGCCGCTTCGTCGTCGGCGGCCCGCAAGGCGACTGCGGCCTTACCGGCCGCAAGATCATCGTCGACACCTACGGCGGTGCCGCTCCCCACGGCGGCGGCGCCTTCTCCGGCAAGGATCCTTCCAAGGTGGACCGCTCTGCCGCCTACGCCGGCCGCTACGTCGCCAAGAACATCGTCGCCGCCGGTTTGGCTTCCCGCTGCCTGGTGCAGGTCTCCTACGCCATCGGCGTCGCCCACCCGACTTCGGTCATGGTGGACACCTTCGGCACCGGCAAGGTCAGCAACGAAACCCTCACTGCGCTGATCAAGAAGCACTTCGACCTGCGCCCCAAGGGCATCGTCAACATGCTAGACCTGCTCCGCCCCATCTACCAGAAAACCGCCGCCTACGGCCACTTTGGTCGCGACGAACCGGAATTCACTTGGGAAAGTACCGACCGAGCGGCGTTGCTGCGCAACGACGCTGGTCTGTAAGCGCAGCAGACGAGCCACCCGCGGAACGGGGTCGGTACTTCGGCGCAGGCCAACCTGGCCGCCCGCGGCCAGGTTGAGGCCCAGCGGGCCGGCCGGTGCCGACATCTCGTGTCGCGGCGTTGCTGCGCAACGCCGCCGGAGGGTAAGCAAAGCTGCAGCCCAACCGACGCTACCGCAGTGGATCGCGCAACGTCGGTTGGCGCCGAAGCCGGGTATTCAGCGCGAGGGCGTAGCGCTCCCGCGAAGCGCTGACACCCGCGGAAAGTCCTGCGCTAGAATCTTCGGCCATGCTCAAAAAAATCAGCATTGCCAACCTCAAGCTGGGGATGCACCTGCATGCCTTCTGTGGCGCCTGGCTCGATCACCCCTTCTGGCGAACCAAATTTGTCCTGACCAATCCGCGCGATCTGGCGTTGATTCAGGAGAGCGCCATTCGCGAGGTCTGGATCGATTCCTCCAAGGGCCTCGACGTCGAGGCCGCGAATACGGTGGCAGCGAGCGAGGAACCTCCTCCCAAGGAAGAGCCCGAACCGCTCCCCGCCCAGTCCAGCTTCCAGGACGAGGTCAAACGGGCGTCGCGGATTTGCGCAAAATCCCGCGAAGCCGTCGTCTCGATGTTCCGCGAAGCGCGCATGGGCAAGGCGATCGACGCGGAGCAGGCCCAGGACCTGGTTGAGGAAATCTCCAGTTCGGTGCTGCGCAACCCCGGCGCACTGATCAGTCTGGCCCGGCTGAAGACCGCCGACGACTACACTTATATGCATTCGGTGGCCGTCTGTGCCCTGATGATCGCCCTTGCCCGGCAACTGGGCCTGGACGACGACGCCACGCGACAAGCGGGCATGGCTGGGCTTTTGCACGATCTGGGCAAGGCATTGATGCCGCCCGAAATCCTCAACAAACCGGGCAAGCTGACCGACGAAGAATTTGCGGTGATGAAGACCCATCCCGCCGAAGGCCACAAATTGCTGCTCGAAGGCCATGGGGTGAGCGACGTCATGAAGGACGTCTGCCTCCACCATCACGAGCGCATGGACGGCAACGGCTACCCCGAGGGTCTCGGGGGAGATCAAATCAGCCTGTTCGCCCGCATGGGGGCAGTGTGCGACGTCTACGATGCCGTCACGTCAAACCGTCCCTACAAGGCAGGTTGGGACCCGGCGGAGTCGATCAAGCGCATGGCGGAATGGGAAGGACACTTCGACCCCAAGGTGTTTCAAGCCTTCGTGAAGAGCCTCGGCATCTATCCCGTCGGCTCCCTCGTCCGGCTGCAGTCAGGTCGCCTGGGCGTGGTGGTCGAGCAGAACGAAAAATCGCTCCTCGTCCCCAAGGTAAAAGTCTTTTTTTCCACAAAATCCAGGGCCTATATCAAGCCCGAACTGGTGGACCTTGCCCGGGCAGGTGCTCTGGACAAGATTGCCGGCCGCGAAAGCGCCTCGCGCTGGGGATTGAAGGACATCGACCAGTATTGGGCCGGAGACGCTGTCCAAGCGCGGGGCAAATCCGTATAATTTTTCGTCTACCGAGGAGCGCTGCAGGGGCGAAGTATCCCTTTCCCTCAGGCTCGGTTCTCAACGGCGCTCATTCGACCAACCCGTGCCGGGCACGGGAAGGTGGATGAGAGCGGCACAAGCGCAATGCTTTGCCTTCGCTCCCCACCTCCCCCCGGCCACTTGTTTGAGGAGTTCCCATGAACACCGTGGCTGAATTCAAAGATTACGTCATCGCCGACCTGGCCCTCGCCGGCTGGGGACGCAAGGAAATCAAGATTGCCGAGACCGAGATGCCGGGTCTCATGGCCATTCGCGAGGAATTCGCGAAGAGCCAGCCCTTGAAGGGTGCCCGCATCACCGGGTCGCTGCACATGACCATCCAGACCGCCGTTCTCATCGAGACCCTGACGGCGCTCGGAGCAGAAGTGCGCTGGGCTTCCTGCAACATCTTCTCCACCCAGGACCACGCCGCTGCGGCCATCGCCGCTGCTGGCATCCCGGTCTTCGCCGTCAAGGGCGAATCCCTGACCGAATACTGGGACTACACCCACCGTATTTTCGAATGGGCCGACGGCGGCTACTCGAACATGATCCTCGACGACGGCGGCGACGCCACCCTGTTGCTGCACCTCGGCGCCAAGGCCGAGAAGGACATCAGCGTTCTGGCCAAACCGGGCTCCGAGGAGGAAACCATCCTCTTCGCCGCCATCAAGGCCAAGCTGGCCGTGGCGCCCAACTGGTACTCGGTGCGCCTCGGCCAGATCAAGGGCGTCACCGAGGAAACCACCACCGGCGTCCACCGTCTTTACCAGATGCATGCGCGTGGCGACCTCAAGTTCCCGGCCATCAACGTCAATGATTCGGTGACCAAGTCCAAGTTCGACAACCTTTACGGATGTCGCGAATCCCTGGTCGACGGCATCAAGCGCGCCACCGACGTCATGGTCGCCGGCAAAGTTGCCCTGGTGGCTGGCTACGGCGACGTCGGCAAGGGTTCCGCCCAGGCGCTGCGCGCCCTCTCGGCTCAAGTGTGGGTCACCGAGATCGACCCCATCTGCGCCCTGCAGGCGGCCATGGAAGGCTACCGCGTGGTAACCATGGACTACGCCGCCGACAAGGCCGACATTTTCGTCACCGCCACCGGCAACTACCACGTCATCACCCACGAGCACATGGCCAAGATGAAGGACCAGGCCATCGTCTGCAACATTGGCCACTTCGACAACGAAATCGACGTCGCCGCCATCGAGAAGTACCAGTGGGAAGAGATCAAGCCGCAGGTGGACCACGTCATCTTTCCCGATGGCAAGCGCATCATCCTGCTCGCCAAGGGCCGCCTGGTGAATCTCGGCTGCGCCACCGGCCACCCGTCCTACGTGATGTCCAGTTCTTTCGCCAATCAGACCATCGCCCAGATTGAGCTGTTCACCCGCACGGCCGACTATCCCGTGGGCGTCTACACTCTGCCCAAGCATCTGGACGAGAAGGTGGCACGGCTGCAGCTCAAGAAGCTCAACGCTCAGCTCACTCGCCTGACCGAGCAACAAGCCGCTTACATTGGTGTTTCCATGGACGGCCCGTACAAGGCCGACCACTACCGCTACTAAGCTGCCCCGCCGGCCCCCGCCAGGGGCCGGCAGCCAAACCGGAGGGGAGCCCCGCATGTTCAGACTTCTTGCCGCCTGGGGCATCAACGCGGTTGCCCTGATCGCCTTGCCCTACGTGGTACCCTCGATCTCGGTCGCCAGTTTCGCCACCGCCCTGTGGGTGGCCTTGGTGCTCGGCCTCATCAATACCCTGCTGCGACCTCTGCTCATTCTCCTTACCCTGCCGGTGACGCTGCTCACGCTGGGCCTCTTCATCTTCGTCATCAACGCCTTGCTCTTCCAGATGGCCGGGCATCTGGTGACCGGCTTCCAGGTCGGCGGCTTCTGGTCGGCCCTCTTCGGGTCGATCGGCTATAGCATCATTTCCTGGCTGCTCTCCTCGCTGCTCCTTGCGGGGAAGAAGGACTGACGTGCCCCGCGCCGACCAGCTTCTCGTCAGTCGAGGCCTGGCAAGCTCCCGGGCGGTGGCGCAACGGCTGATCGCGAGCGGACGCGTACGCTGGGATGGCGACGCGGTAGTCAAGCCGGCGCAGGACCTGCCCGCTTGCGCCGGTCTACAGGTCGAGGCCGACCCGGCTGACTGCTACGTCTCCCGTGCCGGCCTCAAGCTTGCCGGAGCCCTGGCTGAGACCGGTATCGCCGTTGACGGCAAGTTCTGCCTCGACGTCGGCCAGAGCACCGGCGGATTCACCGACTGTCTGTTGCAGGCCGGCGCGGCCCGGGTGGTCGGAGTCGATGTGGGCCACGGTCAGTTGCATCCGCGTTTGGCGAGCGACTCCCGGGTCACTGCCGTCGAAGGAGTCAATTGTCGAGCCCTCACGGCTGCCGACCTTGCTCCCGGATTTCCGGCGGACGGCTTTGAGGTCATCGTCGGCGACCTCTCGTTTATTTCCCTGACTCTTGTCCTGCCCCAATTGCCTCCTTTGCTGGCGGCTTCGGGGGATCTCCTCCTCCTGGTCAAACCGCAGTTCGAGGTTGGGCGAGGCGGCCTCGCCAAGGGCGGGATTGTCCGCGACCCGGCGCTCTACCCGGTTGTCGAGGACAAATTGCGTGCCTGTGCGGCAGGCCTCGGTCTGACCGTCCGCGCCTGGCTCGAGAGCCCCATCCTGGGCGGCGACGGTAACCGCGAATTCTTTATCTGGCTGAACCCATGAACCACCAACTCTCTATCGAATTCTTCCCGCCCGGAACTCCCGAAGGGGTCGAAAAGCTGCGCGTCGTTCGCCGCAATCTGGCCGAACTGAAGCCGGCCTTCTTTTCCGTCACTTTCGGCGCCGGCGGCTCGACCCGCGAGCGTACCTTCGCCGTGGTCAAGGAAATGGCCGCCGAGGGACTGGACGCGGCGCCCCACCTGTCCTGCATCGGCTCCACCCGGGACAATATCCGAGAAATCCTTGCCGACTATCGGGCCGCCGGCATCCGCCGCATCGTCGCCCTGCGCGGCGACCTCCGTTCCGGCATGGCGGAAGCCGGTGAGTTCCGCTACGCCAACGAACTGGTGGAATTCATCCGGGCCGAGACCGGCGACTGGTTCAGCATTGAAGTCGCCGCCTACCCGGAGTGGCACCCCCAGGCCAGGAGCCCCCGCGAGGACTTGCAGAATTTCGTTCGCAAGGTGAAAGCCGGTGCCAATTCCGCCATCACGCAGTATTTCTATAACGCTGACGCCTACTTCCATTTCGTGGACGAGGTCCGCTCTGCCGGAGTGGATGTTCCCATCGTTCCCGGCATCATGCCGATCGGCAGCTTTTCCAAGCTGGCGCGCTTCTCGGATGCCTGCGGTGCCGAGATCCCGCGCTGGATGCGAAGAAAATTCGAAGGCTTCGGAGACGATGCAGAATCTATTCGTGCTTTTGGACTGGACGTCGTTTCTGAGCTATGTGAGCACTTACTTGCAAAAGGTGCGCCGGGGCTGCATTTTTACTGCATGAATCAGTCCGAATTGACTCGAGAAATCTTTCGTCGCCTGGCATAAAATGGCTATGTCCTGACCTCCCTCGGGCGCCAATTCGATGCCCCCCGCACCCCAGCCCCCTCTTGCCGACTCAGCGCACTACTCCCTTGCGGGGTGGGTTCGCTTCCTGCCGGCAGCCTTTCTGGTCGCGGGGCTCATCACGACCTGGGTGACGTGGTGGAACGTGAGCAACGATGGTGGAGCAGCCCTGCAAAGGGAATTTGAGGCCCAGTCCACCACGGTAGTCCGCGAACTGGAAAACCGCCTGCGGGGGAACGGCGAACTGCTGAGGGGAGTTGCCGGCCTATTTGCCGCCAATCCCGATCTCGACCAGAGTGGCTTCGCGGCGTTTGCCGACGCCCAGGGCAATGCCCTTCAACTCCCCGGCGTCTTGGGAATCGGCTTTGCCAAGCCGGTCGCAGCGGCAGAACTTGAGAGTCACTTGGTCGCCCAGGCCAGAGCGGGCCTTACGGATTACGCCATCTCGCCACCCGGCGAACGCCCGCTCTTCGTCCCGGTGACTCACTTTGCGACCCGCTCGGGACCCAGCAATCCGCCGCTGGGGTTCGACCTGCAATCCGATCCGGCGATTCAACTGGCCCTTAATAGGGCAAGGGAACAGCGCACGGTGGTCTTAACCCCGAGGCTGGTGCTCCGCGCAGCGTCCCCAGGTGGCGAACAAGCCGGTTTCGTCCTGGTTGCCCCCGCTTTTCGGCCGTCCGCAACCCGCAGCGCAACGGACGATCGTTTTATCGGTTGGGCCTTCCTTCAGCTCGCAGCACAGGGTTTCGCGACCGACAGCCTGGCTCAAGCCTACGGCAACGCCGCACCGGGCATGCGGATGCGCATTTTCGACGGGCGCAGCACCGAAGCCGAGCAACTGTTCTTCGATTCCGTCGATCCTGCCGCGGCCAAGGGGGATTTCGCCCTGCGCAGCGTCAGGCTGGTGGAGTTCGGCAGCCAAGCCTGGGCCGTCGAACTTGACGCGCTCCCGGACTTTGCCGCCAGCGTAGAGCACCTCAGGAGTTCGCGTATCTTGGCGGCGGGTGTCCTGCTCAGCGTGGTGCTGGCTGTACTTGCCCGCTTGCTGGTCGGCAACCATCGGCGGGTAGCCGCCGCCCTTGCCCAGACTGCCCAAGCCAACCACGATCTGCAAGAGAGCAAACGCCGCTTTCGCATCCTGGCGAATTCCGTACCGGTGCTGATTTGGGTCTCGGACTCAAACGGGGTACGGAATTGGTTCGGCCAGCAATGGGTCGACTTTACCGGGTGCGATCCGAATGCCACCGACGCCTACAAGTGGTCCGACTTCGTGCATCCAGAAGACCGGGACAGGACTATTGCCCGGATCGGGGAAGCCTGTGCGGCCCACGAGGGGTTCAATGTCGAATATCGCCTGTCCAATATCGACGGGAGTTTCCACTGGGTGATGGATTCCGCCACACCTCGATTTAACGACCGGGGCGATCTGGCGGGATACATCGGTTCCTGCGTAGACATTCACGATCGCAAGGTCGCCGAGGCAGGGCTCCACGAGCGCGAAGCGCTCCTGCGTTCGATCTACGATGCTTCCAGTGCCGCCATATTTCTCGTCGACCTGAGCGGCCGCATCACCCACGCGAACCACAGGATGACCGAACTCTTTGGCCGCTCCATGGATGACTTGATCGGTAGCGACTACATCAGCCTCATCGCCCCCCCGGAAAGAGACAGCGCCAGCCGCCGACTGACCGCCCTCCTGGGTCGGGAAATGCCTTCGGTCAATCTGGAGCGAGTCTATTACCGTCACGACAGAAGTCTCTTCTGGGGCCTGCTGACCGGCCGGCCGCTCCGAAACGGCAAAGGAGAGGTCTGCGGTTTGGTCGGCGTCATTGCCGACGTCACCGCGCGCAAGGAAGCGGAGGCTGGTATGGCCCTGGCGGCCCGCGTTTTCGAAGCCTGCCACGAAGGCATTTTCGTCGCCGATGCCCAGCGGCAGATCATTTCTGTCAACCCAGCTTTTTCGGCCATTTCCGGTTATCCGGCCGAAGAAGCCCTGGGCAAGCACATCGGTTTCCTGGCCTCGAAACGCCATCCGGAAGCGTTCTTCGAGGTCATGTTCCAGTCCCTCGATACATCGGATCATTGGGAAGGCGAAGTCTGGAACCGCCACCGCGATGGCGCGATCTACCCGGCCTGGCTCGCGATTACCCGTATCGCCGGCGGCGACGGCAAGACATCCAATTTCGTCGCCATCTTCACCGACATTTCAGAACGCAAGAAAGCCGAGGCCAAGATGCACCATCTGGCCCACTACGACTATCTCACCGACCTTCCCAACCGGGCACTGCTCATCGAGCGTCTGGCTCTCATCCATTCCACCGCCCGCCGCTATGGCAAGGGCTTTGCCGTACTCTTCGCCGACCTGGACCTCTTCAAGCAAGTCAATGACGATTACGGCCACAATGTCGGCGATGCCCTTCTGATTGAGGTAGCCCATCGGCTCAAAGCGATCACCCGCGATTCCGACACGGTCTCCCGCCAGGGGGGAGACGAGTTCGTCATTCTGGTTCCCGAAATCAATGAATCGGTCAGGCTCCTGGAGCTCGCCGAGAAGTTGCGCAACGTCATCTCCAGCCCCTACGAAATCCAGGGCCACCGTCTCACGGTCGCGGTGAGCATAGGCATCGCCCTCTTCCCCCGCGACGGTGAAACCGTCGACGACATCATGCGTGCCGCCGACTCCGCCATGTACCGGGCCAAGAACGCGGGTCACAACAAGATCCGTTTCGCCACCGGCGACCATACCGGTCAACCCGGCGTCAGCGAGCCAGAACCTATTCGCCCCCTGTATGTGGTCTCCCGCAGCGGGTCATAGCAAGGTCTGGTACTCACCGCGGTTCCGCCCCACGATTCCGCTCAGCTTATCGGCACACCGTATGCGCCGCCTTTACGGCAAGGGGCTGATCAGGTTTCTCGGATCGGGAAAATAGCGCCGCTCTTCCACTCCGGGTGGAGGGCCGAGATTGATGCTACGGCGTTCCCCCTGGCGACGCTCTTTCCGGCAGAGTTGTCCCGCCGAATTGAAATTCCAAGCTCGGCGATCAAGCTGACTGCGGCGCTCCGAGACTCCTGACGGCGGCCCGATATCCTGCATACGCCGATCTCCATAGCCACCCAATTCATTTTGGATTTTTTCCAAGATTGCTTCCCCGGCACGTTTAGATGTCGCCCTTCTGGGCGATCTTTCTCTCAACTCAAACGCAGTTCCGGCAACCCGTCAGAGTTGCCCGATGACGCAGCCTGTCCTGCAGTGATCCTATACGTCGCACATCCCCCGACCAATACCTGACGCGACCATGCCCGATCGTTCATGGAATCTCCTGCACAGGCCGGCACGGTCGCGTGGCGTCTTCTATACTGCCACTGGTTGATCGCTCGGCACAAGCACACGGCGTGCCATTTCGGCGCATCCGTCAAGGAATCAAGCGCTAAACAGCGCCAGCGACGCGAACCGAGTGCCCAATCGAGGTTTCTGTAAGGGATTCCGACAGCAGTCGGCTGCCACCCGACCCTGCAATTCGTCCAGCCGCTGCTCGCCGTAGCGGTTAAGCCGCAGAGCGTGCAGTTCAGAAAACCGAATTCCATACAGCTGCGCAGGACCACTTCTCACCGCCCGAAAAACCCGTGCTGAAGCAAGTACTGCGGTTGCCTCTGGACTCGATGACACAGGTGGCGGAGGCTACTGGACCGAGCGTCGAGATCGCCGAGACCACCCAAACCGAGCCTCCCAGGTTCTGCGCTGAGTCCGGGAGCCATCCCATCGCCCAGTGACCGGGCTGAACATTGGCTGCCGCCCTGTCCTCACCGGGACCGAATCTTGTCCGCCATCGCTCACCACGGATATTCAACACCCGCATTTTCGTCCCCACTGGACGCAAAAAAGGCCGGAACCCTTGATTTCTCTAGGTGTTTCGGCCTTCGTTGCACGACAAGAAACAGGTTTGTGGTGGAGGCGGGGGGGATCGAACCCCCGTCCGCAAGCCCTCTACAGACAGTTCTACATACTTAGTCCGGTCAATTGGGTTTTAGCCTTGACGCGCCGGCCGAACAGGCTCGCTTCAGGCGATTCGCTGGATTTTCGAGCTGCGCCTCGCGACGCGACACAGCCTTATCTCTTGTTTATGACTCCGATGCAGCTTGCGCTGCCTGGCCCAGGAGCAAACCAGTTCGGAGGCCAGCCGCCGTTAGGCGGCTAGAGCGAAACGCTCGTCGTTGGCAGTTATTGCGATCCAGATGGATTTACGAGGTGACTGGTCCTCGGTATGCCCTGCACTGCTTCGCAACCCACGTCGAAGCCATGTCGCCCCCACGATGAGCGGCGCCGAATCCCGGCACCAAACAGCAGAGACCATTCTACGCTAGCCCCGACCGGCCGTCACCGGGCGATGTGTAAGCGCTCGTTCTGGGCTCAGCTCGCAGGCGAGCAGGGTCATGATGCAGACCGCCATTTCGTGAAACTCGACTCGCCGCGCGGCGAAAACACCCTTACCCCATTCGATTTGGGGCAAGTCCGGATCAAACGTTAAGACGGGTGAGGGCTTCCCGGAGTTTGTGCGGTTCGTCGAGGCGCAACATTTTGCGCACCGCAGGAGCCACTTCGTTGAGGTCGGTCTTGAGGACGCGGCTCTTCACCTCAAGGATCTGCGAGGGATGCATCGAGAAGATGCGCAGACCCATGCCGAGGAGGAGGCGAGTGAGTTCGGGGTCACCGGCCAGTTCGCCGCAGACCGAGACGGGGACGTTCTCCTTTTCGGCGCTGGCGATGGTGTGGGCAATGAGCATGAGCACCGCCGGGTGCAGCGGGTCGTAAAGGGCGGAAACCTGCTCGTCGGTACGGTCGATGGCCAGGGTGTATTGAATGAGATCGTTGGTGCCGATGGAAAGGAAATCGAGCCGCCGCATGAACAGCCCGACTGCCAAAGCAGCGGCGGGAATTTCGATCATGCCGCCCACCTCGATATTCTCGTCGAAGGCGATTTTCTCGCCGCGCAGGCTGGACTTGGCCTGCTCCAGGGCAGCCAGGGTCTGGTCGATCTCGTGGGCGTGCGCAAGCATGGGAATCAGGAGTTTCACCGGCCCGAACTTCGATGCGCGCAGAATGGCCCGCAACTGGATCTGAAACATCTTGGGCTCGGCCAAAGAGAGACGGATCGCTCGACGACCCAGGGCCGGATTGGTCTGGGTGCGGTAGGCGTCCACCGCCTTGTCGCCTCCTAGGTCGAAGGTACGGATGGTGACCGGACGTCCGCCCATGCCCTTGATGACCTTCTTGTAGGCTTCGAACTGCTCGTTCTCGTCGGGCATGTCGCCGCGGCCAAGAAAGAGGAATTCGGTGCGGAAGAGCCCGATGCCTTCAGCGCCCAACTCAAGGGCTTCCGGGACATCCCCCGGCAGTTCGATATTGGCCTGGAGTTGGATCAACGTCCCATCCAGGGTTTCCGAGGGCGCAGTCTTGAGGCGTTTGAGCTTGGATTTTTCCAGCTCGATCTGATTCTTGCGAAGCTGGTATTCCTCCAGCACCCGAAGATCCGGGTTGACGATGACCACCCCGCGGGTGCCATCGATGATCAGCGCCTCGCCATCGCGAATCGCCGCCCGGCCATTCTCCAAACCGACCACCGCCGGTATCGCCAGACTGCGGGCCAGGATGGCGGTGTGGGAAGTGGCCCCCCCCACGTCGGTAATGAAGGCAGCGAAACGGTGTTCCTTGAAGGCAATGACGTCTGCCGGAGAAAGGTCGTGGGCGACCACCACCAGCGTTTCTTCCTTGACCCCCTTGGCCGTCCGGAGAAGATTGCGGCCCGGATGGCCCATGAGCTCCTTGACGACCCGCTCGACCACCTGAACCACGTCGAACTTGCGCTCCTTGAGGTAAGGATCGTCGAATTGCTCGAACTGCGAGACCAGATGCTCCATTTGCTGCACCAAGGCCCATTCCGCATTGCAGCGCCGCTCCCGGATGAGGGCCTTGGGGACTTCCACCAGCTCAGGGTCCACCAGGAACATCGCATGCAGGTCGATGAAGGCAGACAGTTCGGCCGGGGCGTGCTCCGCGGCCTCCTTCATCGTGGCCAACTCATCCTGCACGGCCGCAACCGCTTTTTCGAAGCGTGCAACCTCTTTATCCACCATGCGCGGGGATACGGTCAGGTGGGACACTTCCAGGGTTGCATGGGACATCAGGAGAGCACGCCCGATAGCGATGCCCCCCGAGACCCCCAGACCATGGAGAGTGAAGCTCATGACCGCGGCGTCTCCCTCATTCGCCTTCGCCGAAATAGTCGGCAATCAGGGCCAGGATGGCGTCAAGCGCCTCCTTTTCGTCCGGCCCATCAGTCTCGACCACCACCTGAGAACCCTTGCCGGCCGCCAGCATCATCACTCCCATAATGCTTTTTGCATTCACCCGGCGCGGCCCCTTGGTCATCCAGACTTCGCAGCGGAACTTGCCGGCCAACTGGGTAAGCTTGGCCGAAGCCCGGGCATGCAGTCCGAGCTTGTTGATGATTTCGATTTCGGCAGACAGCATCAAACGTCCTTCAAGAGATTCAGCACTCCGTCGCGTCCACCGGCCGTAGCGCGACCGAGCAGGATTTCAAAACCCCTTTCCCGATAGGTCAGCGCCCTCAAGAGCATGGGCAAATTGACCCCGGACAGCGCTTCGACCCGGCCCGGGTCGAGAAGCTTCATGGTCAGATTGGCAGGTGAGGCTCCGTAGACATCGGTCAGAACCAGGACACCGGACCCACCATCCACAAGTTGCAGCAACTGGCGCGCCAGGGGGAGCAGATCCAGAGGATCGTCCTGGGCGGCAACGCCCAGTTGATTCAGCAGCGGCGGCCGGCGGTTGAGCACGTGGCAGGCGTTCTGAATCAGGCTCTCGCCAAAGCTGCCGTGGGTAATGAGGAGGATTCCGATCATGATCCGATTCTAACCGATGACCGTGACGACAATCTCCCGCCGATGGGACGATGTCCGGTGCTCCCAGAGGAAAATTCCTTGCCAGCCGCCCAGGAGGAGTTCACCGTTCCCGACCGGCACCGTCAGTTCGTACCCCGCCAGAAGGGAGCGCCCATGCGCCGCCATGTCATCCTGGCCTTCGAGGTCATGCCGATAGATCGGATCGCCGTCGGGGACTAGACGAGCGAAGAGCGTTTCGAGATCAAGGCGCACGTCCGGGTCTGCATTCTCGGTGAGGAGCAAGGAACAGCTGGTATGCCGGACGAAGACGTGGGCCAGGCCGGTCGCGATCGCTGCCCGAGCCACCACTGCCTTCACCTCGCCCGTGATGTTCTGGCTACCGCGCCCCCGACTGGATACTCGGAAAACCTCCTGATAAGCCATTGCCCTCCCTTCTCGCGCGGCACCGATGGGCACCGACCGCCGACGTTGACAACATATGACAATATGGTTAGGTTGTCACTCTCTCCCCAATCTGGAGACGACCGTGCCGACCCTCCTCCGCCCACTCCGTTCCGCCGCCGCCTTGGCAGGCCTCCTGGCCGCAGCCTCCGCCGTTGCCGCCCCCACCGTCTTTTTCGGGCTGGACAACGCCAACCTTTCCGCGGGCGGCGCCCACCCCAATGCGGATGCCGCTTCCGCAAGTTTCGCTTCCGCAGCCGGCGCCCTGGCGACCCAGGATTTCGATGGCCTTGCCTTGGGCGCCGTTCCAGGTGCTTTTTCGATAGGCGCGGTCAATGCCGCCTTCACCAACCTGGCAACCGCTTACACCCAGATCGCGGCAGGAGTTGGCACCTTCTCGACCTTTCCCATCTCCGGCACCCAGTACCTGGAGTCCCTCTCGGGAAATGGAAGCACCTACTTCAGCATTGCTTTCGACCAGCCCCTGCGCGCCCTCGGATTCTATCTGACCGACCCCAGCGATTGGATCGGAAATCCGAGTGCCGTACCCGGCCTGACGCTCAATCTATTCCAGAGCGGCGGCACCACGTCTCTGGACCTCTTACAGGGCCTGGACGCCAGCCAGGTAGTGAATGGAAACGTGCTCTTCTTCGGCGTCGTGGATACAACCGATGCCATCACCGGCTTCTCCATTTCCAGCCTGGCATCGATCCCCGACGAGGATGCGATCGGCCTGGACCATCTCCAGGTCGCTGTCAGGGAACGCGGTGCCGTTCCCGAACCGGCACCGCTGGCGTTGCTCGCCGTCAGCGTCCTCGCCCTTGCCGCGAGCTGGTTCCGCAAGACCTAAGCACGCCCCCTTTTCCGCAAGAGGATTTGGGACTATCCGCGTCGCAAGACTGGCGCGACGGCGCAAAGTATGACCGCCGTGTTCGATGGCGGAAAAATGCTTTTCAGCCGCCCCGCGCGCAACGGCTCAGCCCGCTTCGAACCCGGAGTAGCGCAACGATACATTCGCAGAGAAAGCTCCGCCCGCCGTCCTTGCCTTGAAAGGGCCAAGCGCAACCGACGATGACTGAGCTGGTTTCGCGATAAAACAATGCATGGCGAAATGCGGATCGTGGAATCGCAGCAATTTCCCAGGCTGGCCGGCCAGACCCGAACAAACGCCTCTGCGGGGAAATTCACGGCTCAAAGCGCAGAAACCGAGTATCCTTTGATATTCTATTATCATTGCCCGTCTGTCTTCCGGGGCACTTCAACGCACTTACGCCCGACCCGGCCATGACTAGCCCTTACACCGGTTCTTCCGTCATCACCTCGACCTTCACCGGCTTGGAACCGGTCGACAGCTTGCTCGAAGGCAGCCAGTGGGCATCGACCTCGGTCAGCTACAGTTTTCCCGGGCCTTTTGCCTTTTGGTCGTTGGACACCGTCGTCGGCTACGGTCCTTTCGGCTCGAACCAGGAACCATGGTCGGACTGGTACCAGGCACTGGCGAATTCGGACATGGGCGCAGTCCGGCAAGCCCTGGCGGCCTGGGCAAACGTCAGTCGCTTGCGTTTTACCGAGGTTGCCGATACTGCCGTCACGGTTGGCGATCTGCGGTTCGCTTACTCCCACCTACCCGGAACCGACGTCGAGGAAGCTCAAGCCTGGGCCTATAGCCCGGCTGCCGCACCTTATGGCGGCGACGTCTGGTTCAACGCTACCGGTTCGTCCTACTTCGAGCGTTGGAGTCCGGGAACCTACTCGTACCTCTCATCCATCCACGAAATCGGCCATGCCCTGGGGCTCAAGCACCCCTTCGAGATTTCTCAGGTCGGCGACGAAACGCTCAACCCAACGATCATCGACCCAAGTTTGGACAGCCGATCCTATACCGTGATGAGCTACTCCGCCGCTCCCGGCGACTCGTCGACCTACTTCGATTACGAGCCGACCACCCTCATGGTCCTCGACATCGCCGCGGTCCAAGCGCTCTACGGCAGCAATTCAGGCTACAAAAGTGGGGCGTCCAGCTATGTTTTCCAGCAGAGCGCTCAATACCACCAGACCCTTTGGGATGCTGGGGGTATCGACACCATTTCCTACATCTCGACCGAGGGCGGAATCGTCGATCTTCGCGCCGGAACCGATTTCGGCTCCCGCCTGGGAAGGGCCATCCATGTCACCGACAGCGCAGGGAACAATCTTTTTGCCGTCAATAACATCTGGATTGCCTACGGGACTGTCATCGAAAACGCCATCGGTGGTTCGGGAAACGACCAGATCACGGGCAACGACGTCGCCAATACCTTGAACGGCGGACTCGGGTCCGACACTCTGACGGGCGGTCTGGGCGACGACACCTACG